>JAHBAL020000227.1 GCA_018500105.2 Anaerolineae bacterium
GCCCAAGCCTGCGGCCACCAGCGCCCCCGCTGCGCCTGCGCCAGCAGCGACGACGGCTCCGGCTGCACCTGCCGCGACCACAGCGCCGGCGGCCCCGGCTGCACCTGCTGATGGCATGAACTCGATCGGCAAAAAGTTGCCCGCCGATGCCGCGCCAAGCGATCATCAAGTCATGGTCATTCCGGCCCAAGGCGCGTCGAGAGACTCGAAATTTGCCGATATCACCGCCAGCGTGTATAACCGAGGTGGTTTGTCGGACCTGTATGCCATTTCGCTCACCCGCCTCAACAAAGATTTCGAAACCATCCCCGGCGCTGCCAAGAGCTGGAAAGTGAGCGCCGATGGCAAGACATGGACATTTTCGCTGCGCGAAGATTTGAACTGGTCAGACAACACGCCCGTCACCGCCGCCGATTTTATCGCCACCCTACAACACACTGCCAACCCCAAGACGGCGTGGGACTTCGTGTGGTATCTCGAAGAAGGCAACATCAAGGGCTATTCTGAGGCTGCGGCTGGCAAAGGCAAGCTCGAAGAGATTGGCATTCGCCAAGGCGCAAACCCCAAGGAATTGATCATCGAGACGACCAAACCAACGCCCTATTTGCCCAGCTTGTTACTCTATTTCATGCCCATGCAAAAAGCGGCGCTCGAAAGGCATGGCCCAACCTACAACTCAGACCCCAAGACGGCGGTTTCGTCTGGTCCATTCATTGTGACCGAATGGTCGCCCACCCGCTATGTGGCGACGGCCAACAAGAACTTGCCCGATGACCTCAAGCCGTATTTGAACAAGATCATCGCCTTGCCGTTTGAAAGCCAAATTCAAGCTTATCAAGCAGGCCGCGTAGATTACGCCGTGCCCGCCAACGTAGCCGACCTCAAGTTGGCGCTTGATGACGCGAAACTGAACAAAGATGTTTCAACCGATGTTGGCGACTTCCGCACCAACTATTTCTTCTTCGACATGTCGAAGAAGCCATTTAATAACGTCAAGTTCCGCCAAGCCTTGGCGCGCCTGCTCGACCGCGATTCGCTCGCCAAAGCCATCGTCAAGGAGCCGTCGAACAAACCAGCTTACTCCTTCCTCGCGCCCGGCTTCCCCGGCTCGAATGTCGAAGAATTGAAGCCGCTGCAAAAATATGACCCCGACATGGCAAAGAAACTGTATGCTGAATCGGGTGAAAAGGTGGACAAGCTGACCTTACAAGTGCGCAACGAAGGCAACCAATCGTATAACGAAGTGCGCAAAGCAGTGGCCCAAGTGTATGCCGATGAAATTAAGAAGGTGCTGGGCATTCCGGTCGAAATCAAGATTGTCGAGCAAAAGGTATTCATGGACGCGCTGAACGCCAAGCCGACCCAAGTTGACTTTGGCATGATCAGCTACGGCATGGATTACCTCGACCAATCGAACATGCTGAGTGTGTTCCGCAGCAATGGTCGTCACAACTGGAATAACGCCAACTATCAGAAGCTGTTGGACGAAGCCGGCCCATTGACCGACACCGCCAAGCGAAACGAAATGTATCGCCAAGCCGAGAAGTTGCTGGTTGAAGAAGCCCCCGCCGTTTGGTCGCATGTGCAAACCGATGTGGCCTTGTGGCGGCAATATTTGACTGGCGATGAATTTAAGGGCGGCAAGGTGAACAAGTCGCGCGGGATGTCATTCCCAGTCAACTCGAGCATGGGCAGCACCATCCAAAGCGTGTATGTCACCAAAGATGCGTTAACCATGCGCCCAACCCCGCCAAAATAAATCAGCGCTGTGGATGGTCAGCAGGGGCACGGCATGCCGTGCCCCTGCTGATCATTCATCTTATGCAATCGGTGAGCTTGGATTTTTATGCTTGAACCAATCGGAAAACCCGGCCCGTTGACCGAAGAAGAGCGCTTTATGTTCGAGACCTTCGGGTATTTGATTGTGCCCGATGCGCTCAGCCCCAGCGAAGTGGCGGCTTGTCTCGACGCCTCAGAACGGGCGCACGCGCCTTATCCCAAAGGCGAATGGCGACAATTGGGGCATTTATACGAAACTGAACCCGCCATCGAAGCCCTGATTGACCACCCCTCCACTTTCCAAAAAGTGCGAGCGATCATGGGTGATTATTTTATTTTGCAAAGCGCATGGTGCACGGTGCAACCAGCGGGCGGCAAATCGGGTGGATGGCATCAAGATGGCTCTGGCGTGTATGAATTTCGCCGCTTGGCCTTGCCCACGCCGCTGGTGCAACTTCGTATTGGCTATTACCTGACTGATCAATCGCAGCCCAATCAGGGCAATATGGCGATGATTCCGGGCAGCCATAATGTGGCAATGCCCTTGCCCAAAAGCGTCAAACCTGACACCGATTTTCCCATTACCCAAGTTGTATGCGGCAAGCCCGGCACGGCGCTGCTTTTTCATCAGGGCGTGTGGCATCGCGCCCACAAAAACGAGATGGATTGGGATCGTTATACCATGCACATGGTCTATGCGCCGCCTTGGCTCATTCCATCCGACCGATTCAGCAACGACAAAGCCTTTGTCGCCCGAACCACCCCGCTGCGCCGCGCTTTGCTCGGCGAATGGAACCGCCCCGAAGAACCCTTCGGCGTCGGCTATCCTAAACCCCCATTTTAAGAGCCAAGAGCCAAGAACTAAGAACTAAGATTTTGGCTTATTGCGCTTAATTCTTGTCTTTTGATTCTTAGTTCGTAATTCGTAATTCTTGGTTCTTGGTTCTTGGTTCTTGGTTCTTTCTTCCTCAAATATGGCCCGATTTCTTATTGCTCGATTTAGTGGCATGGCGTTTGTGTTGCTGGTGGTGTCGTTTCTCACGTTTGCACTGATGTATAACGTGCCCGGCGGCCCATTCGACCAAACCAAGCAGCCGCTCTCCGAAGCCGCGCTGGCAAATATCAAACGCAAATACGGCCTCGATCAGCCGTTTTATGTGCAGTGGTGGCGCTATGTCAGCAATGCCGTGCAAGGCGATTTTGGCACGTCGTATGTGGCTGAAGGCGACAAAATTGTCACGCTGTTTGGTCGCTATTGGGGCGCAAGTCTCATTTTTGGCGCATTGTCGCTGGCGTGGAGCATCCCGCTTGGCTTGGTGATGGGCGTGTGGGCCGCCGTCAGACGGAATACGCTGATAGATTACATTGTCACGCTTATTTCGGTGGTGGGTATCACCGTGCCAGTGTTCGCGCTCGGTATTTTCGGGCTATATTTGTTTTCGGTGCGATGGAAATTGCTGCCCTATACCGGTTGGGATTTGACCAACGAGCCGTTGACGGCGGTCTTGCCCGTTATCATTTTCGGGCTGTTGCCGCTCGGAACCATCGCCCGCTACACCCGCGCCGGAATGCTCGAAGTGTTGGCCCAAGACTATGTGCGCACGGCTCGTGCCAAAGGGCTAGAATTTCAAGTGGTGGTGCTCAAACACGCGCTGCGCAACGCCCTCATCCCCATCCTCACCGTCATCGGCCCATTTATCCCCAACGCGCTGACCGGCTCGGCCATTTTGGAAAAGATGTTCAACATCCCCGGCGTCGGGCGCTATTTCATAGACAGCATTCAGGCCCGCGATTACCCCGTCATTATGGCAACGGTGCTGATTGTGGCGGTGCTGTGGGGTATTACGTATCTGCTCACCGATCTGCTTTATACCGTCGCCGACCCGCGCATTCGCCTCGATGGCTCAAAATCTTAACCTATGCAAGCATCATCCACCGTTTCCAACCGCGCCAGTGTCGCCAGCGCCGCCATAGGCAAGCCGCTTTCGCCTGCCCAACTCGCCTTGCGCCGTTTCAGTCGCAATCGGCTGGGGCTGCTTGGCACAGTTATCGTGGCCTTATTTGTCTTTTGCGCCATCTTCGCCCCCATTCTTGCCCCGTACGACTACCAAAAAACCAGCGCGATCAACGCCTACAAGTCACCCGGCGACGCGCCCGAATACTTGCTCGGCACCGACGAATCGGGCCGCGATGTGCTGTCGCGTCTTATTTGGGGCGCACGCACCAGTTTGATTGTGGCATTGGCGGCGCAAGCCATTATGCTTGTTTTGGGGCTTTTGCTTGGGTTTAGCGCCGGTTGGTTTGGGGGATGGGTTGATTTTGTGGTCAATCGCCTGATCGAAGTATTTGTCGCCCTGCCGGCCCTGCTTTTCCGTATTTTGGTCGTTATCGTGCTAGGCGGCGGCATCATCAATCTTGTGCTCGCTATCGCGCTGCTGGCGTGGCCCGAATTGGCGCGGCTGGTGCGGGCGCAAGTGCTGGGCTATCGCGGGCGCGAATTTGTCGAGGCATCGCACGCGCTCGGCAGCAGCACCGGCGAAATTGCTTGGCGGCATGTGCTGCCTAACATCCTCAACCCACTCATCGTCGCCATCACCTTCAGCATTCCATCCGTCATCATCCTCGAATCATCCCTTAGCTTTCTCGGCTACGGCATCAACGAACCCACCCCAAGCTGGGGAAAAATGGTCGGTGGGGCCGCCAACTACATCCAAAGCTATTGGCACTTGGGCATTTTGCCAACCATTTGTTTGTCAATTGTCATGATTGGCTTCTCATTCTTCGGCGACGCCGTCCGCGATGCCCTCGACCCACGCACGGCACAAAAATAGCCAGAAGTGCTAAGTGCTAAGTCCTAAGTAAAAAACTTAGGACTTAGCACTTAGCACTTCCCACTTTCATTTATGTTCATCATCATCGGAGCGGGGGCGATTGGCGGGACCATTGGGGCGTATATGCTGCGCGGCGGCGAGGAGGTGCTGTTTGTCGAGCAAGATCAGGCCCATGTCGCGGCCATCAACCAAAACGGGCTGAGCATCAACGGCTACGCCGAAAACTTCACCGTGCCTGCCCGCGCCATTACGCCCGACCAATTGCCTACCGCATTTGCACCAGCCTCGCTACGGCGCGTCATTTTGGCAACCAAAGCCCAAGCTACCCACAGCGCCACCGAGATGATTCGGCCTTATCTCGCGCCCGATGGCTATATTCTTTCGGCCCAAAACGGACTAAACGAGTTAAGCATACAAGCGTTGGTCGGCGCACAGCGCACCATCGGCTGCTTCGTCAATTTCTCGGCAGATTACCTCGAACCCGGCCTCATTCATTTTGGCGGGCCGGGCGCGTTTTATATCGGCGAATTGGATGGTCGCCAAACCGACCGCCTGCGCGAGCTGCGCACGGCGTTGGCGCATTGGGGCGGCGGCCCGGTGCACATCACCGACAATATTTGGGGCTATTTGTGGGGCAAATTGGGTTATGGCGCAATTTTATTCGCCACCGCTCTGAGCAATTTGAGCATGGCTGACGCAATTGACCAATATCGCAAGCCGTTGGTGGCCTTGGCGCGTGAAGTCATTGCCGTTGCCGATGCCGAAGGCGTGACCTCTATCGGTTTCGACGGCTATGACCCAAATCTCTATCGTCGCACCGGCGATGTGAATGATCCCGACTTAGCGGCCTCGCTCGATTATTTGGTGTCGCTACGTCGCCGCGATAAAAAGACGCATAGCGGCATCTGGCGCGATCTGGCAGTGCGCAAACGCAAAACCGAACTCGACCCACAAATGACGCTCATCGCTGAACGCGGGCGCATTCACGGTGTTCCCACTCCTCGCCTTGATCGCCTCATCGCCATGCTGCGCCAAATCGAAGCCGGAATCCGCCCGCTAGACACGGCGAATCTTGAGGAATGGGTGGTGAGTAACGAGTAACGAGTAACGAGTAACAAGTAACAAGTAACAAGTAACGAGTAACGAGTAACGAGTAACGAGTAACGAGTAACGAGTAACGAGTAACGAGTAACGAGTAACGAGTAACGAGTAAAACAAGTAACGAGTAAAACAAGTAACGAGTAAAACAAGTAACGAGTAAAACAAGTAACGAGTAACGAGTAAGGCTATTGCGGTGAAATAAATGACAGAATGAGTCCGAACAGCGATCAATCCTTCGTCAGGCTCAGGACCGTTCTACATAACAACGCCGGTTGCACCGGCTGAGTTTGTAACCCCCATAGTAGGCGTTGTTATGTAGCGCGGGGATCGATCCCCGTGCGGGTGCGGCATCAAGTAACAAGTATTTTAATCACAGTGATGACGCATCACTCGTTACTCGTTACTCGTTATTCATCACTCATCATTCATCACATATGCTCAAAGCGCTCGACGGGCAAGACAAACACGGTTGCGCCGCCAACTTCGACGTCAATCACTTGCGCATTGAGTGCGCCCGGCACTTCACGCGGGACGCTGATGTAGGAGGTGCGGCGACGGCCCGTCTTTTTCAGAATCGCCATCACTTCGTCTACCTTATCGTCTTCGACACCCAGCAATAGGGTGACGTTTTCGCGGCGCAGCCAACCGCCCTCGGTTGCAACGCGGGTAACGCGATGCCCTTTCTCGACCAATGCCGACATCGCCTTACCAGCGTCATCGGCTTGCACAATCGCCAAAATCATCTTCATGTTGTTGTGTTCTCCTTTTTATCAAATGCGTGATTGGTTGAATAGTTGATTGGTTGATTGGTTGATTAATTAAGTGAAGATTAGCGATTGAAGGGTATTACGCGCAACCCTCAAGCAACCAATCAACTACTCAACCATTCAACCATTTTATTTCGCCCGTTCATAGCTTCCCAACACCCGCAGCATCGAGGCAAATTCGCCCAAGTGGGCCAATGCCCGCGCACAAGCGAGGTCGTTGGGATGTCCAATGAAATCAATATAAAAGAAATATTCCCACGCCGAACCAGCCATTGGGCGTGACTCAATTTTGCACAAGTCAATATCGCGCAACGCAAAACAAGCCATTGCCCGATACAGCGACCCGGGGATATTTGGCACTGTGAAGACAATCGAGGTCTTATACGCCTTCTCTGGCGCGTCTGCGCTGGGCGACGGCGCGGGTTGCCGCGATAACACCACAAAGCGCGTCACATTCGAAGGGTCATCTTCGATTGACTCGCGCAAAATAGACAATTGATAAATGGCGGCAGCACGACGGCTGGCAATGGCGGCAGTGTCGCGCCGTTGCTCGGCAGCCAACATCTTGGCGCTGCCCGCTGTATCGTAGACCTCAATGCGTTCAGCACTAGGCAATAATTTGCGCAAATTGTGTTCACATTGCCCTAATGGTTGCCAATGCGAATACAAGCGCTTAATATCGGTTAACTCGACCCCAGGCAAAGTGAGCAACTGGTGATTGATCGGAACCATGACCTCGCCGATGATGTGCAATTGATGCCGCACCAACAAATCATAATTGCGGTGAATGCTGCCCGCTAGGGTATTTTCGACCGGAACCACGCCGTGATCAGCATTGCCACTGGCGACAGCATCAAATACATCGTCGAAGATTTTTTTGCCCACCGGCTGGCAATTTGGCCCGAAAAAGTCGAAGGAGGCTTGCTCGCTGTAGGCGCCCGGCTCGCCCTGATATGCAATGGTTAATGACATAGATACGCCTTTTATATGCACTCAGTATAGCCGCAAATGAAGGTGCGAAAAGGGGAAAATAACGGCGCAGAGCAGCCTTTTTCGCATAAGGCATAGTGTTTTTGCAAGCGCAATGGCGGGTTTGTACCAATCGCTGACTGTTACGTTGACATAGCTGTGCGCTCACGGGTCGAGGCCAAATATCGCGCTTTGCATCGTGGGTTGGTGCATAGTGACCCCTACTATGAATTTATAGTAGGGGTCACCTTGTGATGATATGTTGACTTTGCTAAAACGTGATTGAATTCTATTCTAAGAATTTACACAAAGGAGACTTAAATGAAAAAGTTATTAGTTGGTATCGTTAGTGGGTTACTCATCGTGGGGGGAGGGTTATGGCTTATTAACCGACAAAATATTTCCACTATCCCCTTAATCCCACTCAGTGATGTTCGTATCAATGAACAACTCTCCAATCCTGGAAAAGATGACGAAATGATTGCAAAAACCATAGAGAACAGGCTCAAAGAGATGGGATTGGTATATAAGGGGATTAGAACAAAAATTCAAACAGATCCATTAATTACCTATACTTGTTGGATTATTAAACTAAGAATGCCTGTTAAAAATGCTGAAAATGAACTACAAGTTACATGGGATAGGATACTTGCTGGACACGCAATCGTTAATTTACGACGCGAGGGTATATCCATTCCTTGCTGGGGCTTTGATGCCGTTGATGACGCAGACAAATCATTGAACTATATAGGCTATGGATATGAAAACTTATCGATCATTCGACCCAGAGTAATCACCCCGACACTAGACTTGAGCCCCGGCATCGTAAAACAACAACTTAAAGACACGTTAACCCTTGCATTAATGGGGCGCGAGGTGATGGATATCAAAGTGCGCGAATTGAATCCGACCCGCGCAGAGGGCAAGGTGGTTGAAGTGACAGTGCTATCTTCTCGCGAAGATGTGCTTAGCGGAAAACACTATAAAGCCATAATCGGTTTTACAGATGGAATTTTGAAATTGAACGCTTATAACAAGCTAGATATTGCAATTGGCAGGTTGATTTTTAAAGATGCGCAAGGCGCTATCCTCTATCAATATCTCCCCAATTTTGATCAAAATCAATTAAATACTTCACAAAGTCCAATCGAAGGAGCAATTACTCAGCAATCAAATACGAGTAGATTATCCATCCCATCGCTCAATTCGCCTTTGCCATTGCCGACATCCCCAATAAAACGACCATGATATTCCCTTTATTCGTTTAATGCCAGAAATCAGAAAATAGGAGTTGAAATATGAGAAATTTAATCACGGTCATTGGGGGCATATTTTCTTTTGGGTTCGTCCCCATTCGCTTGTCAGCACAGGTGCCAATGGAGAGGGCGCATATTCAGAAGATGCAACGGGATCTGGGGATAGGCTATATGCTTATGAAGGCATTCCTAATTAAAATTAAGGAAACCAGACTTATGGTGTAACAAAAACAAGGGCCGATTGGAATACAATCGGCCCTTGTTACATTTAATCACAACGACTTATTTCTCTTCCTTATAAGCCACATGCTTGCGCAAAAATGGGTCATAGCGGCGCAATTCGATGCGCGATGGGTCATTCTTGCGGTTCTTCTCGGTCAAATAAAAATGACCGCTCTCGGTGCTCTTCAAGCGAATATGAATCCGCACGCCTTTCTTCTTAGCCATGTCAACCTCTTAAATTAAAAAAAACAATCAACCATTACGGACGAGGAGCGCCAGCAACTGGAACCAAGGCCAACACACGAGCACGCTTGATGGCCGTAGCCAAAAGGCGTTGATTGCGGGCGTTTAGCCCGGTGCGACGGCGAGGCATAATCTTGCCTTGTTGATTCACATAGCGGCGTAGCACTTCAAAGTCCTTATAATCGGGCACTTTGCCGCTGGCAGCAAATTCGTCAATGCGCTTGGGGCGCACAGCCTCTTTATTAATATTGTTGTAGTTGCTCGCGTTACCATCTGGGCGAAACCCACCCTTCTTGGCAATCTTCTTCTTTGGCTTCATGCTGTCATCAGCACCAGTCGCGCTTGGAATGTCGTTATCCACGTTTACTCGTTACTCCTTAACTCTCGTGATGTATTGCGTTAACACATACATCAACCACCTTTTAAAAATAAGCGATGTATTTTAGCATAGATTCAGTTGCCACAACGAAATTTTAAGCCAGTTGTTGCATTGCCGCGACGACGCTATTCTTTCGAAAAGAGATAGCCAAACGAAAGACCCACGCTTTTTTAGATACAATTTAACTAGAACACTGACATTTCAACCACAACGGTAAACCGTTATCCAGCGATTTCTTATGACAAAAAAATTTACCAACGGATACGCCCTGTTAATTTCGGTAGACGAAAATAGTGTGCCAAACTGGGCCTTGCCCGACGTGCTGAAAGATGTGAATGCGCTGCGTGATGTGCTCATTCACCCGCAACGGTGTGGGTATGACCCGAAAAAGGTGCGCGTGATTGCTGGTGCAAAGGCGACACGGCAAGGCATTTTCGATGGCCTAGCATGGCTGGCAAACAACTTGGCTGCCGACACAAGCGGTAACGCGACCGCGCTGGTCTATTACACCGGTCACGGTTGGCGTGATCCAAATCGCAATCCCCCCGAATTTTATTTCATCCCCTACGACGTAAAACCGACCAGTGTCGCGGCACGGGCGCTGGCAGCCCGCGATTTTGCCGCCGAAGTGGCAGCATTGCAGCCAAAACGTTTGTTTGTGGTGCTCGATTGCTGCCATGCAGCCGGGGCCGATGTCAAAGACTTGACCGCAATTGGCAACGCCATCAGCAGCGCCATGCCAGTGCAGGTGGTGTTGGCAAATGAGGCCGAGGCGACGGCTGACATTACGCCGACGGGTGGCAAAGACTTGAGCGAATTGGCGTTGGGAGCGGGGCGGGCCATTCTTAGCTCGTCGCAGGCAGCAGAAAAGTCATGGCTGCGCAAAGATGGCAGCATGAGCGTCTTTACCTATTACCTGATTGAGGCACTGACCGGCCACGCGCAGCCAGCCGGTGGCGCAAACGAAGTGCTGGTGTCAGATGTCATGAGCCATGTTTACCGTAATGTGCCAAAATTGGTGCAGGCCGAACGTAATCAGCCACAGCACCCCGACTATCAGGTGAGTGGCAATTTTCCGGTGGCGTTGCTGTTGGGCGGCAAAGGTTTGGCGGCGGGGCAAGCCGCGCCTGACCCGTTGCAATCGCCTAAACCCAGTGCCCGCGCCATCAAAATTACAGTTGGCGATGGTGTGGCGATTGTTGGCGATAATAATTTGGCAGCCGGCGCGGGTGGGGTGGTGGTGGGCGGTAGCGTTGGCGGCAGCATCACAACGGCAGTGCAACCCAAGCCACACAAGCCGCGTTTGCGTTAAACCGCAACTTTGCACTCGCATAAGCATCAATAAAACGTATATAATCGAGTGATCTTTTAATCTCTATCTCATACGATATGGCACAACCTCAAGCTGATTTTGCGGTAGAACTCCGTGATGTGGTGAAACAATTCGGCGATGTCGCCGCAGTAGACCACGTATCTATGGCGATTCGCCAAAAAGAATTCTTTTCGATGCTTGGCCCATCGGGCTGTGGCAAAACCACTTGTTTGCGGATGATCGCTGGGTTCGAGCAGCCCACCAAAGGCGATTTGCGCATTAATGGTCTTTCAATGGGCAACGTGCCCGCTTTTCAACGCAATGTGAATACGGTTTTCCAATCATATGCGTTGTTTCCTCATTTAACAGTGGCGCAAAATGTGGGGTTTGGGCTGGAAATGAAGCGGGTTGCAACCGACGAGATCAAACGCCGTGTGAAAGAGGCGCTTGAATTGGTGCGTTTGCCACAATTGGCAGATCGGCATCCGAAGCAAATGTCGGGTGGGCAGCAGCAGCGTGTGGCCTTGGCGCGGGCCTTGGTCAATCGCCCACAAGTGTTGTTGCTCGATGAGCCGCTGGGGGCGCTCGATTTGAAATTGCGCAAGGAAATGCAAATTGAACTAAAAAATTTGCAAACACAAGTGGGGATTACGTTTATTTACGTTACCCACGATCAAGAAGAAGCGCTGACCATGAGCGACCGTATTTGTGTGATGAGTCGAGGCAAGGCCTTGCAAATTGGCTCGCCGCTCGAAATTTATGAGCGCCCAAATTGTCGTTTCGTGGCCGATTTTATCGGCGAAACCAACTTTTTGGATGGCAAAGTGATGCGCATTGATGGCGAATTTGCTGAAATTGAGGTGGCGGGGCGCAAATTTGTTGGGCGTGTCGGCGAAGGGGCGCGTGTGGGCGATAACGCCACGATGTCAATTCGCCCAGAAAAGATGCTGTTGGTAGATAAGCCAACACCGGGCGCGTTGAATACCTACGAAACGCGTGTCGCCTCAATTGCTTATGTCGGCTCAGATACGCGGGTCATTGTGCGTTTGGGCGACATCCAACTCGACGTGTGGGAGCAAAATTCACAAAGCACCCTCGACCCGTCATACTTCTTTAAGCCGGGCGAAGCGGCTTGGCTCACGTTTAAACCCGAAAATGCGCTTGTCATTAAGGATTAATGCGATGTCAACTCAAAACCCCTCAACCCGCCTGTTTGGCTTGATGTTTCCCGGCGCTTTTTGGCTGATCGTGTTCTTCTTTTTGCCGATCACGCTCATTCTTGGCATCAGCTTTATGACCAAAGGCGGCAGCGGTAGCCCAGAATTTCCACTGACCGTCGAGAATTACAGCCGTGTTTTTGGCGAAGAATATTTGACCCTATTCGGTCGTTCGCTGTGGATTTCGTTGTTGTCTACCATTTTGACTGTCATCATCGCTTTTCCGGTCACGATATGGATTGTGCGCTTGCCGAAGAAATGGCGTGACTTGGCGGTGTTTTTGGTCATGATTCCATTCTGGACCAACTTTTTGCTGCGCACCTACGCCCTACGGTTCATGTTACTCAACGAAGGGCCGGTGATGCGGGCGATTAATGGTGTTTGGGTGGACAGTTTGGGATTTGAAGACCCAATCGAATTGCTATTCACTCAGTTTTCAGTGATGTTGGGTTTGGTCTATGGCAATTTGCCGTTTATGATTTTGCCCCTCTACGCCTCACTTGAAAAATTTGACTGGACCTTGCTCGAAGCTGCGAGCGATCTTGGCGCCAACGTCATGAATTCATTTATGCGAGTCATGTTGCCCCTTACCGCGCCGGGCGTCATCGCCGGCTCGATATTGGTATTTGTGCCCGCTATTGGCAACTATGTGACGGTTGAATTGATGGGTGGCGGCAAATCGCAAATGATTGGGCGCACCATCGCCCAGCAATTTAGCACCGCCAACCATTGGCCTTTTGGTGCTGCGCTCTCGCTCATGATGATGATCGTCGTCACTGCCGCTGCCTTAATTTATTTCCGCGTTGGGCGCGGCGAAAAAGTTCGATAAATTTTTCGCCGCCCTCTTTAAAATACTGACCACCCTGCCAAGCATATTGCTTGGCAGGGTGGTTTTTGTATCTCCGCAATAATTTGAACTTGCCATATTTTCGGCTTTTGCATCTGCACAAAAAAACTTGTGCTAGAATATATTGCACGGCCTTAATTTGCCGTTAACTAAAAAGTTTTGCAATCCCCCTGCTGGGTTAAATTCGGCAGGGGGATTGTGGAATCTAATTACCGATTCTCACCAAGTGTGAGAAAACTATGAGGTGAATAAGTCAAACGAAATGAAAAAAGTGTGTGAACAAATGCAACTCGTCAATAAACGCATTGTCACAGGCACGATTGCTAGCGCTGTCAAGTCGGTGCGGCAGGGAGCGCCTGTATGAGCCTGTATAGGAACCGGCCTATCTCCGGAATGGTGTACCTTGAGTGACATATTTATTACAACTACCCGCCCAGATCACTTGTTGGGCTGCGCTGCACTCCAAGCAGTGTGTTTTCCTTACGTCAGTAAAGACGCGCTATTTACCGAAGCGCATATTGCCAATCATATTTTGCTGTTCCCCGAAGGGCAGTTTGTGGCAATTGATCGAAATAACGGTAAGGTTGTCGGTATGACAGCCGGATTCCGAACCCACGATCAGCTCGAACAGCATCGAGGCCACGATTACGCACATGCAACCAGCGATGGCTGGTTCACCAATCATGACCTGCACGGTGTTTATTATTACGGCGGTGACATGAGTGTGCATCCCGATTATCGCGGCAAGGGCATCGCCCGCAAATTTTATGATGCACGTAAGGCATTGTGCAAGCGTTTGGGGCTAAAAGGCCAAATTATTGGCGGCATGATTCCCGGTTTTGTCAACTATAAACAGGCGATGAACGTATATGAATATGCCTGCCATGTGATTGCTGGCAATATTTTTGACCCCACCATGACGCCCCAGCTCCGTAATGGCTTCATTTGGCGCGGCATGATTCCAAATTATTTGCATGACCCACCGACCGATGGTTGGGCTACGCTCATGGAATGCCCAAACCCCGACTATGTTGACCGCAAGCGCTCAGTCGTTGGTCATCAATGGGGTAGCGACGCCAGCAAGTGGCATCTTTTGATTTAAAAGTTGCAGGTGGCAGGTTGCAAAGTTGTAAAGTTGCAGAGTTGCAGAGTTGCAGGTTGAAAGTGATCACCTGTCACCTGCCACCTGCCACCTGCAACTCTGCTACCTGCCACCTGCCACCTGCAACTCTGCTACCTGCCACCTGCAACTCTGCTACCTGCCACCTGCAACTCTGCTACCTGCCACCTGCAACCTACAACTCTGCCACTTTGCCACACCACTGCATCAAAAAGGCAGCGAGGACGCGGGTGGTGTCTATGACGGAGTCGAGTTCGACATATTCGTTTGCGCCGTGTAAATTTGCGCCTTTTGGCCCCCAAGCAAAGGCGGGCACACCATAAAGTTGGGCGAAACGAGTGTCGAGGCCAGCCGTCATACCCATGATGGTGGGCAATGGGTCGGGGCCGCCGCGCACCGATTGCACCAACTGCACAAATTCTTGCACAAACGGGTGGTTCTCGTCTTGCACCCAAGGGTCAGTATGCCAGCCGAAATATTCGATTTTCGGTGGATGGGCGCGGAGCCAAGCACTATTTTGGCTGATGGCGTGAACCCGCGCCGCGATCTCGGCCTTGATGCCTTGCTCGGTTTCGCCGGGGATAAACGACATGCGCACCGCGATTTCGCAGCGGCCCGGCACCGTGCTAGGCCAATCGCCGGCTTGCACCATGCCCACATTCAAATGGCATGATCGGCGGGCGGCGGGGTTGCTGCGTTCAAATGGCTCATAGTGTTTTGTCGCGGCGCGTTCTTTGTCCCATTCACCCAACATGCTAATGATGGGCGCCGCCTCGACGGCGGCGTTGATGCCGTCATGGGCGCGTCCAGCGTGTGCGCTTTTACCCTCGACGATGACGCGGAAATACAAAATGCCGGGGTGGGCGATGCACACATCCAACCAGTGCGGCTCGGTGGCAATGAGGCCGTCGGGCAGGCGGCCTTGTTGTTTGGCCCGCTCGAAACACGCCAACGTGCCGCCGCCGCCGCCGCTTTCTTCTTCGATCACGCTTTGCAAAATGACATCGCCTTTTAGCTTTACGCCGCAGGCTTGCAACGCCTTGACCGCGAACAGGTTGGCGATCACGCCGCTTTTCATGTCTTGCGTGCCGCGCCCGATCATACGCCCCAGTTTCGAGGTGCTAGATGGGATGATTGTGGCGGCGAATGGGTCGTAATGCCACGCCCCCAGTGGCTCGGCAGAGACAAGGTCAGTATGACCATTTAAGGCGATGCTCCGACCGCATGACCCAGCGTGGCTGCTACGCCATGTGCCGATGACATTGCGTCGCCCTGCGAACGGAATCCCCGAATCTACAAAGGCCGGGTGTTGGCTGAGTATGGCGTAATCTGGCTCAAATTCGTCAATCTCGAGACCGGCTTGCTCATATTGCTGGCGCATAAAAGCTTGGGCTGGGGCCTCGTTGCCGATCACGCTGGGGATTTTGACCAGCGCCGCCAGCGTTTGCACGATTTCGTCTTGATGCGCCTCGATCCAATCTGAAACTTGCTTTAGGTGGGGTTCGTTCATAATCAAGAATTTCAACTGGCTGACTGGCTGACTGGTTGGTTGGTTGATTAGTTGATTGGTTGACTGGTTGATTGGTTGACTGGTTGACTGGCGGTTCAACCAATTAATCAACTAATTAACCAACTAATCAACTAATCAACCAACTAATCAACCAACTAATCAACTAATCAACTAATCAACCAACTAATCAACTAATCAACTAATCAACCAACCAATCAACCAGTCACGCAACTGATGCAATTGCCGCTTCGACTACATCCATCCCTTCATGAAGTTGTTCTTCGCTGATGACGAGCGGGAAAAGGAAGCGGATGCCGTTGGAGTATAGGCCGCAGCGAATCATAAGCACGCCATTGGCGGCGGCGTGTTGCACGATGGCGAGGGTTTTTGCGGGGTCGAGCGGTTGTTTGGTGTCGCGGTTTGCCACAAATTCCATCGCCAACATGGCCCCCATGCCGCGCACATCGCCCACAATCTCGAAACGATCTTGCATTTGGCGCATTCGATCACACGCCATGCCGCCAATGTGTTGAGCGCGTTCACACAAATTTTCCTTTTCGATGGTTTCGATGGCAGCCAAGGCGGCGGCGCAGGCCACCGGATTGCCGCTGTAAGTGCCACCAATCCCGCCGAGGTGAATCTTGTCCATCAGTTCGGCGCGGCCAACTGCTGCCGAGACGGGCATCCCGCCGCCCATGCTTTTCGCCATCACCATAATATCTGGCTCGATATCGTAGTGCTGCATGGCAAACAATTTGCCCGTGCGGGCCATCCCGCATTGCACCTCGTCTACAATCATGACAATGCCATAGCGGGTGCATGTTTCGCGCATCCGGCGCATAAATTCGCGCGGCATGGGGATGAACCCGCCTTCGCCTTGAATCGGCTCGACAATGACGGCGGCAATGGCCTCTGGCATCACTTGCGCGATCAAGGCGCGTTCAAACGCCTCCCATGTCAGCTCAATCTTTTGCTCTTCGCTCAACCGCAAGGCCGCCGAATTGATGAAGCCTTTGGGGTCAATAACGGCCCCTGAGCGGTAGGTATAGGGGAAAGGCACGCGGTAAATTTCGGGCGCGAATGGGCCAAATCCCTTCTTAAACAGCGCGTATTTGCTGGTGAGCGATTGAGTGAGCAAGGTTCGACCGTGATAGCCGCCCTCGAACGCAAGAATGGCTTGGCGGCCTGTGGCAGCGCGGGCGGTGAGCACGGCGGTCTCGACCGCCTCGGCCCCCGTGTTTTGAATCATGGCCTTTTTGTGCCCGCTGATGGGCGTGATGGCGCACAATTTTTCGGCCAAGGCCACGTGCGGCTCGGTGGTGGCAACCAATCCGCAGGCATGAATGAGGTCGTCGGCCTGCGCCTTGACTGCATCAACGACGGCTTGGGCATTGTGCCCAACATTCAGCACCCCGATGCCGCCCGTAAAATCCATCACCACGTTGCCGTCAAGGTCTTCGACCATCGCCCCGCGGGCGCGTTTGACCGCCAGTGGGGTGGATTTGGCATAACCAGCCGGCATACTGGCTTCGCGGCGGGCAACTAATTCGCGGCTCTTGGGGCCGGGCAGTTCGGTTTTAATTTGGATGGATTTTGACATGATAAAAATAATTGGGGAATCCTCATCGGGTGTCTGGCTGCGGCAAATTTGTCTGGTGGCGATGAGGGATAGACGAGGGATCCGTAAACGAGTTAAATAAAAAGTAAGCGCCCTCGGCAGGAATTGAACCCACAACACCCGCCTTAGGACGGCGGTGTTCTATCCGTTTGAACTACGAGGGCAACGTCTATATTTTACCGCGTGTGTAGAGGTGCAGGCACTTGTGTGGCTTGCAATAAAATTTTTGTTTCACAATATGGAATGATTGGTATAATGTTCCACAATGACGAACAAAATTAATCACACCAACAAGCGCACATGGTTTGTGTGTAGCTTTACTGCGCTGAATATGGTTTTGGGGCTGATGGCATTGTTTGCCGCTGCCGCTGGTTTGCTGCCGTTGGCGGCAGCTTGTCTGCTTGGCTCGGTATTGTGTGATGTGCTGGATGGTATGTTGGCCCGCAAGCTAAATGCCAACAGCGAGTTTGGCGAGCAGTTCGATTCTTTGGCCGACATGACCTCGTTTACCATCGCAAGTGCGGCGCTGGGTTATTATTGGCTACAGGCCAGCGCCCCAGCGCCGATCTTGCTCGGTGCGAGTGCGTTGTGGGTGGTGGCTGGGGCTGCCCGTTTGGCTCGCTTCAATGTCACACCCTATAACGGCTATTATTTTCAAGGCATGCCGACCACTGCTGTGTCGGCGGTATTGGCGGTCGCTTACTTGACCCTGCCGCAGGTGCATTGGGGCTTGGGGGTGGCATTGTTTGTCGCCTTGGCGTTGCTGATGGTGAGTGTATTCCCCTATGTCAAATTTGCCCAATTGCGCCGCCTACCGAAGTGGTGTTGGTTGCTGGTCGTGATCTTAGGGGTGCTCAATTTCACATGGTTGTGTTGGGCCGCTGCCATTGCCTATGTTTGCAGCGGCCCTGTCATGTGGGCGCGGCGGCGCTGGGCTTAGGCCGCGCTGTCGCCCCATGTCTCAATCCGGTGCTTGAGGTCGGCCATAAATGCGTCGGCATTTGCGCCATCTAACACGCGATGGTCGAAGGTGAAGCTGAGATAGGCGCAGGGGCGAATGGCGATGACATCGCCGTGTGCGCTGCTCAACACCTTGACTCGTTTCTCGACAGCGCCCACGCCCAAAATGCCCGTTTGCCCTTGATTTAGCACTGGTGTGCCAAACAAACTGCCAGATGCGCCGTGATTGCTGATGCTAAAGGTGCCGCCTTGCAGGTCGTTTGCTTGCAATTGCTTATTGCGGGCGCGTTGGGCCAGCGTTTGGATTTGCCGCGCCAACCCTTTCAGGTTTAGCTCGTCGGCGTTCTGAATGACCGGAACCATTAGCCCATCTTGCAACGCCACCGCGATGCCGAGATTAATCTCGCTTTTGAGCAATAGCCCCTCGTCGCGCCATTCGCTATTCACCATGCGATGCCGCCGCAACGTATGCGCGGTGGCGCTGGCAATGTAGGCCAGCCACGTCAAATTCACCTCGTCTTTGGCGTAAATCGCCTTATTCGCCTCGCGGTGCTTTGCTACTGCCGACAAATCCACCTCAAATACCGTCGTTACTTGGGCGCTGTGATGCAGGCTGCGCATCATGTGCTCGGCAATCCGCATCCGCATCGGGCTGTGCGGGGTGGGGAGTTGCGCTAAGTGCTTGGCGCTTGGCTCCTGAATCTCCGCTCTTGGCTCTTGGTTCTTGGCGCTTGGCTCCTGAATCTCCCTTCTTGGCTCTTGGTTCTTGGTTCTTGACTCTTCTAAATGGGCTAACACATCATGCTTCGTGATGCGGCCATTTTCGCCTGTGCCGATGATGCGGTTGGGGTCGAGCTGATGCTCGGCCAACATGCGATTGACGACCGGGCTGAGGCGACCAGCGTAGGGCGTTTCGTTTGGCGTGGCGGTGGCAAGCATGGCGGGCGCAGGTGTGGTTTGGGGGGATTGAGGCACGATAGCAGCCGCAGCTTCATCAAGCGCCGCCAACACATCGCCCACCCGCACTTTTTTGCCAATTTCGGCTACGATCTTGCCCAATTTGCCGGCGCGATCCGCCGCAATTTCGAGGGTAATCTTGTCGGTTTCGACCTCGGCAATTGCCTCATTCACCGCCACTTGATCACCAATTTGTTTAATCCACCGAATCACGGTGACTTCTTGAATGCCATCGCCCAGCGGTGGCAAAGTAAAGTTTGACATGAAATAAAGATAAGTTGAGAGTTGAGAGTTGAGGGTTGAGAGTAAGCACTCTCAACCCTCAACTCTCAACTCTCAACTGAGTTAAAAGAGGATCAACTTTTTCATCGCGGTAGCGATACGTTCGGTGGTTGGCACGACTGCACTCATCAGCTCTTGGCTGAAGGGCACGAGTGTCGAGGGTGAGGCGACGCGCTCGATGGGGGCATCGAGGTCAAAAAACGCTTCACGGGCGAGCGTCGCGGCAATTTCGGCCCCAAAACCGCAAAACTCGTTGTCTTCATGCACAATCAAGCATTTGCCAGTTTTGCGCACCGAGGCCAGTACCAAATCTTTATCCCAAGGCACAATCGTGCGCAGGTCAATCAGGTCAATTTGTTTGCCGCTGTCATCGGCGATTTTGGCGGCATTTTCGCAAAATTCAACCATCGCGCCCCATGTCACCACCGTCATTCGGTCGCCAGCGAGCAAGGTTTTGCCCGCGCCAAAAGGTAGCATAAACTGATCGCCGGGGTAGGGGCGGCGTGCCCAAGCCGCATCATAGCAATAGCGATGCTCGAAGAAAATGACCGGATCGTGGCCGCGCAGGGCAGTGCGCAACAAGCCCACGGCATCCTCGGCGTTCGATGGAAAAGCGACTTTTAGCCCGATAGCGTGGGCATAAGCCACCTCGTTGTTCACGCTGTGCCAAGGGTCGCCGATCTTGCGGAAACCACCCGGCATACGGATGACCATCGGCACGGCAAATTTGCCCTCGCTGCGCCAGCGCATTGACCCCACGTTCATGATGTGTTCGTGGCAGGCGTCAGCATATTTGCGAAACTGAATTTCGGGCACGGGCATCAGCCCATGCAACGCCATGCCTACCGCCCGCCCAATAATGCCTTCTTCGTTTAGCGCGGTGTCGAACACCCGCGCCACGCCATATTTTTGTTGCAAGCCGACTGTGGCGGCGTGCACCCCGCCTTTATAGCCGACATCTTCGCCAAACATGAGCATTCGCTCGTTGATCGCCATTTCCACATCGAGTGTGCGGCGAATGGCATCAATGAAATTCAGGCGACGCGGGTCGCTGTAATTGGGCGTTGTTGTGCCGGTCGGCAATACAATGCCATTGGCCTGTAGCCCGCCCAATTGGGGCGGCGTTTCGGCAAATACGTGGCGGGTGACGGCGGTCTTATCGGGCAGAGGTTGCGTCTCGGCGGCAGCCAGGGCAGCCGCAAGGTCTTGTTTGGCTGTCTTTTCAAGCGCTTGCCATTGGTCTTCGCGCCATTGGCTGGGCACAAGAAATTGGCGCAGGCGGGCAATTGGATCACGCTGCCATTCGGCGTCTAGCTCGGCCTTGCTTTTGTAGGCTTGATTATCAACACTGCTGTGGCCTGACAAACGTGGCATGGTCAACCGCAATAAGGCTGGGCCATTGCCTTGCCGCACATAATTAAGGGCGGTGTGAATGAGGTTCGGGGCAGTGGCTGGGTCTGTGCCGTCGCCGTCCCAAATGCGTAAATTGGCAAACCCGCTCAAATTTTGGGCAATATTGCCGCCGGGGGTTTGCGCATGAGACTTAACCGAGATGGCATAGCCATTGTCTTCGATGACAAATAAGACCGGCAAACGCATGGTGGTGGCGATATTTAACCCCGACCAAAAGCCATTGCTGGCAATAGAGCCATCGCCGCCAAATACGACTGTGATTGCGCCCTTGGCTTCTGGCTGTTTTAACACTTCGGCGTGGTATTGAATGGCTTCGGCCCAGCCCGCTGCGGGGCTGTATTGCGAGCCGATATCGGCAGAAATGGGGATGACACAGGCTTTTTCGCGGGCCGGCATATACATCACGATGCCGACATCGCGCCCGCCGCTAGGCCCACCGGCGCGTGTCATACCGCCCATCAGCGACTCAGTCATCGTCATGCCCAACCCCAATATCAGCGGGCGATTGCGATAGTAGACGAAAGCGGCATCGTGCGGGTGATTTAGCCATTGGCTAACAATGGCTTGGCTGAGTTCGTGCCCACGCGCCGAAAATTGATATTTGACCTTGCCTTGTGGGGTCAATTCACGCTCTTCTAGTTCGTCGAGGTAGCGTGATCGCAGCATAATGCTTGCGACATCATGCCAATTAACTGACGCGGCAAACTGGCCATCGGTATTGGCCGTTGCCGCGTCGGTTTTTTGGCGGGCGTAGCCATTGGTGAGACGCCCGATATTGCTTTCGTATTGGGTAGCGGTTAGGTTCAACTTAGTCTAACGCAATCGCTGTCTCCTGCTTCACTTCGTTTAATACAATGAAAATATGGGTGCGAGCCACGCCAGAGATGCCCATAAGCTTCTTGGACCAAAATTGCTCTAGGTCACGGTGATTTTGCACCAACACTTTCATCATACAGTCGTATTCGCCAGTGACAGTGTAGCACTCAAGCACTTCGGGCATTTCTTTTACAGTTGACAAAAAGGCCCCAAGTTGGTCGGGCGAGTGAAGTTGCAAGCTTACTTGAATAAAGCAAAGCAAATCACATCCGAGTTTTTCGGGGTCCAAAATGGCGACATATTTTGCAATGTAACCGTCTTGTTCAAGTCGGCGTACACGGGTATGGGTCGCAGGTGCAGACAAATTAATCCGTGTCGCAAGCTCAACGTTGCTTAGGCGACCTTCGCGCTGCAAGATTTGTAAAATGGTTTTATCGGTATCGTCCAAAGTGCTTATTTTCGAAGACTTTATCATTTTCTCACTCCGTTGTCAATCATTCTATTGCGGATTTGTATAATAACATAACAAATTCGGAATTGCTGATTATATTTGAAAGAATGTTTTTATTCTACCGCTATTTTGAGCAAACTTCAAAATATTTTAAGGTAGAGTTTGCGCTTGGCATTCTGAACTTACCTTAAAACTGGATTCGGCTTATCTATCCTCGAAAAAATAACACTTAGAGTTTTACTAATTTACTTAACCAAGGATGATATACGCTCTGATTTTACTGGATGATTCTAGTCATCTCACTAATAATCTTCATTCGATTGCTGGCTGAATTTCCTTTCGCTGTAGATAATATGGTTGCAAAAATGCTATCAATCGAGCTTTCATCAAAGCTTAACGGGTGACAGCCATATTAAATATTTCTGGCACAAAGATAACTTGGTCAAATACCTTAACGCTGGCCGAACCTTCGGCGATGGCGGTGGCCCGTCCATCGGTTGCGGTCCACGTGGCCGTGTTCACCATTGTGCGCGTGGCTGGCACGGTCGTGGTGATAAACGCACTCATACCGGGCGAAAGCACATAGGGCAGATCGGTCAGAATTTGACCGAAGCGAGTGTCGTTGAGGTTGTGTTGGGTTAACGAGATGCCGGAGATATTGCGAATGGTATAGCAATAGGTCACACGGGTGTTATACGCCACTGTAATGCTGCTGGTCGAAGCGCAATTTTCGCTGCCATCGGCCCCCACCGTGACAAAGAGCGCCAATGAGATGGGCGTTACCTCGACATTAGCGGAGGCGTTTGAAGTGGTGGTGAGCACGCCATTGCTGGCATACCAAGTGCCAATATGCTTGTGTGTTTGCACCACAGTCGCCGATTTTGTGACAATCATGGTTGCGCCGGGGGCAATGGTTTGATTTAGGCCTTGGTGGACGACACCCAGTTTGTCATCTGTGATGGTGTGAATAGACAGTGGGATTGAGCCAGAGTTGCGGATGCCATAGCAGAAGGTCAAATTGGTATAAGGTTGCACCACGATTGAGTTGCCATTTAAGCAGTCAACTTGGTTGTAGCCTACCCCCATTGACATGATGACGGCGGCTGGCTGCACCGTGACGGTTGCGGTGCTGCTGGCACGCACTGTAACTGTGCCATTCGAGGCGACCCATGTCGCACGGTTGACCACACTTTGGTTTAAGGTGGCGGTGCGGGTAATAAACCCGCTTGCCCCCGGGTTAAGGGTATAGGCAAGGTTGCTTAAAATAACGCCGCTGTCTGTGTCTGTCAGCTCGTGCAGGTTAAGCGGAATAGAGCCGGTGTTGCGCACCACATAACAAAAGACCACAGGTGTATTTTGCCCGACGTCAATGCTATTACGGATGGCGCATTTGCCAAGGTCAACGCCTACGGTTTGTTCAAGCGTAATGTCGGCTTGGATGACATTGATGGCAGCCGAACTGGTGGCGCTGGCAGTGACAATGCCGTTGCTGGCCGACCAGTGGCTATGATATAGGCGATTTGCGGTCGGTGACTCGGTGCGGGTGATGAAAGTGCTCATACCGGGTGACAAGCTAATTTGCAAATTGCCTTCAATCAACCCCATGAGCGAATCGGTAATGACGTGTCTGGTAAGCGAGATTGGCCCCGTATTTGTGATCGTGAAACAATGCACGATGGGGGTATCGAGTGTAACGGTAATGACCGAGTTGGTTGAGCATGGGCCTTCGCTGGGTAGGCCAACCGTATGCGAAAAGGCAATTTGCGGCTGTTGCACCGACACAATCACATTGCCGCTTTGGGCGGTGGCGCTGCCGCCGGTGCCGCTCGCTTCCCACAGCGA
This sequence comes from Anaerolineae bacterium, assembly GCA_018500105.2. GTDB lineage: Bacteria > Chloroflexota > Anaerolineae > J036 > Brachytrichaceae > AQU-03. The sequence goes on from JAHBAL020000227.1 coordinate 23,893, forward strand.
GTTGGTGTTGACCGATTGTGTGATGACCAGTGTGCGTGTGACGATATGATTTTGTCCGGGCGACAACGTTAAGGCGATGTTATTATGAATTTTGCCTAGCAAGGCATCGGTTAATGAATGTGTGGTGAAGGTGGTGTTGCCGGTGTTTGTAATACGGAAACAAAACGTCACAGCACTTCCGGCCAATATGCTAATTTGGCTGGTGGGGGCGCAGCCAGTGTCAAGCCCGACTGTTTCTTGCAATAACAATTGGGCGACGTCAAAACTCCGAGGTGATGGGTCGGATTGCGGCTGCAAGGGGAGGGCGGGCGTGTTGGCGGTGATATTTGCAAGCGATGATGCGTGTGGCGCGGCCAGCGAAGAGCATAGCGCAACCATAAACACGAACCTAACCAGCAATCGGTGACTAAACATGATGGCTAATTTTAGCCTGAATGTGTGTTTTTGTTTTTTAAATTTTGTTGTTAATACTGGTTGCAATGCAAAGAAAGCGCAATATGGCTTGATGGTTTTGTTTGAGTAAGCGCGATAAAGATGAGTTAAATTTTTACAAAACCGTATATGAATTGAGTTTGATCGAGAGAACGACAAAATCAATTTGTTTGATTTTGTCAAACTTGAGATGACTATGCAAGTCCGACTTTAGATGTATTCTTTTAAGATTTGTCGGGTTGCCCAATGCGCCGGGCAGATAGCCCCAAGGTGAGTAAGCTGAGCAGGGCATAACTGAGGGTGAGCAAGACAAAAGGCGGCAAAAGTGTCATCGGGCTTGCGCCAGTGATGGGCACACTAAATTCCCACAATTTGCCAGAGGCATAGAAATTTAACTCGGTGATGGTGAGGGTGCTGATTGGGCTTAGGCTGGTCAAAACCATCATTAGCCAAGTAAAGAGGCGTTCAAGAGTGGCTGTGCCAGTGAACACTGCCGCCCCAAAACTGCTGGCGATGAGGGCAAAAATGGGGATGCCGATGACCAAAATCAGCACCAAGGCATAGGTCAGGATGATGGCTCCTAAATTGGTTTTGCAAAATGTAGAGACGAACAGCCCGATGCTGATAAATAAGATGCCAGAAATGAGCATCACCCATACCGAAATGACCGCTTCGGCAATTTCGATGCCGCCTAAGATAAGCGGTAAACTGAGTAAGGGCAAGGTGCTGAGGATGAGCAGAAAAGTATAGCCGAGCGGGGCGGTCAATTTGCCGCGCACAATTTGCCAAGGTGTGATGAGGCTGGCGCGTAAGATGTCGTATGTGCCGCGTTCGCGTTCGCTGCTGATGGCGGTGGCGGTGAGGGCCGGCGCAACAAAACATACCAAAATCAATTGCATGCCGCTGATGATGAAATAGAGGGTTTGCCCGATGCTGCTGGCGTTGCGGCGCGTTTCGTTTAGCATGGCGGCGGCATACATGAGCAACGCCACCCCGCCGACCACACACAAAAACACAGTCAAAACGCCAAAGGCGCGTGGGCTGCGCATCAACTTGTGTAGTTCGTGCAATGAGATCGGGCTAAAGCGTTTGTTGATTGACATCACTTGACAATGACCAGCTTAAAGTGGCATAGATATGTTATACCATGACCTTTTGGGGCGTGTGTTGAATATTGGGCGTGTTGTTTAGCTCAGTGAACGACACCACTTGGGTTCCGCTGTGCATGAGGCTGCGCAAAAGCTGGCTGGCGGCGGCGTAATCGCCGTTGAAGGCGATGTGCATTTCTTTGAGCAAATTGAGGGTGGTGTGAGCGGGCAAGGTCGAGGCCGCAAGCGCAGCGGCATAAGGCTGGACGGGTTGCGCGGCACTGACATCGGGCGATTCTTTGACAATCGTTAACGCTCGGTCGGGGTCGCCGAGGAAACGGATGCTGATGACACGCTGTGGGTGCTGGTGATCGGCAAAATGGGCACGCACCTCATCCAGCTCGCCCGAAAAGCTCAATTTGCCCTCATTCAGAAAAGCGATGTGGCTGCATATCGGTTCGATCTCGGTGAGCGAGGCCGACGTGACCACGATGGTTTTGCCGAGGCTGCGCAACTCGTTGATGAGGGCATTGGTTTCGACTCTTGCGCGCGGGTCGAGGCCGGTAAACGGCTCATCGAGCAGCATGATGGCAGGGTCGTGGACCAAGGTGCGGGCCAGTTCGAGCCGTTTTTTCATGCCGGGCGATAGCTTGTCAACTGGATCGTTGCGGCGATGGTAAAGGTCAACCAATTGCAGCAGGTCGGCGCTGAGGTTGGCGCGATCATTTTCGGGCACAGCATAGCAGGCCGCATAAAAGGTCAAATATTCTTGCGCGGTCATGTCTGCGCCGCCGCCGAGGGTGCTGGGCATGTATCCGACGATTTGGCGGATTTGTTGGGGGTGCTGGGAGATGGTTAGCCCGTCAATAAAAAGATCGCCGCTGGTCGGTTTTAGCACAGTTGCCAAAATTCGCAAGAGGGTGGTTTTGCCAGCACCGATTGGCCCGATGAGACCAAGCGCGGCTCCGGGCATCACGATCAGCGATAGGTTATCGAGCGCGGTTTTTCGCCCGTAGCGTTTGGTCAAATTGCGAATTTCGATTGCATACATTATGTTGTGTTTGTAGAGACGGGTCGCCGACCCGTCTCTACGGCAAAATTTTTTGTGTTATTTCTTTTCTTTCGCTTGAAATGAGGCGACGACTTTTTGAACACCCTCTGCCAGCCCCACTTTGGGTTGATATTTTAACAATTCGCGGGCGCGACGCAGATCGGCGCACATATGCGATACGCCGCCGCTTTCGGCGGTGACGCGCAACACATTGACCGATTTGTTGATGGTTTTCTCAACCGCTGCAACCAAATCATTGATTGAGGTAGCGACGCCACTACCGACATTAATGGTAAGCCGGTTAATATTTTGCGCATTCATGGCATTGACAAGGGCATCGGTGACATCGTCAATATAGACGAAATCACGGGTTTGCTTGCCGCCACCGTGAATGATGACCGAGCCGCCGCTGAGGGCTTGGCGCACAATGGCTGGAATGACTGCCGGATGCGATGCGCGGGCCACTTGGCCGGGGCCATAGGCGTTGAAAACGCGCAAGGCGACGGTTTCCATGCCCCACAGCGCCCCGATGGTGTGCATGTAATATTCGGCAGAAAGTTTGCTAACCGCGTATGGCGAAGTGGGGTGGGGCATACAATCTTCGTGCACTGGTTGCTGAATTTGCTCGCCATACACCGCGCCCGACGAGGCCAAAATGACCCGTCGCACCCCCGCGTCGCGCATGGCCTGCATGATGCCGACCGTGCCATCCACATTGGCGAGATTGTATTCGCCGGGGTAGAGCACCGATTCGGGCACAGACACCCGCGCTGCGAGGTGGTAGACGCAATCCACGTTTTGTAACAACGACCAAAGTTTGGGCACATCGGTGACTGTGCCGCGGGTGAAGTTGATGTGCGAGTCGAGGCGGGTTGGGTCGCCGCTGCTCAAATCGTCGAGCACGCGCACCAGATGCCCTTCTTGCACCAGCCGATTTGCCAATGCAACGCCCAAAAAACCTGCGCCGCCTGTGATGAGAATTTTCATGATGGTTATTCTATTTTAATCTGCTCGACTGACCATGCGCCCCAGTGGACGCCCGCCGATGAGATGCAAGTGAATGTGATAGACGACTTGTCCGCCGTCATGATTCACATTCATCAACACACGGTAGCCGCTTTTGTCAATGCCCAATTCTTTGGCGAGCCGCTGCGCCGTGAGCATCAGTTTGCCGAGCAACTGCTCATCTTCGGGCGTGGCGTCATTTAGGGTTGGGATAATTTTATTGGGCACGACCAAAATATGCACCGGCGCGGCTGGGCTAATGTCGTGAAAGGCGGTGACAAATTCATCTTGATAGACGATTTTGGCTGGAATTTCACGCCGCACAATTTTGGCAAATAGGGTGTCGGTTGGGGCAGAATTGCTTAGAGATTGCGAATTTGTTGGGTGATCACTCATGCGCTGATTATAATGAAGCAAGGATGGTAAGTGGTGCTAACTTAAGAGATAGATAGATTCAAAGAGGGGTAGGCTGATAAGACTAAAGTGGGGGGCAAATATAATCGCAGGTCTTTAAGATGTATCGCTTGTTGTTGGAATTTTGATCAGGCTATTAAGGTTGCTGAGGCGGTAAAACAAAATGATTTCGCATAAGAAGCGTTGGTTCATGCTCATTTGGGCGGTATGGGCTGCGTTGTGGTATGGCATTGCTTATTTTCAGACCAGCATTGCAAAAACACAGGGCAATAAATCTGTACATGTGAGCGCGTTGGGTTATGTCATTGATGATGACGCGCAGGTGGTTCGCCGTCGTCCGAGTTCTCCTAATACACCAACTGAACGCAATGATGTGATCCCGATTGCTTTGCCGACCCCTGTGCCAACGCAGGTTCCGGTTGTGCCCACGCCATTGCCGCAGCCAATATTGACCCCTACCCCCTTGCGTATTTTGGCGAAATTGCCGCCAGAGCCAACGGTGATGGGCGTGCCGCCCACGTTGTCGCCCGATGTGCTGCATCGCACTGCTCGCGTGCCGATCTTGATGTATCACTATATTTCGGTCCCGCCCAACGCCCAAGACCAGTTGCGGGTGAATTTGTCTGTGCCGCCCGATCAGTTTGAAAGCCAGTTGAAATATTTGAAAGACAATGGCTATCAGACATTAAATTTATATGCTTTGCACGATCATTTGGTGAATCATACGCCATTGCCGCCGAAACCGATCGTTTTGACGTTTGACGACGGATATCGTGATCATTATGAGAATGCCTATCCTTTGTTAAAAAAATATGGCATGGTCGGCACATTTTTCGTCTTTACCGATCCGGTGTTCCAAAATCACCCGGCCTATCTCACATGGGATATGGCGCGTGAAATGGCGGCCAACGGGATGGATATCGAATCGCACACCAAAACGCACCCTGATTTGCGCAATCGCTCGAATGAGTTTTTGAATACGCAAATTTACACCCCGATAGACGCCATCACCGCCCAAATCGGCAAACGTCCGCGCTTTTTTGCCTACCCCGCCGGGCAGTATGACGACAATGCCATGCGCGTATTGGCCGAAGCCCAGACTTGGGGCGCAGTGACCACCCGCTGGGGGGCCAGCCATTCACTTGACACTTCACTCACTTGGCCGCGTATGCGAGTGAATTATGGCATGTCGGTCGAGGCGTTTGGGAAGATGTTTCGGTGAGTTAACGATTATGGGACATGTGCAGCGTTATATCCCTTATTTACGCTTGAGTGGTTTCCTGTTTCTGATTGCAGCTTTAAGTGTCATTATTACAAATACGGTTATTTGGCTAGATCCACAAAATTTTGGTGCATTCCGTTTGTTTATATTATCCAATTTGTTGCAATTTGGCTGGGCAGGACTGGGTGTTTTCGCTTTATATCGCGTTTTAAGGCACACCCGAGCAGGTTTTTTTTATGATATTTCTTTGTTGTTAAGTGTTGTCGTATTGGTCATCTGGGGAATTGCTTATGGGACTGTAATCATTTTCCCGCCTTCTTTTAGCGAACAAGTGCAACAATTTGAAAGCAAGCGATTTACAAGCAACGATGGTATTCAGCAAATCATGTTCGGTGCTTTAATTTTTGCGTTGTTTTGGTTGGGGGTTAGTTTAGGTATCAGCAATGTTTTACGTCGAATAGGTTTTTTTACGGCAGCATTAACTTTGATAATTTTAGGGTTAATGGCCTTTAAAATACTTGTCTCTCCTGTTATGATTGCTAGCGCTTTGATCCCGATTGGCTTAGGCTTACTCATCCGGCGTGTTCAATCATCGCCGACTATATCCCCTCATTTATCGTCCATCGGGGAATTTCCAAATTAGTTGCGAGACTAAGCGGTTTGACGTTGAGGTTTCTCGTATCAAACCACGTTTTATAGATTACAAATAGTCAAGGCGCGAGTTTGATCGTTTTGCTGCCAGCCAGTATTGTTTTATTATTTTGTGTGTCATGAGCAATGGCTGTTACATTGTAGACACGTGGTTCAAGCAAGGGTAAGGTAAAGGTTGCAACCCAGCCGCTACTAATAAAGTGAGCCTGTTGGGTAGTTTTTACTACATCTGGTCGGCTGAATCCCAGTTGAGCTATTTGGATGGGTGTTTCGTTGATTAAGACCTCCACCTTTTGAACTGGTTGATCTAATATACTGCTTGCTGCCCAACCCGATACAACAATTTGATTCCCTACTCTTAAATCACCAGTAAGGGTATCTAAATGCCCTTGCACCATACTTACATTTTTACTAAGTAACGCTTCATTGATTCTCTGATGATCGCTGTAAAACGATAATATCAAAATGGGCAAGCAAATTAAAGCACTTACCCATAACCAAGGGCTAACTTGAAGGGTTTGGATAAAGCGCCAAGCCTTTAACATTAAACTCGCATTATATAATTTTTACCTGTGGTGCTTGTCCGGCATAAACTTTTATTCCTTATCCTTCTATCTCATATCGTATTAGCGCAAACCTACTCATTTACTACGCCGTCGTGGGGGTATTTTGATGAGACGGGGCATTATGCATATGCACGCTATATTGCGGTGAATAAACGATTGCCCGCCATGCGTTTGGCTGGAGAGGCTGGTTCGCTGGGCGTTACAGCCGACCAATCAACACAGCCGCCGCTTTATTATTTGTTTGCTGCGCTGCCTATTTTTTTTGTAGATGTGAGCGATGACTTGCAGGCGCGGTTTACTGCGGGCGGGACAACATCTGTTGTGCCCAATTGGCAGCTTGACCAATTTCCTTACCGTGGCACAGTTTTGGCATTAAGGTTGTCGCGCGGGGTATCTACAATTTTCGGTGTGCTTGCAATTTTGTTTACTTATAAGGCTATTCGCACTGCGTTACCAGCAAAACCCAAAATGGCCTTATCCGCTACCGCGATACAAGCATGGTGGCCGCAGTTTGTGATGAGCAGCGCGGCTGTCAACAACGACATTGCTGTAACGTTATGGGGATCGCTGATGCTATGGATATTTTTTAAAACGAGACAGATTGCTGAGATGCGCGTGCGTATAAGGTGGTATTGCCTAGTGATCTTTTGTAGCTTATTGGCACCGTTTATTAAAGGCACAGGTGTTGCTTTAACGTTAAGTGCTTTTTTGTTTGTTTTGTCAGATCTATCCCAATATCTAAAATCTAATGGTCGAGCACGACACCGCGTTTGGCTGTTGATGTTTTTCTCTAGCTTTACTGCTGTTGTAGTCATATTGGCTGTTTGGTTGTTTCCTCGAACGTTCGAGGCTTTATTTGCACGTTTGTTTTTCGATATGGTAACTGGTGCGCCTGTATATTTGAGCAACGCATCACCGTTTACGTTAATTCAGGCGCAACTCAAAGCGGGGGTTTGGCTAACATCGCAAAATTGGACAGCAACATTTAAAACGCTTTTTGCTGTTTTTGGTTGGGGGCGCTTAGAGTTGCCAGAATATTGGTATCGAATTGCGCTATTCGTGTCAGTATTGCCACTAATTGGTATGATTTTTGCTTGGATTGATCGTCGGTATCGCTCAGTAGTGTTTGTTGCTTTATTATTCGTAGGATCTAGTTTGCTAATTGGGCAACTGTGGTTATCTCGTTTTTCATTAATCCAGCCGTCAATTCTTACCTCAATCCCGGGGCGATATCTTTTTCCATCCTTAGGTGCAATCATATTTTTAATTGCATATGGCTTATATTACTTGCCCGATACCATAGGCAAAATTGGGCGTTTGGTTGTTCCAAGTGGTATTGCACTAACAGCTGTGTTGATCCCATGGCTAGTCTTTGTGCCTGCTTATCGTCCATACCCTTTATTGAACTTACAACAACTTCCGAGCGCGGCAAGATTATTGAAAACGCCAATTACATTTGGCAATAAAATTCAATTGTTTGCTTATGCACATCCGATACAACAACCAGAAACGCGTTGTACGACAATAACTCTTTTCTGGCGGGCAGTGGCTAACCCAGAGATGGATTATTGGCTTTTGTTGCAAGTGCTAGATGCGCGTTTACCCAATAGTGAATTTCAACGCACACCGGGACGTGGCAACTTCCCTACTTCGCAATGGCAGGTGGGCGACGTTTTTTCTGAAACTTATTGTGTCCCTAAATATGATCGGACTATTGTGGGCGGGAATTTAAAAATTGTATGGTTTTTACATGATTCAACGTTGCTGCCAATGTCATTGACACGTAAGACTCCTTTGTCGAGTACTTGTGAGCAGTTAGGTCCATGTGATGCCATCTTAAATTTTGAGGAAATAGAAAAATAAGACCTTAGTTGTAGGACGTGGAGTTGCTAAAAAATATGATTATTCATGGCATGTGGTATAGTTATTATGTGGTTGTTAAGTGGCGCATGGAGGTCGCATAATGAAAATAAACCAGCTTAATAGAATTATTATTTTTGCTGTTTTGTTAGCTGCGTTTGCGTTAGCTGCAACTATTTCCATGACATCGGCAGACCTAAGCGGGGGTTACGTTGCCTCGCCGTTGCCACATGGGTTCGAAGGGCGGTAATATTTTAAATATTTTAAATGAACATAAAATGATAAATGTTCTTTGGTATAATTAGTAGATATATTTATATTTATTAAAGGTAAAGGTAACATGAATATAGTAACCCAAAAATCAAATAACTTTGTGCGCCAATTAGTTTTGGCAACAGTGATGGCACTTGCTGCCTTGAGTCTCTGGGGGCTTGCGATGTCACGCGGCGACGGAAGTGGCGCAGTTGGTGGTCCGTCAGGATCAGATCCCACTACGAACACTTGTGTTTTGTTTCAAAATACAGGGTGTGTTAAAGTGGTTGATCCATCTCTTGCTCCAACAGGTAGCCGGGGTATTGCTATGACGGTGAAGCAAGTAAATGATGCCCCGGATGAAAAAATCCTAATTGTTTGTACTACATCAGGTACGGGGGTGCGCTTGCCAGCTGGCCGCATTGACTCAAATTTTAATCTTGGAAACTATATTAGCGAGCCACCCGGTAGCTTAGAAAATAAATTTGAGCCACTTTGCCCCTAATTATTTGCCGTAATTAGAATTTACTTACTAATGAAACAGTCTGTAACGTAGTTACGGGCTGTTTTATTTTTATAAATGTTTGACAAATACGCTTTTCGTTTTTTTTTCATCGTTGCTTTTACTGGTGTTTCGTCTTTTGTATTTACGCCTTTATATCTGCAAGCCTCTGCCCCAAAATATCAGCTTATTGCTGCTGGCGAAACGCATACCTGTGCTATCACTGATAATAGCTCGGTAGTCTGTTGGGGATATAACTATGAAGGTCAGTTGGGAGATGGTACGCAGATTAGTCGTAGTTCTCCAGCTAATGTTATCAATCTGGCACAGCCTGTTGCTCAGCTTTCATCCGGTGGAAATCACACTTGTGCCTTGACCAAGACAGGCAATGTATTTTGTTGGGGTAGCAATCGGTATGGACAATTGGGGGATGGTAGTCAGGAGCGCCGCACAAGCCCAGCTCAAGTTAGTGGGTTGAATGGCGTCTTGGCATTGTCATCTGGATCATGGCACACTTGTGCGGTTTTAGCAGATAGCGTTAAATGCTGGGGTTGGAATGGTGCGGGGTTACTGGGTGACGGCACACAAACAGATCAATTAACACCAGCTAACGTTCAAGGATCTCTGCGAGGGGTGCAACACATAGCCGTTGGTGCAACTCATACGTGCATTTTAATTAATAGCGGTGTTAAATGTTGGGGCTATAACAACTATGGGCAGTTGGGGGATGGTTCAACCCTATCGAAAACTAGTCCAACTGACGTAATAGGGCTTGAAGTAGATGTGCAATCAATTTCGGTAGGTGATTGGCATACGTGTGCGATCAAAAAAGACGGAACCATATGGTGTTGGGGATATAACTTAGCTTATCAGATCGGTGACGGGACACAGATAGATCGTTCGATCCCAGTGAAGGTTGCAAATTTGGTTGGTTCGTTTGCTCAGATCAGTGCAGGAGGTGCACATACATGTGTGCGTACTATGGCTGGCATGGCTAAATGTTGGGGCGTAAATGACTCAAAGCAACTGGGAGATGATTCATTTGAGCCTCATAATACAATTATAGATGTCTCGGTGCTGCCAAAACCTATTTTGGATATCAGTAGTGGTGGTAAGCATACGTGTGCAATTTTGCTGAGCGGCGAATATTTTTGTTGGGGGTATAACGCAACTGGGCAGCTTGGTAATGGTATTATGAATACTGCATCTTTATTCCAAGTCTTTTTGCCTTTTGCTGCGCGTTGACGTTGAGTGTCTATTCAAAATGTGAGTTTTGCTGGTAGGTTAGAAATGAGAATTTCTGTCGCATTATGCACCTATAATGGCGCGATCTATTTAAATGAGCAATTGCAAAGCCTGATGCAACAAAGCCGTTTACCGGATGAGTTGATTATTTGTGATGATGCTTCGACGGATGACACCCTAATAATTGCTCGCAGATTTGCTGATCAAGCTCCTTTTGTGACACGGGTTCTTGCAAATGCAAACAGAGTAGGGACATCAAAAAACTTTGAGCGTGCTTTAATAGCGAGTTCAGGTGACATCATCGCATTATGTGACCAAGATGATGTGTGGCTCTACAATAAGTTAGCTAAGTTATCGTCTATATTTGCTGCGCATCCTCAGGCTGGTTATGTTTTCTCAGACGCTTTGGTCGTAGATAAACATTTAAAGCCGTTAAACCCACCTCGGCAGTTGTGGGCATCTGTAGGATTTACAGACGAAGATATTGAGATGTTTTGCGCCTGTGATGCAATGTCGCAGGTGCAACGATTATTAAGACGAACATTAGTGACAGGCACGACCATGGCTTTTCGCAGTCATTTACGCAAATTCATTTTCCCTATTCCTTCAGAATGGGTGCATGATGCGTGGATTTCACTTGTTTTGTCAATCTTTGGTTGGTATGGCGTGCCTGTAAATGCAGCATTGGTGCAATATCGGCAGCATGAATCTCAGCAATTAGGTGTGCGATCGGGATTGGCGATTCATTCGCCCCAAGTAAATAATGTGGCAAAATTTAAAATTTTTCGCGGTATGGATAAATCGGATAAATTGGGTAAGCGGCTTGAATCATTGAAGGCGATACAAGTATTAGCGCAGCATTTGTTAATTCAGCAGAATGCCGAAGGCCCTTTGCCTGACTCAGTGATGCGAGTCGTGAATGCTTATATCCAACATTCTCAAGATCGAGTAGCAGCTTATCAAGCTACAGGATTACGTCGGTGGCGAATTATCCTAAACTCATTGTTCTCAGGGAACTACCACATTTACTCAAACCGTTATTCGAGTATTATCAAAGATACGTTTACATAAAGCATATTTTTATGTTATTTTCATGGCGAACGAGCAAGTTAACATTTTGTTGTCGTCTTACAACAGCGCTTCTTTTTTGCGGGCACAGCTAGATAGTTTGCTGACCCAAACCTATCCGTCGTTACACATAATTATTCGTGACGACGGATCATCTGATGGCACCCCCGCTATTTTGGCTGAATATGCCAATGCTTATTCTCAGCAAATTACAGTTGTTTTAGGCGAACATATTGGTGCTGCTGCCAGCTTTTTTCAATTGTTGGTTGAAAGTAGTGACTATAGCGACTATTTTGCATTTTGTGATCATGATGATATTTGGTTTGAAGACAAAGTTGCGAAGGCGGTGCAAATAATACGCAAGATGCCAGACGGCCAACCCAATTTATATTGTGGTCGCCGCATATGTGTAGATATAAATTTGAAAGAAGTTGGCTATAGCCTACTCCCAACTTATGTTGGTTATGAAAATGCCTTGGTTGAAAATATTGTCGCTGGTTGCACCGTCTTAATGAATAAAGCAGCGCGGCGATTGCTTTGTCAGGTCATCCCCAAAAAGATGATTATGTACGATTGGTGGTGTTATTTAGTTGTTTCTGCATTTGGATACGTGCATTACGATGCACAACCATATATGCTGTATCGGCAACATGCAGGGAATTTGAAGGGTGACACCCCCTTATGGTATAAGCGATTGTGGCAGCGCGGCTTGCGCTTGTTGCGTCAGCGCCGAGGGGTATATACAATTAGTGATCAAGTTGCCGAATTTGTGCATCATTATGGCGAGTGTTTAGCCCCTGAAAGACGTGATATGGCGCAAGCGTTATTAATGGCTCGTAGAAATTTGGCTGCGCGGATAGCTTATGCACTACACACCCCGTTACGACGACAAACTTATTATGATCAACGCTTATTGCAATTTCTTATTGCGGCGGGGTTATATTAATTAAGAATAGATATGTCGGATGTTCAAGTTGATTTAGTAAATGCTTCGTTACGGTTTCGCATTTATCATAATCCTACCCCCTCATTAAAGGAAACCATCACAAGTCGGTTTACACGTCGCAAACAGCTTTTTAATACGATCACCGAATTTTATGCGCTCAAAGATATCACGCTAAGTATCAAGCGCGGTGAACGGGTAGGGATTGTTGGCTTAAATGGCGCAGGCAAATCTACCTTGCTCAAGGTGATTGCGGGTGTATATCCATTGCATCAGGGTTCGTTACGGGTGAAGGGTCGTGTTATTCCGCTTATTGAATTAGGGACTGGTTTCAATATGGAGATGAGCGGGCGTGATAATATCTACTTAAATGGGGCCATGCTTGGCTTTTCGCCTACCGAGATGCAAGCTTATGAGCAGAAAATTATTGATTTTGCAGAGATTCACGAATTTATTGACTTGCCGCTAAAGTATTTTTCAAGCGGCATGAGTATGCGACTGGCATTTTCAATTGCAACTTTGATCCAACCCGAAATTTTGATTGTGGATGAGATATTCGCTGGCGGCGATGCTAAATTTGTTGGCAAAGCCACTGCCCGCATGAATAATCTGATTAATAGCACCCCGATTGTTATTTTTGTGTCGCACCGAGCTGAACTCGTAAAGCAGATTTGCAACCGTGTTGTGGTATTGCATAAAGGACAATTGATGAACGATGGCGACCCAGAAACAATGATCCAATATTATATGGATCATATTGTTGCTGGATAGCACAGTAGCCGATAAGTCAGAATTGAGAAAACCTTTCACCCAATAAGAGAATATGATGCTAAGAACTTATGACGCGGCCAAAAATGAAAGCTTTATTTATTTTTTGCGGCGAAATTTCCATGATCTATGGATTTACCGATTTGCTATTTTTAATTTGATACGCAATGCTGTCATCATGCGGTATCGCCGCTCGTTATTGGGTGTATTGTGGTCACTTATCAACCCTTTGCTTATGATGTTTGTGATGACAGTCGCTTTTTCAATTTTATTTCAACAAGACCCATTACGTTTCTCTACGTATGTTTTGAGTGGTTTAGTGGGTTGGGGGTTTATTTCAGGCAGCATTACAACAGGTATGAACGCACTCATTGCTTCCGAAGGTTTTTTGCGCAAACTATACGCGCCTAAATTAATGTTTCCCTTAGTTACTGTCGGTGTTGAGTTAGTGAATATGGGCTTTAGTCTAATTTGCTATTTTGTGGTCGGTTTACTTGTAGGATTGCATGTCAGCTTGCCCTTTGTTCTTTTGCCTTTTGTGCTATTGCTCATGCTCGTTTTTAGCTATGGCTTGGCCTTATTCATGAGTGTGATCACAGTTTATTTTCGTGATATCGCTCATATTACTGGAGTCATCATCCAAGCTTTATTTTATACCTTGCCGATCATATACCCGCTTGAAAATTTCCCGGAATCAAGTCGGATTTGGTTTTATTTCAATCCGTTTTATCATTACATTTCCTTATTACGTCAGGTGCTTTATTATGGCGAATGGCCTACTTTTGCTGAGTGGGGTATAACTGTTATGATTAGTCTGATATCTTTATTTTTGGGCGTTGCAGTGATGAAGCTTCGGGACCGTGATTTGGTTTATCGCTTGTAACGGATTAAATTTGGAATAAAGTTCATTCACCCCATCTCATTCCACTTCAACGTAGCGCTTGCGCTAGATTAAATGCTGGCTAGTACAATTGCTGATATGCCGCAGGTGATTACACCGCGGCAACTTCGGCACGCAGATTGGCAAATGCTTGAGCATTTGATTGATGAAACAGAGAAAATGTAAAAGGTTTTGTATGTCTACATCTAATTTAGAAGAACGAATTGCTAATTTATCACCCGAAAAGCGGGCATTGCTAAACCAACGTTTGCAGGAATATTTGGCGCGAGAAAAGAAAGCATTTGCGATTGCTAAACGTGATTTAACCCAACCTAATGTGTTGTCATATTCACAGCAGCGGCTATGGTTTTTGCAACAACTAGAGCCGGATAGTAATGCTTATAACGAAACCAGTATATGGCGCTTGGAAGGTAAGTTGGATGTGCAAGTGTTTGAGCGTAGCTTGCGTGAGATTATGAAACGCCATGAGGTAACACGCACAAAATATAGGCTGGTCAATGATGAGCCAGTTCAAGTCGTTGCCTCTACAGATGAATTTAGCCTGCAAGTCTTTGATTTACGACATATTCCCGAGGCTGAGCGCGAAACACATTTGCACCGCCAAGCGCAAGCCGATAGCCAACGCCCCTTTAATTTAGTTGATGAAATCCCTATCCGCTATAAGCTTTATCAGTTAGCCGACACAACGTATATTTTCCTGAATGTGCATCATCATATTTGCTCGGATGGTTGGTCTTCGGGGGTGTTTTATCGCGAGCTAGGTGCGTTGTATAACGCTTTTATTAGTGGAAAAGCATCGCCGCTGATGCCGATTAGTATTCAGTATGCTGATTATGCTGTGTGGCAACGACAACAGCTACAAGGCGCAAAACTCAATGATCTATTGCAATATTGGCAACAAAAATTAGCTGGCGTTCCCGAATCACTTAATTTGCCTTTTGATTTTGCACGGCCAGAAAGTCAAAGTGCTGAATCTGGGGTTAAGCGCTTTGTTGTGCCAGCAAATTTAGTGGGTGGCTTAAAGCAATTGGCTCGCCAAAGTGATGCCACGCTTTATATGGTTTTATTGGCGGCTTTTAAAGTTTTGCTGATGCGTTACACCAACCAAACTGATATTGTGATTGGCAGTCCAATTGCGAATCGGCAGCACCCCGAAATTGAAAGCCTGTTAGGGATGTTTGTGAATACATTGGTGATGCGCAGCGATTTGTCAGGTAATCCTAGTTTTCGCGATTTGTTACGACAAGTGCGACAAACAGCATTAGATGCCTATGATCACCAAGACTTACCATTTGAGAAGTTGGTTGAGGTCTTGCAACCCACACGGCGTTTGAACTATAACCCTATTGTTCAAAGTATGTTGTCGGTGCAAAACACACCTAAAAGCAGCTTTGAATTGCAAGGTCTATCTGTTGAGCGACTACGCAGTGGAGAAGAAAAGTCTAAATTTGATTTGTCTCTAGCTTTTAATGAAAATGTAAATGGCTTGACGGGTCAACTTATTTACAATATCACGTTATTTGCCGAAGATACTATAGATCGCTTAACTGATCACCTGCTAATATTATTTGCGGGAATTATTGACAATCCTGAATGCGGTATCGAAAAACTGCCAATCATCTCAGAAGCTGAACACACACAATTCTTAAAGTGGAATGCGACCACCAAAAACTATCCAAAAGATCGGTGTATTCATGAGTTGTTTGAGGCACAGGTGCTCAGAACGCCCGAAAATATAGCTGTTGTATGTGATTCAGACAAACATTTGTCACCATCCACATTTGCCACGAAAAGCTTAACGTATCGTCAATTAAACGAAAGGGCAAATCACCTTGCACATCACTTAAAGACAATTGGCGTTGCGAATGAGGGATTGGTTGGTATTTTTCTTGATCGTTCGTGTGAAATGATCATCTCTATCATGGGGGTGTTAAAGTCTGGGGCGGCTTATGTGCCATTTGAGCCAACGTATCCACGCGACCGAATTGAAAGTATTTTGAAAGATGGCGGCATTCAGTTTATGATTACGAGTCGTGATCTGTCCGCCATGTTGCCGCCTGATATTGCAACAGTTGTCGTAATGGATACTGATGTTGAGCAAGAATATTCAGCAGAACCACCTGTTACTTTGTTCCAACCTCGCCAACTAGCCTATGTTTTATTTACTTCAGGCAGCACAGGTCAACCCAAAGGCGTAATGGTGGAGCATCAGCAAATTGTCAATTACGTTTACGCAATGTTGGGGTGGTGCGTGCCTCCGGGTAGCAGTTGTGCAATGGTACAACCATTAACGGTTGATTCTTGCTTGACGATGCTTTTTCCCCCTTTGTTGTCTGGCGGTGTCCTTCATGTGATTTCACGAGATCTGGCTGTAGATGCACATGGTTTAGCGGATTATTTACAGCAAAATAACATTGATTGTTTGAAAATAGCCCCCTCTCATTTAGCTGCTTTGCAATCGGGCGATAGCACGGTGAGGTTACTTCCGTTGCAAAGCCTAATTATTGGCGGCGAGGCTTCACATTTTGCGTGGGTAGAACAGTTGCAACAGTTACGACCTGGCTGCAAGATTTTTAACCACTATGGGCCGACCGAAACGACAGTGGGGGTCTTGACTTATCCTGTTTTTTCTGCCAAACCGAAATCTGCGGGACTAACCACACCTATTGGTTATCCGATAGCAAATACACAAACCTATATCCTAGATAAACATCTTCGACGTGTTCCAGTCAATGTTTCGGGTGAGTTATATATTGGTGGCGATAACGTGGCACGTGGCTATCTTAAGCATTTAGATTTGACCAACGAAAAATTTTTACCCAATCCGTTTGCCGAAGGGGTTATGTATAAAACGGGTGATTTGGCTCGCTATTTAGTCGATGGCGCAATTGAATTTTTGGGTAGAGACGATTTTCAAGTGAAAATTCGCGGTTTTCGTATTGAACTCAGCGAGATTGAGAATGTATTGCTGCAACATCATTTTGTCCAACAATGCGTTGTGGTTGCCCATGAGAAAAGCATAGAAAATAAGCAGCTTGTAGCGTATGTCGTTTTGCACCCTGACAAGGTTATTACCATTGATGAATTGCGCAATTTGTTGCAACAAAAGTTGCCAGCGTATATGTTGCCAGCCGCAATTGTGATATTACCTGCCTTGCCACATAGCGAACATGGCAAGGTAGATCGAAAAGCATTGATGGAGCGGCCCATCGAGAAACAGATCTCGCTTTCTCAGACAACAGTTTTGACGCCTATCCAAAGCGAAATTGCACATATATGGCGTGAGTTGTTGCGGTTAGACCACGTTGACATGACCGATAATTTTTTCGACTTAGGTGGGCATTCATTGCTAACCGTGCGGTTATTGTTGCAAATCGAGCAACGTTTTGGGGTGCGGTTGTCTTTGCGGCAATTTATTATTGATCCAACCATCACATTTTTGGACAGTGAAATTACCAAAGCTAAATTGCAAGTTAAACATGTTGGCGACGACGAAAAAATACAAGTGACAGATGATGAGGTGAATGTTTTTGAAGGTGATGAGGCTTTTAATCATTGGTATGATACATTAGGGAAACTCACACAACAACGCAGCAAAAAGAGCCTGTCTTGGCGTAAACGAATTATTGCTAAGATCCCAAAACCTATAATCTTTAAGGCTATTCGTTGGTTGTCTAATCAGCCTCGTATCCAGCAGCGTTATCGGGAGGGAGATTTAGTTGATTTAATGATGCGTTATCACCAAGCCTCTGAACTAAACCTTTCAGTGAATATGGTGATTCACAATGCGATTTACTATCATTGGCTATGGGATTATATAGATGTATTAGTTCCGATGAAAAGTCCAAAGATGGTGACAAAAAATACATTTTGGGCGCGAGTTGAGGGATTCGATTTATTGATTAAAGCTAAAGAAACTGGGCAAGGTGTTATTTTGGCAAACGCTCACATATTGCCAGCTTACATCTCAAATCTAACTGCACTGATCAACTTTAAAATTATGGGATACGGGGTGATGTCAAAAACATCAAATACCTCAAACACTATTGAAAAGGAAAGAGCTTTTTGGGCACACCAACTTGAAATTGCTTGGAAAGTTTTACAACAGGGGGGAGTTGTTAGTATTGGTGCAGATGTGGTCGAAGGGGCAGGACCTACTCATGATAGCGAATTTTTAGGGCGACAGCGTTATTTTCGCACTAGTTTTGCTGAGTTAGCCTTAATGACGAATGCGCAAGTAATTTTAGTCACAGGTGAAGCCATACCTGATCAGCCAATGAAAATTACTTTGTCGGAATTAGATAAAGGTGATCCTCAATTATCACATCAAGACCGTGTTAAATATTTGATGTGTCAGTATATAGAGAACCTAAAAAAGATGTGGCAGACTATGCCTTGGATGGTGGATAAAAACTGTATTAGAGATTATCTTGATTATTGGCCGATCGTCCAACCTGAACTTAGAAATTTGTTTTTTTTATCTTTTCGGCGATTTGATTTTTCCATTAATCATTTTTCTGATTTAAAAGCAACCAAAAATGTATTTAATTTTATTTATGCACGTCAAATCTTTGATTCATTGCCGGCGCATAAAAAAATTAAACATTATAAGACGCAATATTTTTTTTCATGGCTTGCTGATGGAAGTGATTATTTTCCTAAATTAGGATCTTCTACTCCTTATCTATTACTTTCAAACTTAGCATTATATATCTATATGCAACGCTCAGACATAATTCTTCAATTTCCAGATATTATGAATCAGGATCGTCTAGCATTTATTTTTTGGTTTTTACGACATGCAACCGAAGAATATAAGATCCCGTCTGAGTTAACTATGGCGATGAATCAATCACTCATGAATTGGTCGGCAGAGCATAAGCAGGCTTATGCTTCACTCCCAGTTAAAATGAATTTACCTTGCTATATTTGGCAAATTCGTAAAGATTTGCAGCTTGCTTTTCCAAACTTTGATACTACGACTCAACCCCATGAGGTTGTGCCTTTTCTATTATGGTTTTTTGATCAGGGATTAAAAGAATATTCATTTATTACACAAACTGACAATATGTGGAAAATTTTTAAACAGTGGGCCAATGAAGCTGATATTACGATGCCCACCTTAACTCGGATAGCGGCTGGCTTATGGCAATCACGGGCCGACTTGCAAGAGGCATTCAAAAAACCGGAAAATGAAGATCACCAACCTTATATCGAGTGGTTGCTTTCACAAAGCCATTTTTCATCTGGATTGCGTTTTGAAGCTGCTAAATCATAATCTTTGAAAGGTTAATGGCTATACCATTGCGCTAACCCATGTGAAAGGCCTATCTCGCTAGACATTATGTTCAATCAGTTATGGCATCCTATCCGGGCGCAATTGCGATATCGTGCTTCTTGGCTTAAACACCATTCCTTAGATGTACTTGAGCCGCGCCCACAAGTCGCACAACAGCGACGAATTAATGGGCAAGTCAGCGTATCTGTGGTTATTCCTACGCTAAATGGTGCTAACGATCTTGCCCAGTTACTGCCTGTCTTGCATCAGCAACAGGGTATCACTCATCTTGATTTGATTGTGGTAGATTCTGGCAGCCAAGATGGCACTGTCGAACTAGCCCAGCAGCATCAAGCCAGGGTGATAAAAATTGCACCGAGCCAATTTACGCATTCATATGCTCGTAATATTGGGGCTGCACAAGCAAAATCTCCATATGTGTGTTTTATGGTGCAAGATGCTTTACCCAGTAGCCCTACGTGGCTCAACCAGATGGTTTATGCGCTGAATGCGAATAAACGCTGCGCGGCGGTATCATGCATTGAACAACCCAAAGCAGATGCAGATTTGTTCGCGATATGTAACGTTTTTCTGCACAATGAATTTATGGGAGTGCAAGCCCGGGATCGGTTACTTCGCCCTACTTATTCAAAAAAGTATGTGGCGCGACGACGAAATGCACAATTAACCAATGTCGCGTGTTTGTTGCCACGTGACATTGTGATGCAATACCCATTTGAGGGTGATTATGGCGAAGATTTAAATCTGGGCTTGCGTTTAATTGATGCAGGTTATCGCATGGTCTTGTTGAACACAGCGCCTATTATTCACTCACATAATCGCTCGGCTAGTTACTACTTTCGTCGGTCTTATGTGGGTGAACGGATGACGCTAAATGTATTTTTAGATTATCCATTGCCTGTTGTTTCTCCGCACTGTTTTATCACAAATTTAGCGTTTTGTTTGGCTGGATTAGCGCATCTGAATTTGATTCTAAAAGAAGTAAAAGAACATTACTTTATACATGCTCTGGAGTTTTTGCGCTATTTCACTAGTAAACTAGAGGTTGTTTATGATTTTTACGACAACGAAGGAACTCGACAACTGCCAACATGGGATAAGGAACTCAATAAACAAGTGCATGAAGTGGTAAATACACTACGAATGATTGCCCCATACCGTTTTGATAAAGAGCAAGGTTGGGAAGATAGATTGCCTGCTACATGGCTTTTGTCCCGCATCTTAGCCCTTGTAGATGGCTTAGAGCGATTTAAGAATGAGCATCACATCATTATGCCGACATCTCAAGAATTATGGTCATGTATTATCAATGCATTTGGGCTTTATACAGGCAGTATGCTTGCTGCAATGATGCACAGCGTGCCCCAAAAAGCCTTATGGGAGCAGCTTGACCAAGAATTACGGACAGGCGTTTAGTGCTCTTGCTTTTTGCTAGTACATCTCCGCAGAAATCTCTCCCCCTAGCAACTCGGATTATTTAGTCAATGGTCGCCCCTTGTAAGTCCACTTGAACGGCTTTGCCATGGTGCGATTAAAGAAATCGATAAAATCCAAAATACGCTGCTTCAGATCTGCTGTTGAGCAGAAACTTGCGCGTTTCAGCAACCGCCGCACCAAAATACTAAACCATATCTCGATTTGATTCAACCATGAACTATGTTTCGGCGTATATACAAACCGTATCCGATGGGCAATATCTTCAAGAAATGCCATCCGTGTTGCCATCGATTTTAGAACGCCGCTTTTGCCCTTCTCACCCAAATCTTCGCTGATGCCACACAAACGCGCCACCAGCCTCACCAGCGTTTCTGACATATGCGTGTTAAGTTGATCCATTACAAATATCCACTGCATCAGCGGATTTGGATTGCTTTCGATTGTCCTTGCCACATGATCTGCAAAATCCTGCTCGGTTCGTCGCTCTCCCACCGTTGGCGACACCACTGCTCCGCTTGCCACATCAAAGTTTGCGATCAATGCTTGGGTTCCATGTCACTCATACTCAAATTCGCGGCATTCAACCTTCCCTACACCCATTGGTAGATTCTCCGCGATCCGCTCCAATGCCTGTATCCCAGTCATCTCATCCACACTCAGGGTGCATCCCCCTTTCGTGGCTACCTCAGCCGCTTGCTCATAGACATCACATACTTTTTTGACACGTGCGTCAAACTCAGCGGCAGCTTCTTCGTCCTCAGGTCGGCTGTTTAGCCAATAGCGGCTTAAATGTGGTTTGATCTGTGCCTGATTTTAAAAATCGCCCAACACTGCGGTCTGAAATACTCTCTACAATCTTACCTTTGATCGCTTCGTTTGCTAATATCTGCGGTGTCCAATGGCTAATTGGGTACCCGCTGTCTTGTGGACATTCACACGCAAGTGCAATTATTTTTACAATGGTTTCTGCATCAAATTTTGCGGGTGCACCGCTTCGCTCTGCGTCTGAAAATACTTTTACCATTTCCGACTCTAATTCTTCCAGGTTGCTTAGCCCAGTCTTTTTATCGATCTGCTGTTCAATTGTGTTTAATTGTGCTTGGGCGGCAAGCCATCGTTTTCGCCAGTGGCGCACTTTATCGCGGCTTAATCCGCAATTTCGGCGCATCTGTCCATTGCTTATGCCGTTCACACTCAACAAAATGATTTTTGCACGCTCAACTAAGCCAGCGGGTAACACGCGTGATTTTGTCATTTCTTCAAGTATTTGTTTTTGATTTGCGCTTGCAGGCATGGGTTGATGGGCAAGATGTTGTATCATTTCCCATCATTATCACGCCTTCTTTGTCACCCTATGCAGGGTGTGGGTTTTCTGCGGAGTTGTACTAGATAGATTTTGGGTGTGTATCCATACTCAATAATGATTAATACCATGTTGTATCCAAAACTTGTAAAAGTAGCTACAGCGCTAGTTATATTTTGGGTCACCTTCTTTTTCGCCTATCGTTTATATCGTCTGATAGACAAGAATGCAATCAACGTCCTTTTCTATGACCAGTGGGATTTCTTAGTGCCACTTTTTAATCAGAGAGACGCATGGACAATATTCTCGCGGCAACATGGGCCGCATCGTGAGGGCATAGGGTTAATTTTCACTCAGTGGCTATATAACGCGACGGCTTGGGACGTGCGAGCAGAAAGTTTTATGTTATTTGCCTTCATGCTAGTGGCTTTATTGATTGCATTTCGAGTAACCTATGTCATTAATAATAAAACAATTCATGTGACCGACTTTCTGCTCCCGATGATCTTTTTAACGCCACGTCACTACGAAACGTTTGTTGGTACACCGAATCTTGGCTATAGCGTGTTGCCTGTGTTAATGATTACATTGTATGCGGCAACAATGCTCGTGAGCCATATTAAGTTCCGAGTCATAGCAATTGTGTTACTCAATTTTTTACTTTTGTATTCAGGGTTTGGTCTTTTTGTCGGTGTGCTTACCCCAGTCTTGTTGCTATTTTATTGTTTTAGTGATTCTCGGAATCGCCCAGTTTACTTTATGGGCATAATAAGTTGCGCTTTCGCGACCATCCTCTTTTTTTACAATTACAGATGGACGCCTGCGGTAAGCTGCTTTCATTTTCCCGACGAAAACCCATTAAGCTATATTCGGTATATGTCAATTATGTGGGGTTCGTTTTGGGGCTATCGTTACGATATACAACAAGATAATCTGTTGATTAATGTCTTTAGTTTGGGTTTTTGTCTTATTTTGCTTTGTTTTTATGCTGTTTTTTACTGTTTTAGAGAAGCCTTTATGAATTATCGCGTGATCAAACCAGCAGGGCTTATTATTTTATTTTTGATAGGATTTTCTGCGATATTTACAGTTTTTACTTCAGTAGGGCGGTTATGTTTGGGTCTTGAAACGGCTGGCGCTTCGCGTTATATGATGTTATTAGTTCCGGGTATGTGGGGGCTGTATTTGTTTTTAGGGCGCAATGTTATAACTGAGCGTTATCCTTTTGCAAGAGCAATATTCGCCCTAATTTTTGTTGTTTCATTTCTACAAAACGACCCGCGTTATACACTCGAAGCGCAAGATTTTAATATTCGTAAAAGCAAATGGCTTGCATGTTACAAAAGCGAGCAAGACCCTTTCAAATGCTCGGCACAACCAGAAACTGGCATTCATCCTAATGTTAAATCAATTGTCCCAAAGCTCGAGTTTTTGAAAAACGCGAAACTGAACTTGTTTGCTGATTGAGCATGTGTCAATTTTCATTGGTTTGCATACCATAACTTCAATCGCAAATCCACCCAAAGCCCCTTGGACACGCGCCTAAAGCCAAGTAAACTGTGCCATCAACAGCACCATGAAAATACTCATCACCGGCGGGGCCGGATTCATCGGCTCGCACAGCGTCGAAGCCATCCTCAGCGCGGGCCACAGCGCCCGCATTCTCGATAATTTCAGCACCGGCAACGCCGACAATCTTGCCCACCTTACCCCACAACAAAGCGAAAATGTGGAATGGTGTAAAGGCGACATCACCGACCTGCCGACGGTGCAAGCCGCCGCCCAAGGCTGCGACGCCATACTACACCTCGCCGCGATGGTCAGCGTGCCCCAGTCCATCGTCGAGCCGATGTATACCTTCAACACCAATGTCACCGGCACGGTCAATGTGCTTGAGGCGGCCCGGTTGTCGGGCATCACCCGCGTAGTCATGGCTTGCACCTGCGCCGTATATGGCGATTTGCCCGGCACCAAAGACGAAGCCTCATCGGTCAGCCCACTCGTGCCCTATGCCACCAGCAAATTGATGGGCGAAGAATGGATGCAAATTTACGCCCGTTGTTACGGTATCACCACCGTGCGGATGCGCTATTTCAACGTGTATGGCCCGCGCCAACACGCCAGCTCGCCGTACAGCGGCGTATTGGCAAAATGGAGCGATGCCGCCCGTGCTGGCAAAACCCTGTTAGTATTTGGCGATGGCGAACAAACCCGCGATTTTGTCTCGGTGCACGATGTGGCGCAGGCCAATTTGCGGGCACTAATACACCCCACGCTCGAAGGCGACGAGTTGTTTTGTGTCGCCACTGGTCAATCGGTCAGTCTAAATCAGGTTTTGCACACGCTCAAACAAGTGTCGCCGCAGCCGGTCAATTGGGATTACAAACCGCCACGCGGGGGCGATATTTTGCATTCGTCGGCCAACAGTGGCAAACTGCAACGCATTGGCTGGCGGCCCCAAGTCAGTCTTGCCGATGGCCTAAAAGAATTGTTGTAAAAACTTAGTCGCTGGGCTTGCTAAACCACGAAAGACACAAAACACACGAAAATAGAATTTTTTTTCGTGTGTTTTGTGTCTTTCGTGGTTAAA
>JAHBAL020000067.1 GCA_018500105.2 Anaerolineae bacterium
AGATGTGTATAAGAGACAGTAATAGCAGCGCCCGCCGCCGGGTGCGGGCCATGTTGGCCTTGTCTTGCTCGGTCTCGGCCCTTTTTAACGCAGCGTGGGCTGGCGCACTATCCGGTTGCAGCGCCAGCCATGCCCGGGCATGTCGCCTCGCCTCGCCCCAGCGGGCCGCACTCAAGGCCACCTCTGTTTGGCGGGCATATTCGGCTATCTGCGCGGCCTGTTGGCGCTCACGCTCAACCTGTTCGGCCCATTCTGTGGCTTGGCGCTGCTGTTCGGCTTCGGCAGCGGCCTTTTGCTCACGAGCGCGGGCCGCCGCGACTTCGGCCTCGACAGCCGCAGCCGCGGCCTTTTGCTCACGTTTACGTGCTAGCGCCGCCGCCCGGGCCGCCCCCTGTGCTTGCTCGGCATCTGTCGCTTGTTGCACGGCTTGCGCCACATCGCGGCAATCTACATAACGTTTTGTCGCGTCGTCACGGTCGGCCTTCTTCTTGCCCGGCGTCTCATTTAACATACGCCGCACAATCGCATCCAGCCAATCTGGCACATCGGGGCGCAAATCACGCGGGCCATCGGCATTGCGTTGCGCATCAAACCAGCGTTTGCCGGTCAATAGTTCAAACGCCACACAGCCCAAGCCATATACATCGGCGCTGGGGGTGAGCAAACTGTTCCCCACCTCATGCTCTGGCGAGCGATACCCAGCGGTGCCCGGGTGCGGCGGCGCAAGTGTGCCTAGCAGGCTGGGGTTATCCCACGGGGTTTGGGCGCTGCCCAGGTCGGCAATCTTGGCACGGCCCGTCGCATCCAGCAAAATATTGCTCGGCTTCAGATCACGATGCACAAACGTGCCTAGCGCATGTTCGTGCATGGCGGTTAACCCGGCCAACCCATCGCGCAGCGCCGCGAGCACGCGCTCAATCGGCGCTGGGCCTTGCTTGAGCAAGTCTGCCAGTGTGCCCCCCGGCACATATTCCATCTCGAGCAGCAGCGCCCCAGCCGCATCGGCCTCAAAATTGTGCACTTTGACCACATTTGGGTGGTCTATTTTTGCGCCTAGCTTGGCCTCAAGGTCGAAGCGTTTCTTGTAGTCGTTCAGCGCTGTGCTGCCCACGCCAGTCATTTCGGGGTGCAGCACCTTGAGCGCCCGCAGCGTGTCGAGTCGCACATGCCGTGCCTTATACACCTGCCCAAATGAGCCTGCGCCAATATAAGCTTCGATGCGATATTTGCCATTTAGCAAGTCGCTGTGGGGTCGGAAGAGAGGGGGGGCCATCGCTCAAATTATAAGCGAAAATCACATTTCTAGGCGAGTTCTGGCAAATTTGTCAACAAAATCGAGGCGTTTTTGAGGTAAACTTAATGCAAGATAAGCAATTAACCCAAGTCAAATAAGGAGAAGATCCCTTGGAATTTAAACCCGGTGAATTGATTTTTAACGGCAAGTATCGCATCGAGCGCGAGCTTGGCAGAGGCGCATTTGGTTTAGTGTATTTAGCAAAACACCAAACCCTAGAAACGTGGGTAGCGATCAAGACGCTACACAAAGATGCGCCCAATGTTGGCAGCTCGGCCTATAGTAACTATCGCGCACGGTTTTGGCAAGAAGCCAAATTGTCGGCCAGGATCAAACACCCACAGGTATTACGTGTGTTTGATTTTGCCGAACACGATGATACGCTGATGACGTTGATGGACTATGCGCCCGGTGGGAGTGTGGCCGACCTCATTCGGACACACGGGGCCTTACCCATCCCCCAAATCGTGCAAATATTGCGCGACAGCGCCGCCGGGCTAAACGCCATTCACGAGGCAGAGGCGGTGCATCGGGATGTAAAACCGAGCAATATATTGCTGGATGGGCGTGGGCATGCCATGATCGCTGATTTGGGATTGGCGCAACTTGGTAGCATTACCACCAGCCGCGACTCGCGTGATGCCAGTATGTCCTTGCCGCATCCGGGCACACCCAGCTATATGTCGCCCGAACACGCCAATGGCAGCGAACCCTTGGCCCCCACCTCCGATGTTTATAGCTTGGGTTGTGTGGCATTTGAGATGTTGACCGGCAAACAGTGGAAGAGTGAACGCCGCCGCGTGCGTGAGGTGCGTGAAGCGCGGGCCGACACACCGGCTTGGTTGAATAACTTGGTGACGCGCATGTTAAAACAACCGCCAGCGCTGGAATATAACGATGCCAATGATACGACCAAACGCTACATAGATTGCCAAGCGTTGTTAACGGCGATGGATGAGGCGGATAGGGTTGAACAGGCCGAGGCGGAACGCCAACGCCAAGCCGCTGAGCATGCCGCCGAAACCGAGCGCCAACGACACGCCCAAGAACAAGCTGTGGCTGAAGCCGAAACCAAGCGCAAGGCCGAGGCCGAGACCCGCGCCCGCCAAGAGCGTGAACGTGCCCAAGCTGAAGCCGAAGCGAAACGCCTTACTTTACCTCAATCAACTCGTGCCTCCGTAACACCGCCCAATCTGCCTCCAAAGACACGAAATTGGTATGGCTACAAATTCGGTTTTCCAGGATCCAGCCTTGGTTTTATCGCGCTATTCTTGCCTTGGGTGCTTCATGGGTGTGGTAGTGACTCTCCAGCATCTAGTCGTGGATGGGAACTTACACTTATAGGACTCGAGGGTATCGACAGAATGTTTACATCTTCATTTGATGTATTTTATTTAATTTGGAGTCTAAGTATATTGTTTACAATTTCACCTATCGTTGGGGTCGGGTTATCACTAACCTTCATCCATCGAAAATATATACTAAGCAAGATGGATTTCATAGGATTATTCATTTCAGGTTTTCTGGCATTATCCAGTGTTGTGATACTGGCGATTCATCAAGTGGGCCTTGATAAGGCAATCCCCTTTATTTTAGGCATTAAGGTAGTAATAGAATCCTCAGGTTCAGGTTTATTTGCCACCAGTAAATCCTATTACCAAGGACAATATGGTTTGTTACTTGCAATTGCTGCGTATATTCTGATGATGATTGGGGGTATTATCAACTGGCGTTCATTTAGGGAACTGCGAAACAGTAAAACTATCCACGTAAAAGGCGTTGTCACGTCGCACGGAGATTAATTTCCTTTTATTTCCCCGATAATAAATCAATTCGCCTCAACCCGGCTCAAAAATTGTTCCAACAACTTGCGGCGGTGTTGAAATTGTTCACGCGCGGCATCATTGGGGAAGTGCTCTTGCTGTAAGACCTCTTCGACAAATTTCGGGTCATTCAGCTTTAGGTCGAGGTCATTGCGCAAGGTGTTAAGGCGTTCGACCAAATACACCTCTAAGATGATCATTTGATATTTGTAAAAAGCCAGCAATTGATCCACACTCCAGCGGGTGACGATAGATTGAAAGCGCTGGCGCACGATATCCATAAAAACCACAAACGCTTGTGGCTTAAGATATTTGTCACGCGGGAGGCGGGCGAGGGTTGCTTGTAGCTCTGGCTCGATCATATGCTTGGGTGCGAGCACATGCGCTTCATCTAGGCTTTTGAGCAAAGGTGCAACTTGGCTCAGCTGAACAAGTCTGTCGTTGGCCGCTGCCAATTGTTGCTCAAAACCATCGGTAATGTATTGGCTACAGGTCAATTGCGTGGCAGGGGCATCATCCAGCATGTCAGCCTCGGCTGTTGGCGCATCTGGGTGTGTTAAGGCATGGCTGTAGTGTAGGCTGGTGGGTTGCAAAGGCTGACCAGCCAAAGAGGGCGCGAGGGCGGTGATGCTCGCCTCAATCTTTTTCAGCAACGCCTGTTTCTCTAGCGCTGTTCGATACGACTGGCAAATGATCTCGACCAAACTCGGCATTTGATCGGGGATAAAACGCCAAATCGCCAGCTCGACCCCGCTGATAAATTGGCGCTGGCTGGGCATAGCCTCCACCGATTCATCCGGATCAAACAAATAGCCGTCACGAACCTCGCTATAATTTTGCCGCCACAATTCAGCAATCTTATGGTCGAGCACATGTTGGGTGGCAGCCACACAAATCGCCTCGGCGCGTTGCACAATGCTGGCCTGCAAACTGGGTAAATTGCTCAGTTGAGCGCGGCGAAATTGGCGCAGATCGGTATGAAGATGGTCGCGCATTTGTTCAATTAAGGCGCGGGCGTTCAATATCTTTTCGTGGTCTGCGACCTTCTTGGCTGCATATTTGCTGCGCAAGGTTGCCTCGATACGGTCTAAGCACAATTTACCGCTATTCACCTCGCTGCGCACAAAGTGCTTGCTAATGTGCGCCATCATATCGGTGAGCAATTTAGGGGTTTCGTCTCGTTCAGCTTCGGTCGGGTGGGATTGGTTTCTGGGGCTACTAACGGTATAGTAAATACGTTCAGGCTTAATATTAAAGTGGTCTTGTGCTTCATCCACCTTTCTCTTTAATTTTTGGCTATTTTCTTGCGTGTTCTGAAATGTGTCCCATTTGTTAATGGCAAAAAACACATTTTCAGGCGCTTTGATAGATTTTTTTACCAACTCATATAACAATGAATTTTTGTCGGGCATCCGGTTGGGTTCGGTAACGATGATGACGATATTGGCTTCTTTTACCCCTTGCACAAACATGGCATTGTGAATCGGTTGCTCGGTGGTATAACCCGGCAGATCGCACAAGCCAATCGCTTCGGGCAAACAGAGGCTGTTTTGCGCGTTATTGTTCGGTTTGAGCCGATAGATTATTTTTGCAACCATGTCTATCGGCGGTAAGAAGACCGATGTTGTCGCTGTTGTTGCTGCAACACGCAGCATACTCTGGGGGATGACACGGGCCGTCGGCTGGGGCGCAGGCTTGTTGAGGTCACTGTTTTCGTCAGCCAATTTCTTCACAAATTCTTGGGTGCTAGGATTCAAGGGGGCCTGTAAACAATACCCTTTCAACTGAAAGACTGCGCGTTGGTCTGGCGGCAAAATGTCATTCGGTTTGCCCTCATAACGTATAAACGACTCGACAATGCGTCTAAGGCTAGTGTGCAATTTATCAAAAGCATTTTTGCGTTCTTCGCTCAAGTGCATGGCGGGTCTGCAATGACGCAAGTTTTCGGCAAAATTGATCGTCAACTTGCTGGGTAGGGGCAAGGCATTTGGCTCTAAATAATCATCTGCAAAATTTTTCACCAAATTCAGCACATCTTGTTCACTGCGCAGCACAATTTCCACTTGCTCTTGAGAATCTGTCGCCACAGTATAAATCTCGATAAACACGCCGGTCACAATTTCGACCGCCGCCGACGGCACAATCTCGCGTCCGAGCAAGCCATTGACCAAGGCGCTTTTGCCTGCCCCTGATGGACCAACAAAGGCGATACGATAGGCGCGGTTTTCTACCCCCAGCGATTTAGCCGCTTGCTTCAAGTCTTCCTTAACTTGGTCGGTAGCGTCGCCTGCAAACTCGCCATGATTGGTTAGCAACAATTGTAAGCCACGCAAGCGTAGGTTTTGCGCCACAAACTCATTCACAAGGGGTTCATCGTGAATCCCAAGTCGGGTGCGGATTTGGTTGCGCATCTGATCGCGCAAGGTTTGGATTTGGGGTTGGTTAGTGTCGGTCATGATTTTATAGATTAGTAATTTTTGGGTAAATTAAATTGCCCTTATATGTATTATTTTTTATTAACATTATAATAAAATTAATTTACACTTATTTTACCCGTAGAAAATTTTCAATCAGACACCAAAGCCAATCAACGCGCCCGATGTGCCGCCCCAGAGCCTCGGCAAAGATGCGCGGGCCACAAGCTCGATGTGTCACACCAACCGACAAAGACGGTAAACCCAAGTATTTATTGCAGGATTTCCCACCAACAAGATAACCAAAATTGCCATCTAAGTCTAAGTAAAAATTAATAAAATTATCATATTTACTTTTTATACTTATTTTGCCCAAAAAAACACAAAACCAACAAGGGGATATATCAACATGTTCAACCAAAATAACACTTCGTATATTCGTAAAACAGTTATTGCTAAATTACAATTTGCTATCTGCTGGCGTATAAATCTCCATACCCTATGGCGTATGGGTGGGGCGGTGATGCTTACGCTAGGGATGGTTTTATCGTTCATTGGCCTCCCCAATATTGCCCATGCCAATACACCCGGCTGGGGCATTAGCACCGCCCAATTATTGCTAAACGCCTTGCGCAGGGGGGAGACGGCTACTTTTATTCTCGCGGCCCCTTGTCAGTTTGAACGTGCCGAAGGGGTGATGTCGCATCGCTTAAGCAGTTATGACGCCACGAGCCGAGATTATGCCAGCAGCGGTTGGCTTGACCCCCAAACGGTAAAGAATATGGTGACCCGTGATATGTGGCTGTATGTGAGCAAAGGCAAAGTGCTATTTTCTGGTTACTCGGCGATGCAGGTTGAGATCACTCAAGATGGGAATATTCGGTTAACCCACGA
The DNA here is from genome assembly GCA_018500105.2 of Anaerolineae bacterium. Taxonomy (GTDB): domain Bacteria; phylum Chloroflexota; class Anaerolineae; order J036; family Brachytrichaceae; genus AQU-03. Next base: position 6,426 of record JAHBAL020000067.1, read on the forward strand.
GATTGACAACGGGATCAATTCACTCTATTGGAATGCAATTGTTGCCGATGACGGTATCGCTATCGAGCATTGGCAATCGCGCGGGTTGGGCGGCGTGGTGAATCATCAGGGTGAAAGCGCAACACAACAGTTATATGCAGTTTTTCATTGTGGCTTAACGCTTGCAAAAGGCAAACAAGTGCCGGTGATGCCAGCAAGCAATGTGCAAGTGCAACACACGCAACAGGGGCTGGTGGTCACTTGGGAATCGAGTCCATCGGCTGAGGTGGTTGAGTATGTCGTATATCGCGAAATTTTGCTTACTTCAAGCAAAAAAGAGATGGCACGCGGGCGCGGCAACAGGTTTATTGATACTTCGCCAGAGGCATTGTATGACAGTGTGCTGCCGTTTATGCCGGTAAATCCAATTTACACGATTGTGGCCCGCACCGCCGATGGCCGGGTGAGTGAAGGGGCGTTTGCTGTGGGGCAATGATACATGCCTTATTGCTGAGTCCGTTGAATGATTGAATGATGCGCATCACGTGCTTGAGATAGTGATGCGGGATTTATATTAATAGGAGAAAAATGGAACCAATTGCTGCTTTGATTCTAGCGAACGTAGCCTATCAACTCTTTCGATCATGGCAAAAACCATCTCAAAAAGTAATAAACTTTATCAAGCGCCCATTTGATAACCGTAATGTCTTGATATTGGGGGCACAAGGAAGTGGAAAAACCAGTTTATTGAATTACTTGTCATCTGGCAAACCCTATATTGAGGACTTGCACGGCAATCGTATTGCACCCTCTCCAACTGCCAATATTGCAATTATTAATGAACATATAGATGATGCTGCGAATATCGAAAAGCTTAACTGGGTGCAACGATTATTACAAGCGCCCAATGAAAAGTTGCTGCGTGACGTGGCCGGCGAGCTTGTGACTTCGGAAAACGAAGTAGAAAAGCAAAAATTGCTGTCTATCTTTAAAGAGATAGACCCCCATGGGATTATTTACCTCATTGATGGTCGAAAATCTGGGCCAGCATTAAAACACGCAGTTGATGAAGCGTTTGAATATGTTTTGGCACGTTATTGTGCAGAACAACGTCGTCTTCGTGCGTTTCATCTATTTGTTGGGTTTTGTGACCAAATGAACTTCGACGAACGCGCCAATAAATTGGGCGAAGTGACGACCCTCTTTAGTTTACGTAGCCGTGTTCCTACCTATAAATGGCTGAGCCAGATTAATGTGAGCATGGCCTTAACCCATTTAAATATTGAGGCGAACTATTGGCAAGAGACCGACACCGCGATTAATCAGTTTCGTAAGCATATGGAACTAGATAAGATACCACCCCATGGAGCATGATGAAAAAGCGGAGCAACTTAGACATAATCACCCAATTTGAGCAGCTTTTTCATTCGATGGCATGGCTCGAAGTGGTGTATGACCGGGATGAGCAAGACAAATATTATCAAGAGATCACTTGTCTCAAGCCATTTGCGCAAGCCACAACCGTCGAGACAATCGCCCGCGACCTGATCCCCGCAGGGAGCCATTGGCATCAATTTGCTGGTTGGCACAGTTATTTTGGGTCACCCATAAAAGTGGCGGCATGGGCTGGGGTGGCAGTTGGCGTGCAGACAACCGCTCCGCATCCCACACGCGGGCATTATTTAGTCTACCGTGCTTACATCTTCCCTGCCCATATGCTGACCGAGGTGGCTGCGCAGTTGTCTATGTTAGCGCTTCGTCTGCCGCAAGTGGAACCCGGCCGCAGTGAGGCTGTCATTCAACAAGGCCTATGGCGCACCTCAAATATCCAGCCTGCGCAGCATGGGTTTTATGAACGTCATTTATTAAATTTGGCGGCCCAACACTATCAATCTGGCAGGCCATTTCTATTTCGCAGTTTGGCAATGTCGCAATCCGAAATCCCGAATCCTTTTCCTGATTGCGGGGTTGTGGTCGTCAACCCACTACTAAGCCCAAACAGGACAGGTGTGAGTCGGGCACGACAAACAAACAAAAAGGGCTGTCTATTCAGCCTGCCTATTTATTTGATTTTTGTATTCAAACTATTTTTTTAACAAGGAGTAAACAACCATGATTTCAAGCGATTTATTTTCCGATTTTTCGATTTCCGAATTAGACACACAACATTTTCCGCTGTTAAACGACCATGATGCGCTGCTCGATGCTGTGCAAAATGGCGCGGTAGACCTTGCGCACTTGTCGCCAGATCAACTCGACCAGTTGCAGCATTTAGACGCACTGCACAACCTACACATGAGCGGCGCAGATCATACATCTCTGTTTAGCAGTCATGCTTTGGGTGCTGCGTCTATGGTTCAATTTGCTGGCGCTGGGTCTTGCTCGGCATGTGGGGGCACGGGTGTCACCCATTGGCCAAGCATTGGCGTCGCAGAGGTCTGTTATTCGTGTGGGGGGAGTGGCGTGGGGTAGGAAATTTCTTTGTTGCTTTAACCCCAGTAACGTATTGACGGGTTTGGGGGAATTATGGTGCTAATGTATATTTGCGTCCATCATATCGCTAAAATTCTTCAATGCGTCACCTCACTAAACATGGTGTAGTAATCTAAGCGCATATTGCCAAAACATGACAAATTTCTAAGCGTGTCACTATTTTTGATTAAATTGGTGTAAAATGTCTCAACATTGATGTGAAAATATAGAGAGAATGATACATGGGCGACAAAGTATATATTGATAAAAGCACCACTAATATTTATATTAATAATGGGCCAGAAATTTCTGACAAGCCTAGCCCACGTAAGTTGCCTACTAATTCACGTATTGAGCCATCAATTAAAAATACAACGTTCTATCTTCGTTTACAAAGAGAAATGCAAGGGCCTTCTCAAATAAATCATTTAATATGGCATGAAAATAATGACGATATCCTTTTTTCGACGACAAAAGGGTTATTCTTAACGAATAAAGATTTAAAAAGATTTGATTTTGTCCAAACCAATTTAAATAAATATCGTTTTGTTAAATCAATGTTTAATTATGTTGAACAATCGGTTATATTTCTTACTTCTAATGGATTTTCTCGATGGGATTGGCGCGTTCCATCAAAATTAGAATATTTAGACGATGAATTTTTTCTGCAAGGCGTAAAAAGTGAAGATATTATTTTATCTTCATCCTCTAAGAATAATCAAGTTGTATTTTATGTGGAATCAAATAAAAATAATAGCTATATTTATTTCTGCGAAGATAAAACAATTCAAGGTTGGGGAAGGCACTCAATAATTGCCACCAAAATAGAGATTGAAAGTTCTTCTAGTTTCATCATACATGATATCTGCGGTAATTTATATCGTGGAAATATTACTGATAATAACGATTTACATCCAGTTTTGCAGAACAAAGAATCGATAAAAGTTATGTGTTGTATGCAGCATAGTGAAAATAATATTATTGGTGTAAGTGCAGGGAAATTTTATAACATATGTGAAAATGGTTTATCTTTATTATCAGATAAATTTCTCCCTAAAATAAATTTATTGCAGACAAGCCCAAATAATGAATTATTGGTGTCCGTTGAAGAAGATAATTTAAAAATATGGTCTATTAAATAGTGGAAATACTAGTTATTTAGTTTTTAGTTTTATGTCATTCGATACATTAATCAACATACCTATCTTATTAATCGCGTTTATAGCAATTGTGGCAATTATATTGTTTATATATTACTTTTCTCTGTTTCAAAGAATCAAAAACCGTGCGCAGGGGCGTGCTATTAGCAAAGCTCGTTATGTAGATATGGTGGTCCTTGGCCCAAGATTTTCGGGAAAAACCGCTCTAACCTTGCGTTGGTCCACACCCTGGGAACAAATACAAGATCTTGCACCAGGTGCTTTATGGAGAACATCAGATTTTACGATACATGAATTTGAACGTCCGGATCCTCAACCGGATCCTTTACTAGGTATAAAAATCAAGGAAATAGAGGCAATTAAAGGACGCATTTATGATTACCCTGGTGAAGTAGATCAACTCAAAGAAGCAGTTAATCATCTTAATAAGTTGCAAAAAAATACTAAAAATGGTGACGCAACTTGCTTATTGTTACTATTTGGGATTGGGTGTGTAAAGGGTTCGGGAATAGCTAAGTTTGAATATGATGAGGTAGTTGCCTCAAATAACCGATATTATTCAGATCAATTTCTAGAAGCATTCAAACAACTAGACTTTGGACATATTAACCGAATTTTTATTGTATTTAACAAGAAAGATTTACTTGATAAAACTTGGAGTGACGACAAAATCGCATTAGAAAGGTTGAAGGCGGCAAACCGAACGGCTTTGGAACGTATTGAAAGATCTGTTATACGTGATGTTCCTTGTTTTTTAGTTAGCGCTAATACAAATGAGGGTATTGTAAACTTATTGGGTCAGGTAGGCGTATTAGCTGCTAAAAACCATAGTGAACGAGAAGACATTGAAAACCGATTTGATCGAGTTCGCGAATGGGAAATTGAAGTGCGCAAGTAATTTTTGAAGAACTTTTTTGTTGTTTTTAAGTCTAGCTTTGATTACTACTCAAAGCTAGACTTAAAGAGTCTATATAACGGTATTTTTTATATTAAGCAACGACCTTTGGCTTTTACTTACGGGAGTATATGTTTGAATTAATTAGAACTAATATTTACGAATCTGGATATAAGTGGTATTCGGATAAGCTTAATGTTATTGCTGTTGATGAAATAGCTCAATATATACCAGAGCCTAAAGTTAGAAAAAATAATTCGAGCCTGAAAATTGCTTATAGCATTGCCCATGTAAAACAAAATTGGATAGTTATATTGCAATTGTTTTTCCCGAAATTAAAAGATCAATATGGTCGAGATGGGATTCAGCTAACACTTATTAAAATATATAACTCAAGAACACCCTTACATCAATTAAACGAGTATTTGCAATCATTAATTAAGACAATTGAAAGCCCTGATATTATAGAGAGATTAGAACACTCTATTGCGCTAATAGCAACTTCCAGTTTATCGAAGCTTGAATTGCAGACAAAAATTGAATTTATCAATCAACTGAGCTCATCAAGCTCCGATATTGTTAGTGAAATAAAAGTCGAAAATATTTTATTGAAAGCCCAAAATATTCTTAAAAATTTGAGGAATGTAGACCCAGACTATGAACGATTAAAAACATATTTATCTAATAAGTCTTTGATCGAAACAATCCCCATTGTTTTAAGTTTTATTAGTAAAAATTTGGCTATATCTGTTGCAGTAGGAGATTTAGATCTTAGCCAAAAAAGAAGTATTAAATATTTATTTAGTATTCCTTATACAATGCCACTCCCAACTGTGGTTTTGCCGCCGGAAATCCCGACAGAAAATGATATTTCTGTCGCAAGACCAAACCTAAGTAATGAAAAACCTTCTTTTGAAGACGAAGATGCGCTAAAAGCTAGCTTTAAATCAACATCTTTATCACAAGATAACAAAGCGGAAGTAGTTTCAAAAGCGAATGACTTGCCAAATAAAAATGATGATCAACCTGTTTTGGGAGAGGAACGGGCTTTAACAGCTAATAGTAACTTATCTTCAGTATCGCAAAATAACAACGTGGGAATGATTTCAACTCGCGATAACCTTGTGACGGAGCCAATTAAAAATAATGAAAAAACGTTAAAAGAAAGCCGTGATTTGTCTCAATCAGTACAAAATAATAAAGCAAATATAGTAAAGCCCAATCGTCCTGCAACACAGCCTAATCAAAGTAAGAATAAATCTTTTGCTGAGGATAAAGAAAAGATAAAAGATAACAGAAAAGCGGCATCCAGTAAAGAAGATAAAAATAATAACAATTTTTTTTATGGAAAATGGGTTAATATTTTATTATTAGCACTTCCCCTTTCCTGTTTATTGTTAAGTTCTTGGTTTATATTTCCATATTGTTGCTCCCCGTTACAGCCTCCGATTATAGATACACCACCAGTCGTAACAGTTTTTGTAACACCTGAAATGTCAAGAGTGGTTCCACTGACGAGGTCACTGATTCCGCCAACTGCTGTAACAATTCCGCCAACTGCTGTAACAATTCCGCCAACTGCTGTAACAATTCCGCCAACTGCTGTAACAATTCCGCCAACTGCTGTAGCAATTCCGCCAACTGCTGTAACAATTCCGCCAACTGCTGTAGTAATTCCGCCAACTGCTGTAACAATTCTGCAGGCTGTTGTAGCGACTCCGCCAATTTGTAAAATAATTAGCATTGATGATCTTCCAGAAGGTTATGAAGCTTGTGACAATCCAGAAAAAATTTCTCAATTAGCGGCTTACTCTGGGGAGTTGTATCCAGATAAGACTATTGTCAAACCTTATTTGTATTTTATGGTTTTTGTTGCATTTCCTGAAAAAAAAATTTTTTCATGTATCTATACATCTTCTGGGGGTGTCGTTGATTTTTATCAACATCGACGACCTGATAAGATAATAATCTTAGTTCCAAAACCAGATTCGCTTAATAATAAAAATAAAAACTTTCCCTGCCCTAAGTCATGAATATTATGAATAACAAACAACAACCCACAAAAGATAAAGTGTATGAATCTGAGGTGGAAACAGGCAAACCGATACCGGCAACAAAATGGTGGCGATCTCGAAGAATCTTATTAGCTCTCTTTGCCATTATCCTCATATTGTGTGCTGTATTTTTTACTCTTATTATTCCAAAATTGTTTGCTCCTACAATTCAGGCATCGCGTGATCCAAATGTTGGTAACCGAGTTAACATTAATGGTCAAACGTTTTACTATACTGAAACAGTTAAATTATTTGTAGATGCTAAAGAATTTGCTGAATTAAAACCAAATTTGACAGGTGATTATGAATACTCAGTAAATGACCTTGCGCTTGGTCTACATAAATTTTCTGCACAGGCAATTTCTCGTGGGGGATATGAATCGGCAATGTCACAAATAGTGAGTGTTGATATTTCTCCCACAGCTACTATTGTTGTGCCTACAGCAACACCAGCAATACCTACTGCCACCCCTATCCCGTTCACTCCCACCCCTACTCCAATCGCTATTATTACACCTACTTTTTCAGGAATTGTTAGCGGCACCTATTATTATGCTGAAGATTTACCTAACCTTTCTGGCAAATCTTCTCCCAAACAAACGATTCAACTGTTCGATAGCAATCGTGCCATTGGAAATACAATCAGCGACGATGAGGGTAAATGGGCGATCAAACTTGATAAAGCATTGAGTGTCGGCAGTCATTTGCTACAAGCGGGTTTATTTAATATTGATGGCAAAGAATTAGCGCGTAGCCCAAATACTTTAATTTATGTCATCACGCCGTTAAATGTTCAAGTATTACAAGGTAGTATTATTACAATTGGTTCTTCAATTTCTGATTCAGGCAAAATTACTGGCACTGGGCATCCAAGTTTAACAGTGAAGATTTATGAAAATGAGTCTACCTTAACAACCTCAACAGTTGATCAAGGAGGTTATTGGCAATGGGTTATTCCTACAACAACCCTGACTGGTACCCATGCACTTAATTTTGTTCAATTGGCATCGGTTGATCAGCCTGTAGGAACTGCAATTAAAAAAAGTATAACCATAAACCTTTTATTATTGCCTGATACAGGTGCTGATCTTACATCCCAAGAAATGAGTTTATTTGGCTTGTTGAGCTTAATCATATTGGTGACAATATCTTTAAAGATTGGGGCACGGTTTAGTCGAATTGAATAGATATTTAGAAAACACGTAGTTTCTCAATAAACAGTGGCTATTTAAAAGATGTAATGGCGAATGACTATCCTTCATCGTTTCTAGAAGATGGAGAGATAGTCATTTCGGCAAAAACTTGCTCTGAATAGATTAGTCAGATAGGATGGAAAATTATTGGAAGTGGTTAGGCCGAGTTGCAGATATTTTGGGTATCTTGAGTGTTAGCAAAGACATAATTTGTAAAAGACAACATTTAATCTGACAGACAACGTTCTTAAATCACGACTAAATATGATACTGTCCGATCAAATTAACATGTCCGATAACCTTACTCTGTTATCCACCACCCCGTTCCGCTCGCCCTGCACCTCAGCATAAATGTGCAAAAGACAACATTTGATCTGACAGTCGAGGTAAAATAACAATAAAAGGTAAAGGAAAGTCAGATGAGTATAGAAGCAAAAGTAATCAAAGGGAAAGTCGGGTTGTTGAAACTGGCTGAACAATTGGGGAATGTCAGCCAAGCGTGTAAAACGTTAGGCTACTCACGCGATACGTTCTACAGATATCAAGAATTATATGCGAATGGCGGGGAAATGGCGCTGAAAGAAATAAGCCGCAAAAAGCCAATCATAGCGAATCGGGTTGAAGCCCAGATTGAGGAAGCGGTAGTCAATAGCGCGATCGAACAACCGGCGTGGGGGCAACTACGAACCGCCAACGAATTGAAAAAGCAGGGGATCTTGATTTCACCAGGTGGGGTGCGGTCAATTTGGTTGCGGCATGATTTAGCGCGAATGGAGCAACGATTA
>JAHBAL020000101.1 GCA_018500105.2 Anaerolineae bacterium
AGATGTGTATAAGAGACAGGGCGGGGCGGGGGGCTTGCCAATCTTCAAACGCTGCCGCGACCAGTTTATGTGCATCTTCGGCTTTGACTGCGCCGACCACCGTGATCACCATGTCTTGCGGCGAGTAATAGGTGCGGTGAAATTGCAGCACATCGTCGCGGGTGATGGCTTTGGCCGTTTCGGGCGTGCCGTCGGCGGGGTAGTGATATGGGTGGCCTTCGGGGTAACAATAGTGCCCAAACGCCATGCTTGCCATCGCGCGGGTATTGTTGGTGCGTTCCTCAAGCCCAGTGAGCCATTCGGCTCGCTCTTTTTCCAATTCATCTGGTGGAAAAGTCGGGTTGCGCAGTTGGTCGCTCAGGTGATCGAGCATGAGTGGCAAATCTTCGGCCAAACTTTTGGCAAAAATAGACGTGGTGTGCATGGCCGAACTGATGCCCGATGTTGCGCCAATGCTCTCGGCTTCCTCAAAAATCTGCTCATAACTGCGTTTTTGCGTGCCGCGTGTCAAGCAATCGGCCACAAACCCGGCCAATCCAGCCTTGTCGGGCGATTCATCCCGCGCCCCCACACTGAAATAGCCGCTGACAACGGCGGCCGGGCTGGCGAAATTTTCATAGGCCAGCACCCGAATGCCATTTTTGAGGCGAAAATCGGCAATATTGGCGGCACATGGCAGGCTTACTTTTGTGGGTTGGGTGGATTGGGTTTGGATTGACATACGTTAAAGAAAGTAGTCTAACTGATAAATATCGAGGCGTTGCATTTGCTGCGAAATGGGCACATATTCCAGCATCGAGCCGGTTTGCCGAAAACCAAGTTTTTTAAGCACCCGCGCCGAGGCCGTGTTTTCGGGGGTGGTGCGGGCCGTCACTTGCTGCAATTTGGCTTGCTTAAAGCCAAAATCGAGGGCGGCACGCACGGCTTCAGTCGCCAGACCGCGCCCCCAATAGGCTTTTGTGAGGGTATAACCGATTTCGGCGTTTTGAGCGTAAGGCGAGATGTGATGAAAGCCGCATGTGCCGATCAATTTATTTTCCTCGTTTAACACAATGCCCCATGTCGGGGCATGCCTGTCTCCGGAATCGCGCATATAGTTGGTGAGATGTTTGCGGGCTTGGGCCAAATTTTGGGGCGGCTCCCACAAGGTGAAGCGTGCTACCTCGGGGTCGGCCCCATGCTCGAAAAAATCGTTTAAATCTGACATGGCAAGTTTGCGCAACGTCAGGCGCGGCGTGGTGAGTGTGGGCAGCAAGGTGAGCAAATTAGCTGACACAGGCTGATTGTATACTGTAAGCGAGATCTACGAAAAAATCTAAGGCGCGCATGACTTTATGCGCCTAAATTTAGCGATAAAATCATCCTAATTGCGTAGTGTTTTGTTGCAAAGATTGCGCTATGATTTTGCGGTTTGGGGTGCAATTTCGCTGTTTCACGACGACTATATTGCACACTAAAACGATAGATACAAAACGAGAGTTGGCAGTGTTTTATTAAGCAAGTAGTGTTATGTCGCGCATATTTAAACCTTTTGTAATTGCACTTGTTTTGGCTGGCGTCATTGTTGGTGGAATTGCCTATGCCTATTCGACGTTTGAATTGCCGTATCGCAATCGCGCTTATCCCGGTGTAAGGGTGATGGGCACTGAAGTCGGTGGCATGAATGCGCAAGAGATTTTTGCGCTAACGACCAATAAGCTGCAAAGCGCTTATAACACGCCGTTTATCACCCTCAAAGTGCTTGATCGCACATCGTCATATAAACTGTCTGAATTAGGCGTAGGCGCAAATCCGGCGCCGATTGTTGAAAAGGCGCTGCAATTTGGGCGCGAAGGCACGCTGACAGACCGGATTCGTGTCCGCACTGATGCGCAACAAAATAGCATTGATCTAAACCCAGCCATGTTTCAAGACAATGAGGCAGTGCAACGGTTGGTTGAGCGCCTCGCACTTGAAATTGACAAGCCATCGCGCGATGCCGCTGTCATCATCAATGGGTTATCGGTGCGTGAGGTAACCGCGCAGACGGGTGTTGCGCTTGAAAAAGAGGCGGCGGCCAAGCTCATTCGCGATGCGATTAACCAAAACAAGCCGATCGAGTTAAACTTGCCCACGCGCCCCATTTTGCCGGCCATTACCAGCGCCAAAGAAGCCACCGACGACGCAGCGCGTGTTTTGAAGGGCGAGGTGGCGCTTTTGTTGCCGAAATTTAATGAACAAGGCGCGATTGTCGCCACCACTGAGGTTTTTCGCATCAAGAATGCGGATCTGCTCAACTACATTTATTTTGAAGAAGCCGCGCCCGACAAGAATGGTGTGATTAAGCTGAATGTGGTGCTGCGAGAAGAAAAGCTGCGGCCTATCATCGAGCCACTTGCGCCCGCGTTGTATCTTGAGGCCGACGATGCTCATTTTATTTTTGATGACAAAAGCAGCCAATTGCAGGTGATTCGGCAAGACAAGCCGGGGCGCCAACTCGACGTGGCAGCCACAATGAAGAATGTGATCGAGGCATTGCGCACGGGCAAAAATCAGGTGGTTTTGGCGACCCAAGTCTCGGCGGCAAAACTTAATACGCAAGTTACGGCCTCGCAACTTGGTATTCAAAAGCTGCTCATTGCCGCGTCTACTAATTTTGCGGGTTCGTCGGCGGCGCGGGTGCGCAATATTCAAGTGGCGGCCTCGCGCTTTCACGGCGTGGTCATTCCGCCGGGTGGGGTGTTTTCTTATAATGAAATTTTGGGTGAAGTTTCGACCAAAGACGGATTTGAGGAAGGCTTGGTCATTATTGGCGACCGCACCGTGAAGGGTGTTGGCGGTGGCGTGTGCCAAGTCTCGACAACGGCTTATCAGGCGGCACTCAAGGCGGGTTTGCCGATTATGGAACGCTTGCCGCATGGCTACCGTGTGAGCTACTATGAGCGGGGCATGGGTGCGGGTTTTGATTCGACGGTATTTTCGCCTTACGTTGATCTGAAATTTAGAAATGACACCCCGGGGCATATCCTCATCGAAAGTTATGTCAATACGGCTGCGGGCGCTCATACCTTTAAGTTTTATGGAACCCCCGATAACCGCGAGGTGAGCATTAGCAAATCGAATGTGTTGACCACCACGCCTCCGGGACCAGATATTTATGAGCCGGACCCAGAGAAGAAAATCGCCGAAAATCAATCCAAACAAACCGAATTTGCCCAAGCTGGCGCGACGGTTGTTTTTAACCGCCAAGTGAAGAAGGATGGTAAGTTGGTCATTAACGAGAACGTGATGAGCAAGTATGTGCCTTGGCAAAATGTCTTTCGTTATGGGCCGGGGTTTGTGCCCCCACCGGGTGCCATTGTGCGCGACAACACCAAACCACAGCAGTAGTGGAATTGCGAATTATGAATTACGAATGGGGTGCTTCATGTCATTCGTCATTCGTAATTTGTCATTCGTCATTCGTAATTTTCATTGAACCACGCAACCTTACCCTTGTGGCAAGCCGCCACCACCGAAGAGAAACTGACAAAACTTCGCGGTTTGGTAGATGATTTGTATCGCTACGCCTTGGGCGATGCGGTCAATGCAGTCATTGCCACCCTAGAGGCGCACCAGCCCACCGATGAGTCCGAGTCGCAATCCAAGCAAGCCATCTTGGCGGCTTGTCGTGCGCATCCCAATATTTTGAACGCTAATTGCGAGGTTGGGCATATTACCGGGTCGGGGTTGGTGGTTGACCCTGTGCGCAAGCGTGTGTTGCTCAATTTTCATGTTAAGCTGCAAAAATGGTTGCAATTTGGCGGTCATGCCGAATATGAGACCGAGCCTTGGCGGGTGGCTTTGCGCGAGACGCAAGAGGAAAGCAGTTTGCCCGACTTGCAGTTTTACCCCGTTGCCGCCACGCCGGTGCTGCTCGATGTGGATGCGCATCCTATCCCGCAGCGAAAACACACTCCCGCCCACTATCATTACGATTTGCGTTACTTGCTCATCACCCATCAGCCAGAATTGGCGCGGGCGAGTGATGAGTCGGGCGAGATTCGTTGGCTTGGCTTCGACGAAATTCACACGTTGCCGCTTGAGCCGAGCATGTTGCGCATCATTGGCAAAGCCGAGCGTTTGATCGCTGATTATGGCGGCTAACCGGCTAGGGCGATAGCTTGCAATTGGTGGCGGCGTTGCTGCGAATGAGCGCCACATTGACCTCGCTGAGCGAACGCAAAAAGGTGTCGAGCGATTCGGGTGCAAGAAAACGGTAATAAAAATACTGGCGTGTCAGTGTCAGCTCGGTCATGTTGGCGAGTTGGGGCGCACGTTGAATGCTGAGTGTGGCTTGGCAGCCTGCGCGGTCGTAACGATCAACGAAAAAAATCTTGCGATAAATGCCCGATAACTCCGTTTCGAGTGGGTTGCCGGTCATGCCAAGTGGAAACTTGTCGTTATCGAGCGTTTGTTGCAGCATGACGGAAAATTCGAGCGTGCGTTCGCGGTAGAAATATTGCCAGTTGCGTTCGTCGGGTAAAGGCTCCCATTGATCATCGAGCTTAAAAATCGAAATTTCAGCGGCGAGCGGAAGGGTTTTTAGGTTGCTCATCCACGAGCGCGTTTTTACCCATTCAGCCTGCCATGTGATGTAATTGCTGATTTGGGCCGCGACAAATGCACTGAGCAAAAGACAAATAATCACTGTCCACACCCAATTTTGCCGAGGCCAACGATAGCCAACGTAGGCATATGCCGCCGAGATGAGCGCCCCAAGCGGCACTGCCATCATGAGCGAGTAACGGCTTTCGTAGCCGTGCAAGGTCGGGATGCGATTGCCCGCCACATAGGGGGCGCTACCGATCAAAAACATCAGGCCGCCTAAAATCATTAGCCAGTAGAAATGGGGCGGTAACAAGTTGCTTGGTTGCGGCTGTGGTTGGGCCAAAAAACGATGAAACACAACCAAAACGCTGCCGAGAATGAATAAACTAAAGCCTCCTAATTCTAAAATGAGCGACTCGAATCCCCAGACAATTGGGTAAGCAACTGCATTGCGCAAAAATTTTGCCCACACAGTGGGCGAAATGAGATATTCGAGCGCGGGGTTGGTGTAGTTTTCATAAAGGCCTTGAGGCGGAAAGAATAATTTGACCAGCAGATAGTAAAGCGCGGGCAGAACGATGAAGATGAGGCGATAGCGAAGAAGGCGAGCAAATGATTGAAAAAGTGAGAATTGGCGATTATGAATGAGGTAAATTAGCCAAACCAGTAAAAATGGCAAATAAAATGCGATGTAAGATTCAGTTGAAAAGCTAATTAAGAATAAGATTAAACTGATGGATAAGGCAAAGTGACGCTTGAAACGTGACCAGCGCGAACTGCTCAGCACGAGCCAAGCCGCCACATAAAATTGTGCCTGATTGACAATCTGGGCGTTGCTCGATTGATCGGGGTAAGTTTGGTAGGCCGGAAAAGTTAGCCCAACGACGCTGATTAGCACGGCAAGTGTGTCTGGCAAATTGACGCGGCGGCAAATGCCATAAATAGCCCACGCAGTGCTGAGCAACAGCACAAACATAAGCGCTTTGTGCGAAAAGATGCTCGTAAAAATCAGACCATTGATGATGTAATACACGCCCGCCAACGGTCGCCCATGATCGCGTTGCCATTGGTAAATGAGACCATAATCGCCATTTTCGATGTGCGTATCAAACAGCCATGCGTCAAAATAAAGCCCGTCGTTTAGCAGCAACAGACCGTGCGCCATGAATATCATCACGGTGATTTTGATGAGCGCGATGCTTGTGGGTGTGAAATACCTGCGCATGATCCCCAAGGCTATAGTTTGCGTTTGATTTGCCCGGCTTGCCGATTTAGAAAGGTTAATGCCTCGTCGAAGTGCATTTGCATGGCGCGGCCTGCGGCGTCGGCATTGCCTAGCACAATCGCTCGCACCAAATCTTCATGCACCGAATGTACCCATTCTAATTGCTGACGATTACGCCGTTTGTAAAGACTTTCGTGGACAATTGTGTTTAGGGTGCTACGGATGGCACGGATGAGATGAGCAAGCACTGGGTTTTGTGCGGCATCGGCAATGAGAAAATGCAACTCTAGGTCGAGATCAACATACGTATCAGTATTGTGCAAATGGGTTTTCATCCTGCCGATCAGGTTTTCCATTAACTCAATGTGTTGATCGGTGCGACGTTGGGCAGCCAAGGTGGCACTATGCACCTCGATTGGCTTGCGGGCCTCCATAATTTCATGAAATTGCACTTGACCGATGGCGATGGCATAGCTAAAGTAAAGTTGCAACTGCGCAGCACTGGCTGGTTGCAAAATGGCCCCTTTGCCATTCACAATCTCAATTGCCCCCTGACCGGCCAGCCAGCGCAATGCCTCGCGCACAATGGGACGGCTCACCTTAAAATCGGCGGCAAATTGCGCCTCTGAGCGCAAAATACTGCCGGGGCGTAGCCCATCGGCAGCGGCTTGCTCTAAGATATGACGGCCCACTTGCTCGGATAACGGTGTGCGTGATAACTCTGGGCCGTTTGCCGGTGCTGTTGTTGGTGTACTCGAAATTGACATAAGCAAAATGATATCACCTGTCAAGTTGTTAAGCTGTCAGACAGGCAAGGCGTTTTTTGTGTTGACACACAACATTTTTTGAGTAAAATAATAAGGTCTTTAGTGATGTCAATTCGTGTAATCGTCGTTGTCCTTATTAACAAGCTTCTTGTCCTTCTAGGCAGAAGCTAGTTTTGTTGGGATGGCACACATCTACCGAATCGTTTATTTACGCACCGGTCATATTAGAAAGCCCTCCTAACGGAGGGCTTTTTTGTTGTCGTGCGACCAGACATTCATCAATTAGCGTAGGAGAAAGCAAAATGAAAAGAACCGGTTCACAGATTATCTGGGAAACCATTATCAATGAGGGCACTGATGTCGTATTCGGTTATCCGGGCGGGGCTATTATGCCTGCATACGATGCCTTGCTCGATTATCACGATCGTGTGCATCACGTGTTGGTGCGGCACGAGGAAAACGCGGCCTTGGCTGCCGATTCGTATTACCGCTGCACAGGCAAAGTGGGCGTGTGTATGGCGACCAGCGGCCCCGGTGCAACCAATCTTGTGACAGGGCTTGCCAATGCCATGATGGATTCATCGGCAGTGGTAGCGATCACGGGCCAAGTGGCATCGCATTTGGTCGGCAGCGATGCCTTTCAAGAGACGGACATGACCGGCATTAGTTTGCCGATCACCAAACACAATTATTTGGTGACTGATCTGAAAGAGCTAGCGGCGGTGTTGGCTGAGGCGTTTTATATTGCCCGCAGCGGGCGGCCCGGCCCGGTGTTGGTGGATATTTGTAAGGACGTTCAACAGCAATCTATCGAATATACGCCGATTAAGCATGTGAAGGTGCGCGGGTATAAGGCATTACGAAAACCGATGAACCAAGACTTGCAAGGGCTGATCGGCAAAGCCGGTGCATTGGTTGATGCGGCTAAACGCCCGGTCATTTTGGCGGGTCAAGGCATCAAACATGCCAACGCGCACGACGAATTTAAGGTTTTTGTCGAAGAAAGCGGTATTCCCGTGGCGACGACCCTGCTTGGCATCGGCGTGCTCGATGAAGATCATCCGCAAAATTTGCGCATGATGGGTATGCACGGTGAGGCGTATGTGAACAACGCAATTGCGAATGCCGACTTGCTGATTGCATTGGGGATGCGTTTTGATGACCGCGTGACGGGCAACCTGAAGATGTATGCCAAGAACGCGAAAGTCATTCACGTGGATATTGATCCGGCTGAAATTGGCAAGAACGTGCCCGCCGATGTTGGCATTTGTGCCAGCGTGCGCGAGGTGTTGCCGCATTTGACCGAGGCGCTGGATGACAGCCAAGGTGTGGCAAAGTATGCCGATTGGTATGGGCAGATTAACGAGTGGCGCGGCGATACGCAAGCGCACGATGTGCTGAGTTTCGATTTGCCCACCAATATGTTGATTGCGCCGCAAGTGATGCGCATTATTTGGGAGGAAACGGGCGGGCAAATTACGGTTTGCACCGATGTGGGCCAGCACCAAATGTTTGAAACGCAATATTTCCAACATCGCCGCAAGAACCAACTCATTACCAGCGGCGGCTTGGGAACCATGGGCTTTGCCTTGCCAGCCGCCATCGGCGCGAAATTTGGCAACCCGCAAGAAGAAGTGTGGGCCATTGCTGGCGACGGCGGTTTTCAAATGAGCATTCCCGAATTGCAAACCGTGATTCAAGAAGGGTTGAATGTTAAGATCGCGATTATCAACAATAGCTTTTTGGGCATGGTGCGGCAGTGGCAAGAATTGATGCACGATCGGCGCTACTCGTCGGTGAATATGACCGCGCCCGATTTTGTCAAATTGGCCGAAGCGTATCGAATGAAAGGCCTACGCGCCAGCACCATCCAAGAGGCCCGCGAGGTCGTTCGAGAGGCGCGGGCGCATAATGGGCCGGTGTTGATTGAGTTTGTGGTGGAGCAAGAAACCAACGTGTTCCCCATGATTCAGCCGGGTAAGGCGCTGAATGACATGACGCGCCGACAAATTACCCCCGAAAAGAAATATATGCCCGCCTCGATGGGCGGTGGGATGGATGATCTGAAGTAGTTTTAGATTTTAGATTTTAGACTTTAGATTGATAAGCAACTCTAAACTCTAAACTCTAAAATCCAAAATTCCCAAAAATTATGTTGATTGATCGTATAGAAGCCCGAAAAAACCCAACCCAACATACTTTGGTGGCGTTGGTTGAAAATAAACCCGGTGTGTTGAATCGGGTAGCGAGCTTGTTTCGCCGCCGTAATTTCAACATTGACAGCTTGTCGGTTGGCATGACCGATGACCCCACTGTGTCACGCATGACGATTGTGGTGGATGCCAGCAAAACCAGCGCATCGTTGGTTGAGCGCAATTTGTATAAGTGCGTGGATGTGATCGAGGTGCTCGATTTGACCAATGTGCCAAGCGTGATCCGCGAGATGGCCTTGGTGAAGGTGAATATTGCGGATACGCACAAACGCGGCGAGGTGAAACAGATTGCCGATATGTATGAGGCGCGGGTGGTGGATGTTGCCAGCGATTCGCTCATGTTAGAGATCACCGGAACCGAGGACAAAATTGATGCCGCGCTTAAGATTTTGAGCGATTATGGCATTAAAGAGGTGGTGCGCACTGGGCGCATCGCAATGGCTCGGCGATAATAGCAGGAAATGAGTAATGAGTTATGAATGATGAATGATGAATGATGAATGGCGGCTACTTGTTAGCCGTTACTCATCATTTATCACTCATCACTCATCACTCATAATTCATAATTTTACAAAGAAGGATTTTTTTAAAGTGGCAAAAGTTTTTTACGAGAATGACGCAGATCTTGGCTTGCTCAAGAATAAGACCGTTTCAATTATTGGGTTTGGCAGCCAAGGCCATGCGCATGCGCTTAACCTGAAGGATAGCGGTGTGAATGTGGTGGTGGGTTTGCCTCCAACCAGCAAGAGCGTGGCCAAGGCCATGAACGCCGGTTTGAAGGTGATGAGCGTGAGCGAAGCCGCCAAAGCAGGCGATTTCATCATGATGTTGGTTCCCGATGTGCCGTGTGCGGCCATTTACAAGCAAGATGTGGAGCCAAATTTGACCGCAGGCAAGACGCTGATGTTTGCGCACGGGTTCAACATTCGCTATGGGCAAATTACCCCACCCGCGAATGTGGATGTGACCATGGTTGCGCCCAAGGCCCCCGGCCACCGTGTGCGCGGCACATATCAAGATGGCGGCGGCACGCCATGCTTGGTCGCGGTGCATCAAGATGCGACGGGTAACGCGCTGACCAACAGCTTGGCCTATGCCAAGGGCATCGGCGGCACACGCGCTGGCGTGATTGCGACTACGTTCACCGAGGAGACCGAGACCGACCTCTTTGGCGAGCAAGTGGTGTTGTGCGGCGGCGTGTCGCACCTCGTCAAGGCTGCGTTCGAGACCTTGACCGAGGCTGGATATGCGCCCGAAATGGCTTATTTCGAGTGCATGCACGAGCTGAAGTTGATCGTTGACTTGTTCTATCAGGGTGGTTTGAACTATATGCGCTACAGCGTAAGCGACACCGCCGAATGGGGCGATTATGTGACCGGCCCGCGCATCATCACGGCTGAAACCAAGGTCGAGATGAAGAAGGTGTTGGCCGAGATTCAAAATGGCAAGTTTGCAACCGACTGGATTAATGAGAACAAGGGTGGTCGCCCCAAGTTCAATGCCATTCGCCAACAAGACATCAATCACCCAATCGAGCAGGTTGGTTTGGAATTGCGCCGCATGATGCCTTGGCTCAACCCACGCGAGGTGAAGCCGGGCGAGGGCGGGGCGTAGTTTAATGGCGCGTTACAACTGTCGAATTGGCAGCGGGCGTGATCTGTTGGCAATTCGGCGGTTGCGGGCGGCGAGTCGGGTTGCTAGAATAACTTAAGTTTTGAAATTGAGGAGGCAGGATATGCAAGCGATTAGGATCAAAGCTCGTGTGATGGCAGATCAGCAAATTCAATGGAAAGAGCCGCCCATTTCGCTTAAGCCCGGCGAGGTCGAAGTGATTTTTCTCTACGATGATTTAGCCGAAGCCCCTTTGCCTGCACCGCTTGTTAATCCATCTGTTGAACTTGTTGAGCTTCATAACGCTGAATGGTGGCGTGAGGTTGATGTGTTGCGTGAGCGATTGACACAGACTTATGGAAGCGTTAATGATGCCGATTTGAGGGGTATCTTGCAAAAGCATGATGATGACGAATTGATTGATCGCTTGTTGTAAAGATCATTGAGTGAAAAATGGAACAAACTCGATATGTCATTGATGCGAACATTGGGATATCGCTTTATATAGACTTGCCTTACAGCTTAGCTGCACGCAACTTTTTACAGCGAGTGGATCGCAATCCTAACTTGCTGGTTTATGTGCCACCCCTTTGGTTTCATGAAATTGTATCGGTAACGCGCAAGATTATGGTTGTAAAAGGGTGGTCGTTGGCAGATGCCCAATTGGCAATGAAGCAAGTTTTGGGGTTAAACGTTATTATGAGCGATCCAGTCGCATTGTGGGAACGCACATTGATTTGGGCTGATCGCATTGGGTCAAGCAAAGCCTATGATGCGAGTTACATTGCGTTGGCTGAAATTTTAGACGCTACGTTTTATACTGCCGATGAACGATTTTATAAAAGTGCGTCGCCGTTAGCCTCATTTATCGAATTAATTTCGTAGTTATGTCCCCTCTTGTCTCACTTTCTCACGTCAATGTTTCACTCAACGGCACGCCGGTGCTGCACGATATTTGTTGGGTGCTGAACAAGGGTGAAAATTGGGCGATTACGGGGCATAATGGCTCTGGCAAAAGCACGTTGTTGCGGTTGATACGCGGCGAGGTGTGGCCCGCGCCGGTGGATGGCGGCACGCGCACCTATTATTTTGATGCTGAGCCGACGAACAGCCCGATTGGCATTCGGCAAAAAATTGCGCTGGTGTCTGCCGAGCAGCAAACGCGCTACACGCGCCAAGAATGGCTGTTGCATGGTTGGCAAATTGTGTTTACGGGGCTGTTTGATGGCGATTTGCTCTATCGCTACCCGACCGAGGCCGAGCGTGAGCAGGTGTGGCAAAGTATGGCGCGGGTGGGTGTGGCCGATTTGTTCGATGCCAATTATCAAAAGTTGTCGCAAGGGCAATTGCGCAAATTGCTGATTGCGCGGGCGCTTATTCGTCGCCCGCCGGTGGTGGCGCTCGACGAGATTTGTGTTGGCCTCGATCCTGCTTCGCGCCGCCAAGTGCTTGACTTGATCGAAGAGGTGGCCGCTGATGGTACGCAAGTGTTGTATGTCAATCATCGGCGCGAGGAAATGCTTAACGCCTGTCTCTTATACACATCT
>JAHBAL020000435.1 GCA_018500105.2 Anaerolineae bacterium
CCATTTGGCACACCCAATGCGGTGGCGCGGTCATTCAAAAATGGGCGGCGATCGTGTTCTTGGAAAACATAGCCAAAGCAATCTGGCCCGCGATGGCGCCCAGGAAAACCCATCACATTAAAATCTTCCCCCTTAAAGATGCCCCCCGCCGTCACCGTAAACAAATCAATCCGCAACGGCGGGCGCACCCCACGAAAAACCACGCGTTAGAGCAAATCCTCAATCTTGTCGAGCGTGGCTTTGCCGCCATAAATATTCAGCTTATCGGCGATCTCAAGCTGTGCCATGGTGCTTACAATTCCGGCCAGCCCCAGAAAATGATCGAGATGCGGATGCGTGATCAAGAAATTGGTCAACCGCCGAAACCCCAACCCGCTGGTGAGCAATTGCCGCTGCGTGCCCTCGCCACAATCCAGCATAAAGCGATGCTCGTCATGCGAGACGATCATCGAGGACAAGCCTCGTCGTGGCAAAGGCACAGACGCCGCCGTGCCAAGAAATGTAAGTTCGAACATACCTTAGAAGTGCTAAGTGCTAAGTCCTAAGTGCTAAGTAGATAAAGTTGAGAGTTGAAAGTCGAGAGTATGCAACTTATTACTTAACACTTAGGACTTAGCACTTAGCACTTGTTACTTTACCTCTCGCCCCGCATATTGCTTGCGGTAATAGTCGAGATATTCGCCGGTCTTGATTTTGCGCCACCACCACTCGTTATCAACATACCACTTGACGGTTTTTTCGATGGCTTGGGCGAAAGTGTGCGAAGGCGTCCAGCCGAGCGAGCGCACCTTGCTGTTGTCAATGGCATAGCGGCGGTCGTGGCCGGGCCGGTCGGTGATGGGCTGGATGAGCGAATAAGGCTTGCCCAACAGGTCGAGTATGGCGTGGGCAACGTCAATATTGCGCGTTTCAACACCGCTGCCAACGTTATACACCTCGCCCGGCACGCCCTTTTCCACCACCACGTCAATACCTTCGCAGTGGTCGAGCACATATTGATAATCGCGCATTTGGCGACCGTCGCCATACATCGGCAATGCAATGTTGTCAATCGCGTTGGTGACAAACACTGGCACGACCTTTTCGGGATATTGATACGGGCCGATGTTATTTGTGCCGCGCGTGATCGTCACAGGCACGTTGAACGAGCGGAAATAGGCCAAACACATCAAATCGCCACCGGCTTTGCTGGCCGAATAGGGGCTGCTGCCGTGCAAGCGATCTTCTTCGCGGCTGCGGTTCGGCTCGTCAATATCGCCATACACCTCATCGGTGCTGATCTGATGATAACGCGACACTTTAAATTCTTTGGCGGCTTCGAGCAACACAAATGTGCCATACACATCGGTGGTGATGAACGCTCCCGGCTCCATCAACGAGCGGTCAACATGTGTGTCGGCGGCAAAATTGATGATGATGTCAATTTGGTTGTCTTGCACCGCGCCAAACACCGCCTCGCGGTCAGAAATATCGCCACGCACAAAGCTGTAGCGCCCCTTAAAATCTCTGGCGATGTCAATTAGGTTGTCGGGGTTACCGGCATAGGTCAATTTATCATAAACCACCACATTCCAATCGCTGTGGGTTTGTAATGCAAGGCGGACGTAGTTCGACCCAATGAACCCCGCCCCACCCGTAATAAGCACATTTTTCATAGCGGGGCGATTTTACTTGAGTTGTGAGGGCGGGCGAAATTTTAACCCTTGTTTTTAGCGTTATCGAGATTGTTACAATAAGGCAAAGTCATGTTTCCCGCCCTCCGAGCCTACCCGCGTTTGCTCAAGGCCAATTGGGCCTTGGTCATCGAATACCGCGCCGAGTTAATCATGTGGTTCCTGAGCGGCACATTTCCCTTCATCATGATGGGCGTGTGGCTCAATATTGCCAAAAATCGCAGCCTGAACGGCTTCGACGAAAACGCCTTTGTGGCCTATTATTTGGCGGTGGCGTGGGTGCGGCGCATCAATTTCATCTGGATTTTGCATGACATCGAAGACCGCATTCGCACCGGCGAGCTATCGCCCTATTTGTTGCGCCCGCTCGATTATTCGCATCATATTTTTGCCAAGGTCATCGCCAGCCGAGCCTATAACGCCATCGTCATCGGCGTGGTGGTGGGCATCATCGTGCTGCTGGTGCCGGGCCAACAATTTGACCTGCGCCCGCTCAACTTGCTCATGTTCGTGGTGGCGTTGGGCTGCGGCTTTGTGTTCGAATTTTTGGCCCAATACATTGCGGGCACATTGGCATTTTGGACAACCCAAGTGCAACGCATTCACGACATGTGGTGGTTTCTCAAGACGTTGTTGGGCGGGTTTTTAGTGCCAATGGCGCTTTTGCCGCCGCAAGTGCAAGCCGTTGCCGAATGGCTACCGTTTCAAATCAGCATCGGCTTGCCCGCCGAAATTCTCATTGGCCGCGCCTCGCCCGAGCGTGTTGGCTTCGGGTTGCTCGTGTCACTGGTTTGGATTATCGTCATGTTTGGCTTATCGCGCTGGCTGTGGCACACCGGCTTGCGTCGCTACGGCGCGGTGGGAGCATAAAAAATTACGAATTACGAATTACGAATTACGGATTATTGCAGACTAAGAGAAAACGAGGTGCGAGTCAATGCGATATTTAACCCTAATTAGGCTATTTGTGCGGTCGAGCTTGGCGATAGACTTAGAGTATCGCGCCAACTTCATCAGCGCGATGCTAATGAGCGTCGTGGATATGCTGTGGGGCGTGGCGGGCATTTTATTTCTATTTGCCTACACCGATAACATCGGCGGCTGGTCTTTCAACGAATCGCTCATCGTGATCGGGCTGGTCTACATCAGTTGGGGGCTAAATGACGCCTTTTTGTGGCCCAACACCCGTGAGCTTGGCGAACACATTCGCAAAGGCACGATGGATTTCATCTTGACCAAACCGATCAATTCGCAATTTCACGCCACCTTTCGCCGCTTCAAATTCGACCGCCTCTTTACTGGCGTGTCAGGGGCCGGTATCATCGCCTATGCCTTGTGGCAAATGCAGCTATCACCAAGCCTCGGTCAATGGCTGCTATTCGGCCTGCTGTTCGCCATTTCGCTGGTAATGATGTATTCGCTCGTCATCATGCTTGCCAGCAGCGCCTTTTGGATCGTCAACATCAACAACCTGACCGAGTTATTTTTTGGCTTTTTAGAGATGGGTCGCCACCCATCCAGAGCCTACCCAGAGCCGATGCGAATTGTCATTTCGTTCATCGTGCCAGTCGCGTTCATCTCCACCGTGCCTGCCGAGGCGCTGCTGGGTCGGTTGAATTTGGGCTTGGCGCTGTATGGCCTTGGTTTCACAGTCGTAGCGTTTGGCGCTTGCATCGTCTTTTGGCGTTTCGCCGTGCGACATTATGGCAGCGCCAGCTCGTGATGCGGCCCGAGCGTTCTGTTGCATAATACAGCCATGCCCACCCTCGACCCCAATATTCAATCATTTTTAGCCAACGCTGGTAATGTATTTGGCGACGCGCCCGAAAAGCTGGGCGCACAAGAATGGCGTCGCCGCATGGAAGAATTTAGCGCAGCCGCCCGCGCCCCGCGCCCCGCCGGTGTCACAGTCCACGACGAAACCCTGCACGCCAATGGGCGCGAGTTCATTGTGCGTATTTATCGCCCATTAGGCCCGGCGCAACAACCGGCGCTCATCTACATGCACGGCGGCGGCTGGGTGTTGGGCAGCGTCAACACGCACGATGGCATCACTGCTGGCATCGCCAAAGAAGCCAATCTCACCGTCATCAGCGTCAATTATTCATTGTCGCCCGAACATCCCTACCCGGCGGCGCTCGAAGATGTGCAAGCCACCACCGCGTGGGTGATCGCCAATGCCAGCCAATTGGGCGTTGACCCGCAACGACTCATGATCGGCGGCGACAGCGCCGGAGGCAATATGGCGGCGGTGCTGTGCCAAAAATATCGAGATGAAACGGGCCAAATTCCGTATTGTTTTCAATTGCTGGTTTACCCCGTTACCGATACCAGCATGAGCCAGCAAGCCTACCAAGATCACGCATTTGCGCCGTTTCTCAATTTGGCCGAGATGCAGTTTTTCTTCGCCACTTATTGCAGCGACGCAGCCCAATTGCAGCACCCGTATGTCGCGCCGCTCAAGGCGGCATCGTTGGCGGGGTTGCCGCCCGCCCTCATTATGGTGGCAGAATTTGACCCGTTGCGCGACGAAGGCGGCGACTATGCCAAGCGCTTGATTGATGCGAAAGTGAATTGTGAATTTCGCTATGCCAACGACCTGCCGCACGGCTTTTTGCGCATGCGGGCGTGGTCGTTGTCTGCCGAGCGCGAATTTCAAGCCATGTGTCTGTCGCTGCGCCGCGCCAGCTTTTCAGGTGGCAGGTAGCAGGTTGCAGAGTTGCAGGTTGCAAAGTTGCAAAGTTGAAAGTTGCAAAGTTGAAGAGTTGCCACTTGCTACTTTGCCACCTGCCACCTGCAACTTTGCCACTTGCAACCTGGCCCCTTCCCCCTTTCTATGCCCCAAACAACCTTAACTCACCCAGCCCACACTGCGCTCGATGAACTTTTGCGACAGGCCGTGTCACACGCCGATGTGCCATTTGTTGTGCTAATGGTGGCGAATCGCCAACAAGTGCTTTATCGCGGGGCCGTCGGCACCTCGCCCGACAGCCTATTTCGGCTAGCCTCGATGCTCAAGCCGATCACGTCAGTGACGATTTTGATGCTGGCCGAGCGCGGGTTGCTCAGCCTCGATGACCGGCTCGAACAATATTTGCCCGACTACGCCGGACGCGCCGTGATTGACTAAATTGACCTTGCCACCGGCGAATTTACCACCCGCCCCGCTACCACGCCCATTACGCTGCGACATTTGCTCAGCCATACTTCGGGCTTCGCTTATGCCTTCAACAGCGCCGAAACCAACGCCATGAGCCAACGGGCGCACTATCGCGCCAGCACCCGCCCATTGTTGCACGACCCCGGCGCACGTTGGACCTACGGCGATTCGACCGCCATTTTGGGCAAGGTGGTCGAACGAGTGACGGGCAAAAAATGCTACGATTTTCAACAAACCCACATTTACCAGCCGCTTGGCATGACCGACAGCGGGCATTTCCTAGCCGAAAAAGATACGGCGCGGCTCAACCCAGCCTACAACCGCAACCCTAAACGCGATAGCGGCGGCGACCTCGTCCAACAGCCAAACACCGGTTACACGCCTTATTTGGGAGCCGATGGCGGATTGCTTGGCACGGCAAGCGATTACATTCGCTTTTTGCAAATGTTGCTCAATGGCGGCCGCCTAGACGGGGTACGCATTTTGTCCGAAGCATCAGTGCGCGAATTGCTGCGCAATCAGTTGGGCAATCAACCCATTCAAACCCAAGTGAGCGCACAACCAGCCTTGTCGTGCGATTTTCCGCTTGGCAGCGGGGCAGATGGATTTAGCTTGGGTTTTCAATTAAAAGAGCGAGCCGAGGACGGCAAACGCCCGCCCGGCAGCTTCAGTTGGGGCGGCATTCACAACACCCATTTCTGGGGCGACCCGCAACACGGCATCGCCGTTGTGTTGCTCACGCAATTGCTGCCGTTTTACGATGCGCGTTGTATGCGGTTGCTGTGCGACGTCGAGCGCGAGGTCTACGCGCATCTCACGACAGAGTAAGCTCGTCACCCAAACTCATGGGCCGACGTTGTAACGCAGCGCCACGACGCCATCGGCAAACTTGCGCGATTCGATCAACGACAGATTGAGTGCGATGCCATCGGGATAAAAGCGTCTGAGCTTGCCTCAAGGCCGGCCCCATTCGATATGCCGAATGACGAGGCGGGTTTCGGTTTGTTCGAAAATAACCGTGACCGCCCCTGCATAGCCCCCCCCAGTCCTCGCCAAATAAACCCAGCCCACATCATGCCCAGCTTTGGGCCGCCAATCGCTCAGGGCTTCGATGGGTTGC
>JAHBAL020000487.1 GCA_018500105.2 Anaerolineae bacterium
CCGCCCATCGTTGCTCAATAGGCGCGTTCGCCGGAGGGTAAACCCGTCCGGCTGATCAGCGAAGCCCTATCGGGCTTTTCCAATTAGGTCATGCGCTGATTTTTGAACAGCCTTATGTCCAAACGGCGTTCATTCCACAAAAGCACTCATCGGTGTATCATCAACGTCATGGCAGCTTCACCTCACCCCACCGGCGCAATGCTCGACAAACGCGGTATCAGCATTTTAGCGCTCGGTCATCTGCTCAACGATGTCAACCAAGGCGCAGTAACGGCGCTGCTGCCATTTTTGGTAGCACAGCGCGGGCTGAGCTATACCGCCGCAGCGGGCGTCGTGCTGGCTGCCACCTTAATTTCGGCCATTTTGCAGCCATTGTTGGGCATCGTCTCAGATCGCCGCCCACTGCCTTGGCTCATTCCGCTCGGCATGTTTTTGGGCGGATTAGGCATCGGGCTAGCCGGATTGTTGCCCAATTATGAATTTATCATTGCTGCTGTCATTATTTCGGGGGCTGGCGTGGCGGCTTTTCACCCCGAAAGCCATCGTTTTTCCAATTACGTTTCGCGCCAGCAACGCGGGCGCGGCATGAGCATTTTTAATGTTGGCGGCAATCTCGGCTTCGCCATCGGTCCGGCGCTCGTCACCGCCGCCGTGCTATGGCTCGGTCTGGCGGGCACATGGGTCATGGCTGTGCCCGCCACCCTCTACGCGCTACTTTTATGGCGAGAATTGCCCCGTTTCAATCAATTTCGCCCCGCCGCCCGCAGTGGCAAAACCGCCAATACCGACGCGGTGACCGATTGGTCGGCGTTTGTGCGGCTGACCATCGTCATCGTCTTACGAACGGCGCTCTATTATGGGTTGTTGGCTTTTGTGCCTGCCTACCTCATTAGTGTGCGTGGCCTAACGATTGTCGAAGCCAATAGTCACCTTACCCTCATCTCGGTGGCGGGTGCAGCGGGCACACTGCTGGCTGGCACATTGTCTGATCGGCTGGGCCGCAAACGCATTTTGTTGATGGCGCTTGGCGCATTGCCCATTTTGCTGCTCATTTTTCTCAACACCAGCGGCTGGGTCGCCAGCATTGCCCTCATGCTCACTGGCATGGCAACGGCAGCCGCCTTCACCGTCGGGGTGGTGATGGGCCAAGAATATGCCGCCGCCAATCTTGGCGTGGCATCGGGCGTAACGACGGGCGCGGCAATTGGGCTGGGGGGCTTGGCGTCGCCTGTGCTGGGTCGCATCGCCGATGTGTCTGGCTTAACCACCGTGCTGCTCATTTTGACGGCCCTGCCGCTATTGTCGCTGTGCGTCGCCATCACCTTGCCCAAAATCCAGCCGCGTTAGCCTAAATTTGGCTAGGTTTATCTCTCACAAAGGGCACAAAGGGCACAAAGGGATATTTTTCTTGATTCAACTTCGTGTTCTTTGCGAGAGATTTTCTTGTCGCAAACCGATGACCTTAGTTTTTATACAGCCTCTAAACGCCCAAAAGCTGAAAAACGACGAGAGCCAACCCGCGCCGACGAATTGGCTCTCAAACCAAAAGGAGGAGAAGAGATGTCCCACCTGACTCTCGCTCATGATCATACCGGATTCACTCAGGATTAACTTGACGGAATGCCTACGCCAAACCTCCGCATTGGCGCGTAGGTTAGCAACGGGTGCATAATGGGCCTTAGCATGTCATTCGTTTCAAAATTCTTGGTCGAGCCGTTTACCCCGCTCAAAGATCGCAACTTTGCCATTTACGTCACTGGGCAAACCATCTCGCAAATCGGCACATGGATGCAATCTACCGCCCAAGCATGGCTGGTGTGGGAATTGACCCACGATGTCCGCATGGTGAGCCTCGCCACCGCCCTGGGCTTTGCGCCGTTGTTTTTCCTCAGCCCGTTCACCGGCCCCTTGGCTGACCGCTGGGACAGGCGAAAATTGCTAATTTGCACACAACTTGCGGCGATGACCCTAGCCCTTATTTTGGCATTTTTAGTGAATAGCGGCCTGACCAACGTGACGCCTGTGCTCATTTTGGCGCTCTTGCTCGGCGTGGTCAACACTTTCGACTATCCAGCCCAATCGGCCTTTGTCGGCGATATGGCCGGGATGGCGATGATTCGCAAGGCGGTGGCGCTTAATACCAGCATGTTTCAAGTGGGGCGCTCGGCGGGGCCAGCCTTGGCGGGCGTATTAATTGCGCTGTTTGGCTCGGCCTTTGTGTTCATGCTCAATGGCTTCAGCTACATCGCCGTCATCATTTGCTTGCTGCTCATCCGTGCCAATCAAACCCGCCGCCCCAGCAGCGGCTCGCCGCTCAGCGATTTTGCCGAAGCGCTGCGTTTCACCCGCACCCAACCGCGTATTTTCGATCTGATCCTGACCGCAACGTTAGTCACCCTATTCATTTTTGGCACAGCCTCCATTTTTGCGCCCTATGCCGACCGCGCGCTGGGCGGTGGCCCTGAAACCTTGGGGTTGATTCAATCTGCGTCAGGCGTGGGCGCATTGGTCAGCGCGTTGTTCATCGCGCCACAATTCGCCAATGTCAAACGAGTGGGGCTGGTTTTGTGCGGGGCGCTTATCTTTTCTGGGCTTTGGCTCACGCTCACACGTGTCTCAACCTGGATTCCCTTTGCCCAATTTGTGATTTTCATGTGTTCACTCACCTTGCCCGTCGCCCTAGCGGGCACGTCGGGTCTCATTCAAACCCTAGCACCGCCCAATATGCGGGCGCGTATGATCAGCCTATATCAAATGACCACCTTTGGCGCACAGCCATTGGGCGCATTATTTGCGGGGTTGATGGGCAGCTTGCTCGGCCCCGCCAATGCCATTGCGCTGAATGGCGGCCTGCTGGCGCTGTTTGCCGCCTTGCTCATCACCCTGCGCCGCGATTTTAGAATGTGGGTGGTAAACAAACCGCCCACCCAACCC
>JAHBAL020000521.1 GCA_018500105.2 Anaerolineae bacterium
AGATGTGTATAAGAGACAGCGATTAATTCACCGCCCTCGCCCAGTGGCACATTTTGGAATACATCGTTGCGGATAGTGACTTCTCGAATGACATTGGCAATTTGTTGGCGTGGGTTGCCGTTGGGTAAGTTACTGATCTGTAAATTGACGATTCCTCCGACTGCCGTGATTGCAAATTCTGAGATAGACTCGGTGCTGTCGGCGGTTTGAGCCGGTAGGCTGAGTTTTCTCACTGTGTATTTACCTTCAGGCAAATTTCGGAAGAAAAACCAGCCATTTTCGTCTGTGAGCACCTCACGCGAGATGTTTTCGCCAGAGATGCTTTTGCCTATTAAGCTAATTCGCACATTGGGGAAACATTCTTCTTGCAGGTCTTTGATGTTATTGCCGTTGGCGTCTTCGTAGGCACAGCCACCAATGACGCCATTGTTGCTGTTGGCCGAGATGGGTTGCGGCAGCGCCACACTGACGCTCAAAAAGCTGGCCGCGACGAGTGACAATGCCTTGCGAAACAGAGTTTTAGTTATAAATTTCATTTGTCTCCTATAACACGTTAAACTACCGATAAATTGGGACGATACAGGTTTATTTACAGAAACCTTCTGTATAAAGAAAGAATAGCTCAGCAAACCTAGTTTGTGGCATAGACTATATTTTGCGAGGGCATAGATTTGGCGACGAGTTGCGAGGTGTGCAATGTGGCATGGGGCTAAGGTTGTAATTTTGGCGCGAACCAAAATAATTTGCTGGTGCGTGTCACCTCCTTTGCTCTAAAATTTTGCCTAAAGCGTTAAGATTTGTCTTTTATTTCGAGTAAACACAGCGTTTTAGATCAGATCGGGCCAATTTTTTAAGGTTTGCGAGGCGGAAAATTTGTCACCAATCACTCATTGGCATCCGCATAAAAGTGGCGTGTAGAAATTGGGAGAGGGGGAGGGGCGTGAGGCTAACGCAAAAACGCCAGCGCGAACAACAACATCATGCCGCCATAAACGGCAAGTGCCAGCATGATAAATGGGCGATTTGACTTGAGTTTAGAGGGTTCCATGATGTGTCTCGATGAAAATGCAATGCGCAGCGTATTGTAAGATAATCGGCTGAGCTTTCAACTGTCATTTGTTGCATTCACAGCCTAGTGCTTTTGCCCGATGGCCTTACGATATCATGTACGATCATCAATTCCTTTCGCTTCAAACTCAAATAGACCCGCTTATCCAACGCGCCATCGCCCAAGCTGTTTTTCCTGCCGCCCAGATCGAAATTTGGGCGCATGGCGAGGTGGTGCTGGCGCAAAATTACGGTTATCTTGAGCCAGACACGGCCCAACATCCCACCAACGCCAAGACTCTGTTCGATCTCGCCTCGGTGAGCAAGCTGTTTACCGCCATCGCCATGATGCAATTGGTCGAGGCGGGCGCGGTAACGCTTGACCAGCCGGCATGCACGGTGCTGCCCGAATTTGTCGGCCCGCGCCCCATTTTGCCGTATCCGGCGCTGCGCTCATGTTCAAAAGCGCAAATGCAGGCCGCATTGGCGGCTGGGCAACCCTATGTCGAGGCTGAACAGGTGACATTTCGCCACATGATGGCGCATCATGCCGGTTTGCCGCCGGGCTTGCCGCTGTATGAATGGGGCGAACATTGGCGCGAGGGCTTGCTCGCCACCCCGTTTGCCTATCCGGTTGGGGCGCGGGTGTGGTATAGCGATGTCGGGTTTATGCTGATCGGGCTGACGATTGAACGCCTGACCGGCCTGCCCTTGCGCGAGGTGATTTGCCAGCGCGTGATCGCGCCGTTGGCCTTGCAACACACGCATTATGGCCCCATCTCGCACCCCAACGTGGCCCCAACCGAGTTTTACCCGCAGTGGGGCAAGCGAATGCGCGGCGAGGTGCATGACGAAAATACCTTGGCGGTGGGCGGGGTGGCTGGGCACGCAGGGTTGTTTGCCACTGCGCGTGATGTCGCTATTTTCGGCCAAGCCTTGCTCAATGGCGGCGGCCCGCTGCTACAGCCGCACACGTTGGGCGAAATGCGGCGCAAGCAAGCCGAAAACACCCTGAGCGCTGCTGCGACTCTGCAAGGCGGCAGCGCGATGGTGCGCGGGTTGGGCTTTCAGTTGTGGTCGCCCGACCCGATATCGCCCACGTATCCATTTTCGCCGGCTGTGTTTGGGCACACCGGTTTTACTGGCACGTCATTGTTTGTTGACCCAGCACGGTCGCTGGTGGTGGTGTTTTTGTCGAATCGGGTGTATGCGGGCCGCCACACCTACGAAGCGGCGCGTGATGTGCGCAATGATATTCACCGCATTATTGCGGCCCATTTTTCTGAAATCTCATGAATACGATCTTTTCTCCATCTCTTTTTTCGCAATTTTCGCGTGTGCCGTTGGCATTTTTGCCAACCCCGTTGCAGCCTGCGCCGCGTTTGAGCGCGGCTTTGGGCGGGCCGCGTATTTTGATCAAACGCGATGACATGACTGGCCTCGCGTTGGGCGGCAACAAAACCCGCAAACTCGAATTTTTGTTGGCGGATGCGCTTAAACAGGGCGCCGATGTCATCCTGACGGCGGGTGCGCCGCAATCGAATCATTGTCGCCAAACCGCAGCGGCGGCACGGCAAATGGGGCTGGACTGTGTGCTGGTGTTTACGCCTGGTCAGCACGACGAAATGCAAGGCAATGTCTTGCTCGATCAAATTTTGGGGGCGCGAATTGTGCGCACCGAGCGCAGCGATTCGATGGCGGTGATGCAAGACCTTGCCGACGAGTTGCGGCAGGCCGGGCATACGCCGTATGTCATTCCGGTGGGCGGTTCAAATGCGATTGGCACGCTGGGTTATGCCAGCGCGATGCATGAGTTGGTGGGGCAATTGGCGGCACTCGATGTGGCGGTCAGCCATTTGTATTTTTCGTCGGGGTCGGGCGGCACGCACGCTGGTTTATTGCTCGGTCAGCATTTATTTGGGCCAGCGAATATGCGGCTCGTCGGCGTTAGCCCCGGCAGCAAATCTGAGGCGATTTTAGATAAAATTGCGACGATTTCGAACGAGGCAGCGCAGAATTTGGGGGAAAAGACGCGGTTTTTGTCCCAAAATATCACTGTTTACGATCAATTTGTCGGCCCGCGTTACGGCATTTCAACGCCACAAAGCCTTGAAGCAATTTCGCTATTTGCCGAGAATGAAGGCATATTGCTTGACCCTGTTTATACAGCCAAAGCTGCGGCAGGCTTGATTCAAGATATTCGGACTGGGGTAATTCGTGAAAATGAAACCGTTATTTTTTTGCATACAGGTGGTAACCCTGCTTTATTTGCTTATCGAAATGATTGGGCAAAGGCTTAATTTACCGCTTAGGGGCACATTAATTTTTAATCGTGCTTCAATATAAGATAGTTGTAGCAAAATTCTTAAACCACTTTTTTTCTGAATTATACTTGGTGAACCAGAAATTGATTTTTTCGGGGCCTACAGTTTTTTTTAGTGTCTTAAGACGTAATAAGACGCAGTTTAAAAATTATAAGGCCAACAAATTAATATTTCTATGTCTCCAAGAACAACTAAATCCAGCGCCAAGAGCGCAAAAAACCTTCCTCCTCCACCTCCAGCATTAGCCGCCCCTAGCCTGAGCCTAAAAGATCTTGCAAAATCGTTGCATATTCGCAATGTTGGGCCGTCACGGGGTGGCCGTGTCGTGGCGGTTGCGGGTGACCCCAAAGACCAAGCCACCTTTTATTTTGGCGCGGTGTGTGGTGGTGTATTCAAAACCACCGATGCTGGCTTGACATGGGTCAATATTAGCGATGGCTTTTTAAAGACCTCATCGGTGGGCAGCATTGTGGTTGCGCCGAGCGACCCAAATGTGATCTACATTGGCATGGGCGAAAGCACCATTCGCACCGATGTGAGCTATGGCGATGGTGTGTATAAGTCAACCGATGGCGGCAAGACGTGGTCGCACTGTGGTTTGACTGACACGCGCCACATCGGCAAAATAGATGTGCACCCCAAGAACCCCGATATTGTGTATGTGGCGGCCTTGGGTCACGCATTTGGAGACAACGAAGAACGCGGGTTTTTCAAATCAACCGACGGCGGCAAGACATGGCGCAAAACCTTGTATAAGAGCAACAAAGCTGGCGCAGTTGACCTGACGTTTGACCCGCGTAACCCCGAAGTAATTTATACCAGCGTCTACCAAGTGTATCGTAATGGTTACGAGTTGGTGAGCGGTGGCACAGACAGTGGTTTGTGGCGCAGCAAAGACGGCGGCGAAACGTGGGAAGACATTAGCAAAAATAAGGGCTTGCCCAACGCCAAAAAGGCCGACAATTTAATCGGCAAAATTGGTGTGGCGGCCTCGCCGGTTAAGGCCGGGCGCGTGTATGCCATTGTCGAGTCGCAAGAAAAGCCGGGCTTGTATCGCTCTGACGATTTTGGCGACACATGGACCTTGGTGAATGAGAACCCCGACCTGCGCCGTCGCCCATTCTATTACATGCACGTGCATTGCGATACCCAAGAATCAGACACTGTATTTATCAATAACCTTGGGTTCTGGAAATCAACCGACGCAGGCAAGAGCTTTAGCGAAATCGAGACCCCGCACGGCGATAATCACGGCTTGTGGATTGACCCCAATAATAACAAGCGCATGATTCAGAGCAACGACGGCGGCGCAAATGTGTCGCTGAATGGCGGCGTGTCGTTTAGCTCGATTCACAATCAACTGACTGGTCAGTATTATCAGATTGATACGGATGATCAGTTCCCTTATAACCTGTATGCCACGCAGCAAGACAATAGCTCGATTTGTGTGCCAAATGATACGATTGCTGGGCCAGTCACGTGGGGCGATTGTCATTCGGCTGGCACAGGCGAGAGCGGCTATATTGCGGTCAAGCCCGATGATCCGAGCATCGTGGTGGTGGGGGCAGTTGGCAGTTCGCCGGGTGGATTGGGGGCATTGCAGAAATACAATCACCGCAGCCGCCAAATTCAACTGATTAACGTGTGGCCGCAGCCGTATAGCGGCGACGATCCGTCGAATTTCAAGCATCGCGTGCCTTGGACTTCACCGATTTTCTTCTCGCCACACGACAGCGATATGCTGTATGCCTGTGCCGAATGTGTGTTCCGTAGCAACGACTTGGGCCAGAATTGGGTAAAAATTAGCCCCGACCTGACCACCAATGACCGCGAGAAACAAAAAGCATCGGGCGGGCCGATCACACTCGACACCAGCGGCGCTGAGTTTTATTGCACCATTTTTGCCTTGCGCGAATCGCCGCATAAGAAAGGTATTTTGATGTCGGGCAGCGATGATGGTTTGCTGCATATCACCACCGATGATGGCAAGAATTGGACGAATATCACCGAAGGCGCACGTGCGGCTGGCTTGCCCGAATGGGCATGGGTGCGCACCGTCGAGCCGTCGCCACATGCCAAGGGCGTGTGGTATATGGCTGCCACCAAATATAAATTGGACGACACCACGCCGTATGTTTTCAAGAGCAGCGATGATGGCAAGACTTGGCAAAAGATTGTGAGCGGCATTGCCGAGGGCGATTATGTGCGCGTGGTGCGGGCCGACCCGAATGTGGCTGGCGTATTGTATTGCGGCACCGAAACCGGTTTGTATGTTTCAATTGATGATGGTGCAAATTGGACACGCTGGGAGAGCTTGCCAGTGACACCTGTGTATGACATTAAGGTGAAGGGGCAGGATTTGGTGATCGCCACGCACGGGCGCGGGTTCTGGATTGTGGACGACCTTTCGCCGATTCATGATGCCGCCAAGCGCTTGCCGGGCGAGGTCAGGTTGTTCAGCGTCAAGACCGCCTATCGCATTTTGCCAGATCTGGTTGCGGCATGGGCCACCAGCGAAGGCAAAGGATATAGCCTCGGCTTAGGGTCATCGGCCACCTTCCTTGCCTCGAAAGACGAGACCGGTCAGGTGGTGCGCACGTTCCTTGATGCGGGTCAGGGCGCAGCACATGGCGTTTTGCTCATGTATTATCTGCCCGATGGCGTGGCGGGCACTGAGGCAGCCGCTTCGGCGACCCTCAAAATTTATGACAGCGTGGGCAAGCTATTGCGCACCTATTCGCCCAAGGCCGCCGATTACGATAGCTGGGACGACAAGAAGAAATACATGGACAGCGGGCCTTGGATCACCATGAAGCCGGGCATGAACAAGTTCTTGTGGAATTTGCGCCATGCTGGTGCCGAGCGTGTGCCGGGCAACAAGGCCGCGACCGAAATGTGGGAAGGGCCGCTGGTGTTGCCGGGCAATTATCGGGCGGTGCTCGAATTGGGTGCTACCAAGTCTGAGGCCAGCTTTGAAGTGATTAATGACCCGCGTGTCAAGACCAGCTTGACCGCCATGCGCAATCAAATGCGCATCTTGAACAAGATCCGCGATTCGATCAGCGATTGTCACGTTACGGTAAACAAAGTGCGTGATATTAGCGAACAGGTGAAGGGCTGGGAGCGCCGTCTTGCCGACGAGGCGTTGAAGCAGCAAGCCAACAACCTGCTTAAGAAGCTCGCCGCGATTGAAGATAAGCTGATTTCGCCGGGCGAGCAAAAAGACTTGTATATGGGCAAGGCGAGGCTGAATGCGGCCTTGGGCATGTTGGCAAGTGTGGTAAGCAGCGCCGACAGCGCCCCAACCGAGCAGAGCATTGCCCTTTATAAGCAGACCAAAGCCAAGGTTGAAGCTGTGATGGAAGAATTGGTCGTCGTGATCAAGAAAGACGTCAAGGGCTTTAACCGCGCTGTGCGCGATGCCCGCATCCGCGCCGTTGTGGTGGCGGCATAACCGCTGCTCGAATGGATTAAGAATCGCCGGATGTGCTACTTAAAGGTAGCACATCCGGCGATTTTCTTTTTCATGGATGTCTGACGAGCGTATATAATGAAATTCGGTGACTCCCTAGCTTTCACGACTTGCCCAAGCTGGTGATAGAAAATTGGTTGTTGAACGTTTAACTCGAATCATATAATCATACGCATATGCAAACACGCACGCCACCTCATTACGGGCTAATTGCTTTGATCACATTACTGGCATTGCTTATGCCGGTGTCGTGGGCGCAGGCGGCTGCGCCGATGCGCCCGTCGCAATTGCCAGCTATTACGCTGACGGTCGAGGGTGGCTATGGCGGCTATACCAAACAAGACACATGGACGCCATTGCGCATAGGCGTGACAAGCACCGAGACCGTTGATGGCGAATTGGTGATTGAAGACACCAACGCCGAGAATAGCGCTGACAAAATTTACACGCCTGTGTCATTGGTAAAAAATGCACGGCGGCAAGTGGTGATGTATGCCCCGCCGGGCCGCAATGCGGTTAACGTTAAGTTTTACACCAACGGCGTCGAATTGAGCAGTTTGCCGGTCACGGTCCGACAACTTGCCAATACCGATCGCTTGGTGGTGGTGTCGGGCGAGCCGCTCGATGGCTTCAATTTTCTGGGCGACGTGCGCACGCCGTTAGGCGGGCGTAGCTTTTTGGCGCAAATGCGGCTCGATCAGTTGCCCGATCATGTTGCATCGTGGGGGGCGGTGGATGTCTTGATCGTCAACAATGTTGACAGCGCTTTGCTGACCGAGGCGCAAAAAGGCTCGATTCGGGCGTGGATTGTGAATGGCGGGCATTTGGTGGTGGGTGGCGGGCCGGGCGCGCGATTGACTGCGCCGCCTTGGGGCGATATTTTGCCGGCCCGTACCGGAGCCGCGACTAATGCCGGACAAGGCGCACTGAATAACTTGAATGCCTATGTTGCTGCCAATCGCATCGAGCCGATTGCCGAAGTGCCAACGCAGACCGTGACGATTCCATTGGCCCCCATGCAGGTGACCGCCCCCGATGCCCAAGTGTTGGTGAATGGCGGCACTGCGCCGCTCATTGTGCGGCGTGTTTTGGGGCGCGGTTTGGTAGATCAGTTGGCGTTTGATGTCACCATTGCGCCGCTGCGCGATTGGTCAGAGCGGGTGCAATTGTTTGTGGCGCTGTTTGGTGGGCGGGTAGGCCAACCCCAAGCACTCGGCCCAGTGCGGGCCGAAGATGCGGGCAGCAAGGCCGCCAAGGCCATTCCGTCAACTGGTTTGCCGCCATTTTGGATGGTGCTGGCGTTTTTGGCGTTGTATATCGGCGTGATTGGCCCGCTCAATTTTGCTGTTTTGCGCAAATTGAATCGCTTGATGTGGGCGTGGGTGAGCATTCCGCTGATTGTGCTGATTTTTAGCGCAGTTGGGTTTGTAGCGAGCGCCCGTTTACGCGGCAGTCAAATATTATCGAATCGCATCAGTTTGGTGTATGGCGATGCGCGGGTGAATGAAGGCAATGTGATGGAATTTATCGGCGTGTTTGCGCCGCGTCGGGTGGATTTAAATTTGAACACGCAACGCGGTTTTGCCATGCCGGTGCGCGAATTTAGCACGCTGTCATCTAGCTCGTCGCGTCCATTGGCCCCAGTTCCCATCACCATGCGTCAGGCCGATGGGGCGAGGGTGGAAAAGATCGGCGTGAGCAATACCGAAATTAAGTCGTTTTTTGTGCGCAGCGAGGCCCCATTGCCCAAAATTAGCGCCGATTTGCGCATGTCTACTGTGACAAAACCCGACGATGCCCCTACAATCACGGGGCTGATCGTTAATCAATCGAATGCCACTTTTCAAGATTGTGTGTTGATGGCGAGCGATTATCAGAAATTTAAAGGCAATTTTCCACCCGGCGCCAAGTTGGAGGTCAATTTGCCGTTGTTGCGCCATCGGATGCGACCCGTGATCCCGCCCGTGATCGAGCGATTTAGCGCTTCTGGCTATAGCGGCTCGATCTCGTCTTTTTCATCGGGCCGCAATACGCGCTATCTTTTCTCGACCGGCGATAACCTCAATTCGCAGTTGGTCGAATGGCGCGAATATGGCAGCGACCGCAACGACAAGGAAAATGATGTCGGGTTGTTGCTGGCGACCTTTGGCGATTTGCGTTCGCAAGCCAGCTTGGGCGCGACGTTTGCGTGTTGGGACAACGCCAACCGCAGCAATGTGCAATTTGACGCCGCGCAATATTTTGATCGTGGTATTCGGATGTGGGATGTGCCCGTCGCGGCATTGGATGTGCAACCAACAATGGCGATTCCAGCCGATTTGTATACATGGAATGTGGCTTCGTCTACTTCGGCGGCGATTGTCAACGATGCTGGTTTATCGCTTGAGGCGGGTAAGCATATCTTTTCCTTTGCGCCTTGGTTGCCGCTTCGTAACAGCGCCAATAACGCCGAGTTGCGCATTTCGGTTGAATTTAGCAGCAGCAGTTCGCGGCAGGCATTACGTGATTCGTCTGCATGGCTATACGATTGGCAAATGCAAAAATATTTGCGGGTGCGCAGCACCATGCAACCCGCAAATAGCACGTTTACCGTATCAGGTAATTACGTTTCACCCAGCGGCGAAGTTCGCCTGCTGCTCGATGTTGACAGCGAAGTCCTCTTGCTCACCGACCTGCGGATGAATGCGCAATTAAAGTAGTTGGCAGTAGTGGATAGTGGATAGTGATAGTGAATAGTTGAGGAAAAAAAACATCTACTATCACCATCCACTATCCACTATCCACTATCACTATCCACTAGCACTATCCACTATCACTATCCACTATCACTATCCACTATAAATAGTTGGCATAGCCCGGCTCATACATATGGGCTTTGACATCGGCGAGGATGTCGGCGGGGCGGGGTTTGTCGGTGAGGCCGCGTGCATAGACGGTTTCGCACACGGCGGCGGCGATGGCGGCTGAGATCTCGCGGATGCGGCTGAGGGCCGGATAGATGCGCCCCAGCGCAAGGTCGCGCTCGGTGACGATGTTGGCGAGGGTGCGGGCGGCGACGAAGAACATTTCGTCGGTCACCATTTTGGCGTGGCTGGCAATGACGCCCAAGCCCACACCCGGAAAGACATAGGCGTTGTTGCCTTGGCCGGGCACAAAGGTTTGTTGCTTGTAATCCACCGGATTAAATGGGCTGCCGCTGGCAAAAATGGCCTTGCCTTCTGACCATTCGTAGGCTTGCGCGGCGGTGCATTCCGATTTGCTGGTCGGGTTCGACAAGGCAAATACCATCGGGCGCTCGTTAAATTCGCACATCGCCTCGACCATCGGCTGGGTAAATTTGCCGCTGCCCGACAAACCGATGACGGCTGAGGGGCGCAAGTCTAAAATGGCGCTCATGAAGTCTTTGGCCGGGGCGTGATCGTGCGCATAGGGCAACTTATGCACGGTCAAATCGGTGCGGCTGCCCACCACCAAGCCCTTCGAGTCCACCATCCAACACGTGCGCCGCGCATCGGCTTCGCTCATGCCCTCGGCCATGAGCGCGGCGACGATGAGATCGGCGCACCCGATACCGGCCTCGCCTGCGCCCATAAACAAGAAGCGTTGGTCGGTTAGTTTTTTGCCGCTAATGCGCAACGCCGAGTAAATGCCCGCCAGCACCACGCTGGCCGTGCCTTGAATGTCGTCATTAAATGAGCAAATTTGCGGCTGATAATGATGCAGAAAGCGGAAGGCGTTGCTGTTGCCGAAATCCTCCCATTGCAACAAGGCGTGGGGCCAAACTTCCTTGACCGCCTGCACAAATTCTTCGATCAGCACATCGTAGGTAGCGCGATCAATGCGGCGCACGGGTTCGCCGATATAGAGCGGGTCTTCGAGCAGGCTTTCGTTGTTTGTGCCCGCGTCAATGGCGATGGGCAAACATTGCATGGGGTGGATGCCCGCGCAGGCGGTATAAAGCGCCAATTTGCCGACCGGAATGCCCATGCCGTTCAGGCCCAAATCGCCCAAGCCCAAGATACGCTCGCCGTCGGTGACGACGATACAGCGCACTTCGTCAATCGGCCAATTGCGCAGCACGTCTTTGATTTTGCCGATATCGCGGTAGGAGATAAACAAGCCTTGTGGACGGCGAAAGACGCGCCCAAATTCTTGGCAGCCGCGCCCCACCGTTGGGGTGTAGACGATGGGCATGAGGGCTTCGAGGTTGTCTACCAGCACGCGGAAAAACAGCGCTTCGTTGCGCTCGCGCAAATTCATTAGGTAAATGTATTTGTCGAAGTCGGTGGCACATTTGTCGAGGCTGGCCAAGACCCGCACGGCTTGATCTTCGATGTTGGCAATGCGTGGCGATAGCAAGCCGCGTAAGCCGAGTGCGTCGCGCTCGGCTTCGGTAAATGCCGTGCCTTTGTTCCAAAACGGGTCACGAACGAGGTCCTGTCTCTTATACACATCT
>JAHBAL020000251.1 GCA_018500105.2 Anaerolineae bacterium
CCGCAACACATGCGGATGTTTGATCTTGGCCGACAGTTTGGCTTCTTGCAAAAAGCGGGCGCGGAAATTGCCGTATTCGCTGCTGCCTAGGTTGGGCGCATCACGGTGCAGCGTCTTGATCGCCACCAGCGTGTCTAGCGCTGTGTGGCGGGCCAAATACACCACGCCAAAGGCGCCTCTGCCAAGTTCGCGTTCGATTCGGTATTTATCGAGGATGAGTTGGTTGGGGGTGAACATAGTCGGTTATTTCCAGCCTAATTCTTTGGCTTTGGAATTGTAAAACTTTTGTGCGATTAAATTAAATGTCTTCCCGCTGATGACATACGAACCATGTGATCTGCTTTGATCTTGTCAGTAAGATAACGCAAAATATCCTGCCTTTTAAAGTAGCTCGAGCTGCGCTCGTAATAGTAGTCGTGTTTGTTAGGATTAATTTGGATAGCACTGTTGTAGTCAGCGATAGCTTGAGTTTCATTATTGTTCCTGCTGTAACTCTTGCCGCGCTGAAACCAATAGTCTGGGTTATTGGGGTTGAGTTCGATCGCTTTGCCATACTCCGCAATCGCGCAGTCGTAGTCGCCCTTATTGTGATAGATCACACCACGCGAATAACACTCAATCGCTTCTTGCTCCTTGCGAATGCGTTCCGCCTGTTCCGCCTCGACTTTGCGCTTGGCTTCGGCTTCTCGCTCTTGTCGCTCACGCTCCGCCTCTTCCGCTTCGACTTTGCGCTTGGCTTCATCTGCCCCTTGTTTCATCGCTTGCGCCACATCGCGGCAATCCACATAACGTTTTGTCGCGTCGTCACGGTCAGCCTTCTTCTTGCCCGGCGTCTCATTTAACATACGCCGCACAATCGCATCCAGCCAATCCGGCACATCGCCGCGCAAATCACGTGGGCCATCGGCATCGCGTTGCGCGTCAAACCAGCGTTTGCCGGTCAATAGCTCAAACGCCACACAGCCCAAGCCATACACATCGGCGCTGGGAGTGAGCAAACTGTTCCCCACCTCATGCTCTGGCGAGCGATACCCAGCGGTGCCCGGGTGCGGCGGCGCAAGTGTGCCTAGCAGACTGGGGTTATCCCACGGGGTTTGGGCGCTGCCCAGGTCGGCAATCTTGGCGCGGCCCGTCGCATCCAGCAAAATATTGCTCGGCTTCAGATCACGATGCACAAACGTGCCTCGCGCATGTTCGTGCATGGCTGTTAGCCCAGCCAACCCATCGCGCAGCACCGCAAGCACTTGCTCAATCGGCGCTGGGCCTTGCTTGAGCAAATCTGCAAGTGTGCCCCCCGGCACATATTCCATCTCGAGCAGCAGCGCCCCAGCCGCATCGGCCTCAAAATTGTTCACTTTGACCACATTCGGGTGGTCTATTTTTGCTTTGGACTCAAGGTAGAAGCGTTTCTTATAGTCGTTCAGCATTGTGCTGCTCACACCAGTCATTTCGGAGTGCAGCATCTTGATCGCCACCAGCGTGCCTAGCGTTGTGTGGCGGGCCAAATACACCATGCCAAAGGCGCCTCTGCCGAGTTCGCGTTCGATTCGGTATTTATCGAAGATCAGATCGCCAAGGGTGAATGTCATCCATCTGCTCCTATTTGACTGCGTTGCACCACCGAGTCTTTGATTTGAATTTCTCGGATATGCGCTGGGCCGGTAAACATTTTATCAATTTGATACACAATGGGGGGCGCATGAGGCTCGGCGACCACTAAGTCGGTGCGCACAAATTGGGTGGGCATGCGGTTACCAAGCTCGTCAGTGCACAGCCAGCTCAAGGTCGCCTGTTTGGCCCCGGCCTTGCTGGGCGAGGTGTTCAAACTTACGGTCCACGTTGCACCGGCCCCCAATTCGGCGCGGGTGTGTTGGTCATGTGTGCCATCTTCAAACTGCAACTCAATATGCACCTCCCGCGCCAAAAATGCGCTCTCATTGTGCAGTTGCACCTTGATCTTAGCATCTCGCCCCACTTGCAAAGCCGCCGCCTCGATCACCGTCAGCTTCAGCACCGGGCGCTTTCCCAGCTTGGCGGCCTCGGCGGCGCAGGCTTGGGCACGGGCTTCATCGGGGATGCGCTGCCACACCTCACGGGCACGATCCCACCACACTGGCAGACGTGTGGCGCGGGCGTGGTGTTCAAATTGGCTTGCCGCATCGGTGCGCCGATTGAGGTGTAAATACAGCACCGCCGCTGCCAGATGTTGTTGGCGATCGGCCAAATAGCGGGCCACCGCCAACTCGGCTGGTGCGATCGCCCCCTCGGCCTGAAGTTTGAAATAAGCCACGCTGGCAAAATCACCCTGCGCCTCGGCGTGTTGGGCGGCCCAGCCCCAATTGCCGCCATGATACGGCATGGCATACACCCGCCCATTGAGCGCCGCAAACACCACTTCTTGACCATAGGCACTTGCACCACCGATCACTGCCGCTGGCAAGGGGCTATCGAGCAGACGTTTATCAGCGCTGCAATCAAATTGCCAAACTGGGCTTGGCTGGGCTTGGCTCAGGTCGAGCAATGATAAGGTGCCGATATTCTCGGCCAGCGCCGCCAAACCTCGCCATGTAGCTTGCTCATCGCCGCTCAAACCCAACGGGGTAAACGCCACTGGGCTGCGGCTGCTGGTTCCGGTTTGCTGTTTTTGGCCGCTGCTTGGGTCTATCACATGCCATTGCCGAGCTTGGTCGGCGACATACAGTCGGCGGGCGCTGGCGTCTAGCGTCATTTGGGCACGCACGGGTTTGTTTTGTTGAATGGGGTAACGCCAGCGGCGCGGAGGATTAGCCGCGTTGGGTCGCCAATCGTAGGCACACACGCCTTCGCTTTGGGTTCCCAGCAAAATCAGGTTTTCGGCGTTATACAACATTGGGCTGCCATACACCACCGTATCGAGGGTCAACCATTCAAAAGCCACGCCAGCGCTGTCAAACGTATACAACACGCTGCTTTCGTCACGCTGACGCAACACAAACAACGCCAGTTTGCGCAACGGGTCATAGGCAGGGGCAGCCTCAGCTATGCCGGTTAAGCGGGTTTGTTTGCTCACCCTACCGCTGAGTGGGTCTATGCGATACAGCAGCCCGCTTTGTGTGCCCAACAACACGGTGCGGTCATCTATCACCAACGGGGCATGAAAAACCCCGCCCTCTAGCCCAATGCGTTGCACCGAGGTAAACTGGCTGTTGGGGGCGCGTGGGTCAGGCAGGGTCATGACATGCAGTGTGCCACCCGCGTCGCCAAACACCGCCTTGGGGCTGGCCCCACTGTTCAGCAAGCTCACCCCACCCGGCACGGCGGCGGGGATGGAATAGCGCCATTGCTTGCCGCTGGCGAGGTGCAGCGCGAATACGCCGCCCTGCGCGTCGGTTTTGTCACCCAAGCCATACAGCAACCACTCACCCACCAGCAACGGCGGGGCCAAAAT
The DNA here is from genome assembly GCA_018500105.2 of Anaerolineae bacterium. Classification (GTDB taxonomy): domain Bacteria; phylum Chloroflexota; class Anaerolineae; order J036; family Brachytrichaceae; genus AQU-03. The sequence continues at coordinate 3,428 of JAHBAL020000251.1, forward strand.
GGGCAGGTCGAGGTCGGCCAAGACGCGCACGGCGCTGGTGATGGGCGGGCGCTGCCAGCCACACATGCGACAAACTGAGTCTAAGCCCACATAGTGCGGTTGCAGGGGGGTGCGGCTGTGGCATTGTGGGCAGGTTAGGGTGTAGGGGGTGGTGTGCGACATAACAAGAGATGCGTTTGATTATATAACCCGCCCCCCTCCCAGCCTCCCCCGCTAGCGGGAGAGGGGCAAAACACCCCTCTCGTATGCGGGAGAGGCCGGGGGAAGGGCAAAACCTCCGAGGTCTTTGAGACCTCGGAGGTTTGATGCAATTAGGTTTAAGGTTTGGTGAGGAGCGTTGCGGTCGGCCAGTGAGTAACGCGGCGGAGATAAAACCTTTAGATATAGCGATGTAAAGGGATCATCTCCCGATAAGTTCAAAATTCAAAGTGTCATCCCGAAACCCTTCAACAGGCTCAGGGTAAACTGTGAGGGATCCCCATTGCCTAAACCAATCTAA
>JAHBAL020000289.1 GCA_018500105.2 Anaerolineae bacterium
CCCCCCTCATTTAAAAGGATGTCTCAATTCCCCAGCCGCCCCCCGCCAGCGCGGCGACCCGGGCAGCGGACGGTGATTGTGCAGCGGCCTGTGTCGCCGCCGCCACCGCCGCCACCACCCCCGCCCCCAAAGCGGGCGGCAGGGCCATTTATTGCCGCCATCCTCAGCCTCGGTTGCATCGCCTCGGCCATGATTTTGGCGCTGGCGCTGCGCGATTTTGGCGGGGCCGTTACCGGTTCATTCGGCAGCTTGTTGGGCGCGGCCAACCCAGCCAATATTGTGCGCACCGCCATGCCTGCCGCCACGCCCACCATCATCGCCAAACCGCCGGTGGTGTTGCAAGTGCGGGCCATCGCCGACCTCTCGACCGTAACCTCATATATGTCTACCGTCGTCGAGGCGCAAAAAGCGCGGGTGGGCAATGTCATCGTCGAGCGACTGTTGCTGGTGGCGTGTGGGCGCGTCAAGGCCGGTATTGACCTATCAAAATTGCGCGACGAAGATTTGCAAATCAGCCCGGATGGCAAAACCGTAACCGTGCGGCTGCCCAAGGCCGAATTGCAAGATGTGTATTTGATTGACGATTCAACTCAGCCCTGCACCACCCGTGTGTATGACCGCACTAACCTCATCATTCTCTCGCCCACCCTTGAGCTAGAGGGCCAAGCCCGCGAGCAAGCTGTAAAAGCAGTGCGCGAAATGGCAATTCAAAGTGGGATGCTACGCGAGGCCAATCGCAACGCCCGCGCCATCATCGAGCGTGTATTGTTGGCAGCCGGTTTTGAAAAAGTGGTGTTTGTCGAGGAATCGCCGTAATGTTCAAGCCCGATTTAGATTTTTCATCCAAGCGGCGACAACAATTGTATGGGCTGTTGGGCGATTTACCCAACCGCCAACGTCCAATTCAGGCTAAAACGATTGGCATTGCGCACCGCCAAAGCCGCAGCCAGCCACAACATCACTATATCGTCGAAACGCTGATCCTTGATTTGAACGGGATTGAGGGCGTGCCAGCCTATTTTGTCAAGCCCGCCGATATATCGGCAAATGAGCCAATGCCTTGCGTCATTTTCAATCATTCGCACGGTGGCAATTACGTTTTGGGCAAAAATGAGCTACTCGACGGCAATGTATATTTGCACAACCAACCCTATGCCGAGGCGTTGACAGCGCAAGGGTATACGGTGCTGGCGATTGACCATTGGCTGTTTGGCGAACGGCGTGGGCGCAGCGAAAGCGAATTGTTTAAATATATGTTGTGGCACGGTCAGGTATTGTGGGGCATGATGGTTTATGACAGTTTGCGTGCCCTCGACTATGTGTGCAGCCGCACCGAGGTTGACTCACAACGTATCGCCACATTAGGGTTGTCAATGGGCAGCACAATGGCATGGTGGCTGGCGGCGCTTGACGAGCGGGTGCGGGTGTGTATAGATCTGTGCTGCATGACCGATTTCCAAGCCTTAATCGAGACACGCGGGTTGGATGGGCACGGCATCTATTATTATGTGCCGTCCTTGCTCAAGCACTTTACAACCGCCGAAATCAATGCCCTCATCGCGCCACGCCCGCATCTCAGCCTAAATGGCAACCAAGATCGCCTCACCCCCGCCAGTGGGTTAGATTGGATTGATGCTGAATTGAAGCAAGTTTATGCTGCCCATGCTGCTAGCCCAGCATGGCAACTCAAACGCTACGAGACCGGTCATTTTGAAACTGCCGAGATGCGGGCCGAAGTGTTGACATTTCTCGGTCAGTGGCTTTAAATAGGATTACAATAACCACGAAATGCAAGTAACAACAGGCAAGGCCAAAGGCCGCGGACTCTATTCTGTGCCCGGCGAGGGCACACGTCCGATCACGGATCGGGTAAAACAAGCGCTATTCAACATCATCGCCGACGATGTGCGCGACAGCACATGGCTCGATTTGTTCGCCGGAACGGGCGCGGTTGGCATCGAGGCGCTCAGTCGCGGCGCAAAGCGAGTAATTTTTAATGACAAAGAAGCCGCCGCAATCAAAACCATCCAAGCCAATTTAAAATTGGTCGGGCTTGAGGCCAATGCAAGCATCTTGCGACTGGATGCGTTTGCGCTGCTGGCTGGGCGGCCCAACGCCCGCTACGACTTTATTTATATTGCCCCGCCCCAACAAAAGGGGCTATGGTCGCGGGCGCTGATGGCGCTCGATCAAAATGTGGGCTGGCTAAGCGAAAACGGCTGCGCAATGGTGCAAATTGACCCGCGCGAATTTACGCCGCTCGCCCTCACCAACCTCACCCTTACCGATGAACGCCGCTACGGCAAAACCCTGCTGTGTTTTTATGATTTAAATGAGTGAATGGGTGAATGGGTGAATGAGTGATTGCTGGGGATTAGGTCGTCCATCATTCACCCATTCACCCATTCACCCATTCACCCATTCACTCATTCACTCATTTCCCCAAATATCGCCTCACCGTCTCGGCCATGACGGCGGCGCCAATATGAAGCACAGATTCGTCAATGTCGAAATCGGGGTGATGATGCGGGCGGGGTTTGTCACCGATGGCCGCGCCGAGGGCGATGAAGCCGCCGCGTGACTTACGCGCCATGTAGGCAAAATCTTCGCCTGCCATCATCGGGTGCGCCTCGACCACGTGGTCTTTGCCCAGCAAGTCTTCTGCCGCACTGCGAATATGACGCACAGCATCTTTGTCGTTGACAGTAGCAGGGTAACCATACGGATGTTCAAGCACATAATCGCCGCCCATTGCCTTGGCGATGGAGAAGGCTTGCTCAAGCCCGGCGTGCAATTGCGCCCGCACGTCTTCTTCGAATGAGCGAATCGTGCCGGTCATGTCCACCTTCATCGGGATGATGTTGTTGGCCGTGCCAGCGTGAATCGTGCCAACCGTAATGACGGCTTTCTTGGTGGGGTCAACACGGCGCGGAATGATGCCATAAATAGCGGGCAATACTTGCGACGCCAGCCAGATCGGGTCGAGCGAACGATGCGGAAATGCACCATGACCACCCACGCCCATCACCGAGCCGACGAACGAATCTGCTGCCGCCGTCACCGGCCCATCTGCCACCGCCACGATGCCGCTGGTTTCACCGCTGCCAACATGCAGCCCCCACACCATCTCAACATCATCAAGGGCGCCTTCTTCCACCATCAATTTGCCGCCGCTACGGTCATCGGCCCCGCCTTCTTCAGAGGGCTGAAATAGCAACTTGATCGTGCCGTTGATCTCTTCTTTTGCCAACAATTCGGCCACGCCGAGTAAAATGGCGGTGTGGGCATCGTGGCCGCAGGCGTGCATTACGCCCGGTGTTTGCGATTTATACGAAGTGTCGTTATTCTCGGTCAATGGCAGCGCGTCCATATCGGCGCGTAAACCAATGGTCGGCCCATTGCCATTACCCAGCACCGCCACGATACCGGTCTTGGCGACACCGCGTTGATGCTCAACGCCCAGTGCCGTGAGTTGATCTGAGACATATTGGCTGGTTTTAAATTCTTGGAAACCAAGTTCAGGATTGGCATGAATATGCCGGCGATACATTACCAATTTAGGTTGAAGGCGTTTTGCGCGGTCTAACATGGCTTTAACGGCTCGAATTTGTGATTTGACTGCCACAACGTCGGGCTACAAAAATATACTTTGCGTAAACGAGAAATGTGAAAATCTTGATTTCGTCGTTTTGTAGCGACACGGCATGCCGTGCCACTACAAAACGACGATGACAAGTTTAGGACTTACGCACATCAGAAATGTTTTACCACAAAGCACACAAAGTTCACAAAGATAAGAAAGGGGTTGTAAGGCAAATCTTTGAGTCCTTCGTGTCCTTTGTGGTAAAAACAAAGCCTTGCGTAAATTCTAAAGTTTACAGAACCAATGCCCAAGGGTTTTCGAGCAAGCGCTTTAACTCAGCGACAAATTGCGCCCCTTCGGCCCCGTCGGTTACCCGATGGTCGGCGGCAAGCCACAACTTCATCATGCTGCGCACCACAATTTGCCCATCTTTTACCACCGGCGTTTGAATGGCATTGCCGATGCCTAAAATGCCAGAATCGGGCTGGTTGATGATGGGGATGACATCCTCAACCCCATACATACCGAGGTTGCTGGTGGTGAAAGTCTGCCCGCCCATATCGCCGGGTTGGCCTTTGCCTTCGCGCACACGGGCAGCGATGGCGGGCACTTCGGCTCCGATCTGCTTAAGCGTCTTCTTGTCTACATCGCGCACATTAATGACAATCAAACCGCCTTCCATCGCCACCGCCACACCCAAATTGATATTCTCGCGGTAATCAATGGCGTCACCGGCAAAAGTGGCGTTGAACTTGGGGAACTTCTTGATGGTCAACGCAGTTGCGCGAAGCACCAAGTCGTTGACCGAGACCTTGACGCCTTCGGCCTTAAGCGCTTCGTTAATTTGCACACGCATCGCCAAGGCCGCGTCCATCTCGACCGAGGTCGCCACATAATAATGTGGCACTGTGCCCTTGCTTTGGGCCAAGCGAGAGGCGATGGTTTGGCGCATCTTGCTGAGCGGCTCGCGGCGCGTGCCAGCGGGCGGAGGCGTTGCGGCTTTGGGCGCGGGTGCAGCAGGTTGCGCCACAACGGGGGCTGATACAGCAACGGGTTGTGCAACCGCAACCGTTGGCGCAGGCGCAGCGCTCGGTTGGGCCGAGACCAAAATGCCAGCGGCAGCGGCCTTTTTCACATCGTCAGACACAATACGACCTTCGGGGCCGCTGCCTTGGGTGCGTGCCAAATCCACCGACAACTCGGCTGCCAATTTCTTGGCGTATGGCGAGGCAATCACGCGCCCGTTGGCGGCGGCAGCGCTCGTTGCGCCGCTGGCGACTGAAGCGCTGGCAGTTCCAGCGGCAACAGCAGCCTCGATGTCGCCCTTGGTCACACGGCCTTCGGGGCCAGTGCCTTTGATCTTTGTCAGATCCAGCTTTAGCTCATCGGCCATGCGGCGAGCGATGGGTGTCGCATTCGCGCCGCTGTTGTCAATCGGCGCTTGTGGCGCAATCGCTGGCGCGGCAACGGCTGGGGTCGCGGGCGCGACAGGTTGCGGGGCAGCCAACACATTGCCGGCCAACACGTTGCCGGCCAACACGTTGCCATCGCCAATATAGCCAATGACGGTATTGACCGGCACACGCTCGCCAGCAGCCACCACAATTTGCAGCAATTTGCCACTGCTTTCGGCTTCCACTTGAATGGTGGTCTTGTCGGTCTCGATCTCGACCACTGGCTCGCCCTTCTTTACCGCATCGCCAACCTGCTTAAGCCAGCTCGCCACCGTGCCTTCGGTCATGTCAAAGCCCATCTTGGGCATCGTGACGGGTGCGGCATTGGCGGCGGCAGCCGAGGCTGCGACAGGGGCTGGCGCAGATGCTGCGACAGCCGCAGGCGCGGGCGGCGCTGCAACCACAGCGGGAGCCGCACTCACAGCCGGGGCAGGCGCGGGCGCTTTGGCGGCGATGCTTTCACCAGCTGCGCCAATCATGCCAATCGGCGTATTCACCGGCACTTTCTCACCGGCGGGCACAGTAATTGCCACCAACACGCCAGCAGTTTCGGCTTCCACTTGAATGGTGGTCTTGTCGGTCTCGATCTCGACCACTGGCTCGCCTTTCTTCACAGCCTCGCCGACTTGCTTGAGCCAACTCGCCACCGTGCCTTCGGTCATGTCAAAGCCCATCTTGGGCATCATAATTTCGGTTGCCATCTTTTTAAGTGCTAAGTGCTAAGTGCTAAGTGCTAAGTTTCAAGTTGGGACTTAGCACTTAGCACTTAGCACTACTAGTATTGATTCGCCATCATGGCTTTGCAGGCGGCGACGACGTCTTCGGCAAAGGGCAAGGTGGCACGTTCGAGATTTTCGGCATAGGGCATGGGCACATCGAGACCCGCCACCCGCGCTATCGGGGCGTCGAGGTCGTTGAAGGCCAGCTCTTGAATCGAAGCGGCAATTTCGGCCCCCAATCCGCCCACGCGCCAGCCTTCCTCCACCACAATCACGCGATGGGTCTTGTGAACCGATTCGAGCGCGAGGCTCAAATCGAGCGGGCGCAGCGAGCGCAAGTCAACAATTTCGATATCAATGCCATCTTTGGCAAGCACATCGGCTGCCTTAAGCGACTCGATGGTCATGCGGCCCCAAGTCACAATGGTCACGTCTTTGCCACGCCGCTTATAGTCGGCCACGCCGATGGGCGTGAGGTGCTCGCCCTCTGGTACATGGCCCTTGACGCGGTGATAAAGCGCCAAATGCTCCAAATACACCACCGGATCATCGTCGCGGATGGCAGACTTGAGCAAGCCTTTGGCATCGGCGGGGGTGGCCGGAACCACGACCTTGATGCCCGGAATGGAGGCAAACCATGCGTCGAAGTTTTGCGAATGGGTGCTGGCGGTGCGACCAAAGCCGTTGGGCGTGCGAATCACCATCGGCACTTTGATCTGCCCATTAAACATATGGGCTTGCTTGGCTGCGTGGTTGACAATTTGGTCCCACGCCACCAACGTAAAGTTAACGGTCATGATTTCGGCAATGGGGCGCATACCCGCCATTGCCGCGCCAATGGCGATACCAATGATGCCTTCTTCGGCAATCGGGGTATCGAAAATACGATCTGGAAATTCTTGGGGCAAGCCACGATACACACCGTATGGGCTGCCGCCCTTGTTGTAATTGACGATATCTTCGCCCCACATCACCACATTCGGGTCACGCTTCATCTCTTCGCGTAGGGCTTGAGCAATCGCTTGTGCGTAAGTTATTTCAGACATTGTTAATGCTAAGTGCTAAGTGCTAAGTGCTAAGTGCTAAGTGCTAAGTGCTAGGTGTTGAGTTTACTTTTTGCTCAAGGCTAAGCACCAAGAACTTAGCACTTTGCACTTTCAACTTTTTACTTCTTATACAGGGTGGGTGGTTTGATCAATGAGCCGTCAATGTGCATATTGGGCACGGGCGAATGATACATGTGACGATAAAGCGTCGAGCGGTCGGGCATGGGGCTGGCATCCGCAAATTGCACGCTGTCTTCAATCTCGACTTCAATCTTCTTATCAATCTCGGCCAGATCGGCGGGCGAGGCGTGGTTGTGATTAAATAACACATCCTCGGTAAACTGCACAATCGGGTCGCGTGATTTCCACTCCGCCACTTCATCGGCTGGGCGCGGGGTGTTTTTGTCAACCGCCGAATGCCCAGAATGACGATACGTAATGGCTTCGAGCAACACTGGCCCATTGCCCGCCCGCACCCACGCCGCAACATCGCACACGGCTTCGCGCATCGCCATCACATCATTGCCGTCTACTTGCATGCCTCTCATGCCATAACCGTCGGCTTTCTTATAAATATCGGTGACCGAGCTGTGAACGCTAAGCGGTGTGCCCATCGAATACATATTGTTGACCACCAAGAAGATGATCGGCAGCTTCCACAATTGCGCCCAGTTTAGGGTGGCGTGAAAAGTGCCAATATTGGTGCTGCCGTCGCCCATCATGCACATGGTAATGCGCCCGGTCTTTTGATATTTTGCGGCGTAAGCTAAGCCCGCTGCCAAAGGTAAATGGGCGCCCACGATGGCATACCCACCCCAAAAACGTTTGCTCACATCGGCGATGTGCATCGAGCCGCCGCGCCCACCAGTTGTGCCGTCTTTACGGCCAAACAATTCGGCCATTACCGCGCGGGCCGATATCCCACGCGCCAAGGCATAACCATGATCTCGATAATTTGTTACCAAATCATCATCGGGGTTTAGTGCTGATACCGCGCCAACACACACCGCTTCTTGCCCATTATCAAGGTGCAAAAAGCCACCGATTTTGGCTTTGCCATACATCTCCGCGCTTTTATTCTCAAACACGCGAATCAGTTGCATTTGCCGATATAGTTCCAGCAAACCTGCTTTGTCCATTGTTTTATCCTGTTTTGTTGATATTATATTTATTTCTTTGCCAGAGCAATGCTATGATTGCCATTCTGCTGGCACGTGAAAGACGCTCTATAACGCCACATCATGACAGCGACGAGAACATATTCTTAACTTGACGATGTTATTGTCGAAAATCTAACGCTGTTTTCGCCATTGTTGTGACATTGACTTGTTACTTTTTAAATACAACCTTCTCAAGCGAGTCTTGTCCCACCAAGATGTTTTGACATAAAAAAGCCTCGGATACGTTTGTACCCGAGGCTTGCGTTCTGGCAAGTCTATCAAAACACGGCGAGTCCTGCAAGGACAAGGCCAATCATATGCACCGTATATTTTACCTTGATTACAACCTTGTGGGCGCAAAATTTGCTAAATGTTTGCTGAGAGCTTACCGCGAATTACCATTTGCCAGCCACAGCCAAGCCGCTGGGCTTCTTTGGCTCTTGCGGCGGTGGGTTTTTGGGTTTGGGCGGCTCGCTGTTGCCCGATAAAATCAACCCGCGAGATGAGGCAGGGGGAGGCGCATCGCGGCGCGGGGC
>JAHBAL020000497.1 GCA_018500105.2 Anaerolineae bacterium
AGATGTGTATAAGAGACAGGTTGATAATACCATGAAATTTAGTAACTGTAGTTTATTATTTTCATGGTCTTCTCGGCTATGTCATGCAAGTAATCGGTGGGATCAGGGGTCTCACTCATAACCGCACAACCTCTTTTAACACACGCTTACCAATATTCGGCTTGAGTCCATCCACCATCACCAGATCAATCTCAAGACCGGTTAATTCCTTCAAGCGATCTTCAAGGTTGATGAACTGAAACAAGGATGGCAATTCACTGAAATTCACCTGCACATCCAAGTCACTATCGGCTTGCTGTTGACCGCGCACATATGAGCCAAATAAACCCAGTGACCTGACCTTGTATTGCTTGCGCAATTCTGGCAAGTGATTTTGTAGGATTTCTGCGTAATAGCTGATGCTTTGACTTATGGCGTAAAGTATATGCCATAATCGAACGCTCGGTGGATAGTTGCTCTCTACAGCCAAGTTTTGGCATGTTTGACGTGCTGCATCTGCGATGTCTTTGCAACACGCTCTGGGTTTAAACATTTCTGAAAACACGTTTTCCACTTCCAAGTCGGTCGAAGGCGATGCAACGATTATTGCATCTTTGGTCATCTCAATAAGTGGGGACTTTTCAGCTTCGCCAACAACCGCCGTAATTACCGCCAAAGTGTCTACTGCTATTTTCATATAGCAAAAATTTTAATTCGGTTATGATTTTATTCTTCGCCGAATAACCTATGCAACGGGCAAGTTGAGCCGTGACAGCCGAGAAGCGAAACGACGAGGACGGCGTCGGCTGCAGCAGTTTGTTAGAACGCATATTGGTACAAGACCTCATGTATGGGGTACCCGGTTAGCAATGATGTTGTACGCTCCCTCCCTGACACTCTAAACTTACACGATTCATATAACGAGCGGGCGGGTTGATTCCTAGAGATGCACCAAAGCTCTACAGATGTAGCACGAACGTCGGATGCGTCCTCAATTGCCTGATGTACAAGGCTCCGGCCATGACCACCACGCCAAGCATCAGGGTCTACGTTTAAGGCCCATAGCTCAATTGTGTCCTCTTGGGTCGAGTATCTGGGCGGTCCAAGAACAGAGAAGCCAACAACACTGCCAGCTGCGACTGAAACCCTATAACGGCGCTCAGGGCCCGGGTTGCGCAGGGCTTCCCTGAGCCTTGCGATGTTTTCTAACGGATCCAGATCTCGCAAATACTCAGATGGCAGGATACTTCCGTAAGCAAATCTCCATGCCCTGACACGCACTTCACTGATTCTTTCAGCGTCTTCTGGAATAGCCGAGCGGATAGTCATATGCATTCTAACATTCGTATCACACATCAATTGCAACACAAACCACCCAAAACAACTTTCTAACTACCATTCGCTGCAATGCAACACATTATATTTCAATTTTAACCCCCTCGCTAAACCAAAATCGGTTAACCCGTCATCACTCACGTTATATCAAGCGGTGGTATTAGCGCTTTTTTAACGCTACCTCTCTATAATCAAGCACATGAATACAAAAGATCTCACTCTTCTTATTCCCTTTATCATCGTCAGTATAGCCAGCATTGCTGGAATAGCGGCCTTGCTTCGCAAACGCGGCTGGGGCGGCTGGAAGGTAAGCCTCGCCGCAAGCGCGACGGCCTACATTGTTGTCAATTTAATTTCGTTGTTCATTATTGCATTCGGCCAGAAGGCGTTTTTTGGCGGCCGTTCAGAGCAAGGGGGCAGCCTAGCCGGAGTTATGGAGCTTATACAAATTATTGTACTTGTGCTGCCAGTCACATCACTGCTCATTTATGGCGGCATCTTCCGACTCTTTCACGCCGCGCCATCCACTCGTATCGCCAGCACAGCACTGCTGGCGTGGCTTATCTCCTTAGTTATCGGCGGGTTACTCTATTTGACCATCTATTTGACCATCTCTAGGCTATTCGAGGTGTTTGACAGTTTCAACAGTTTCTAAAGGTAAAAAGCTAACGGAGGTAAAGTAAGGGGTATGAAAGACACAAACCAAACATCCGTTAGCAATGAAAAGAATACCACAACAGCAAAAGGCCAGAAAGCGGGTTTCTTTCAGAAACCCGCTTTCTATAATGTCTTTGATAACACCATGAAATTAAACAACTACAGTTTACAATTTTCATGATGCTATGTTTGCGTGAGCTTTGCGAAGGGCTTTGTTTGTCACTTGCGCAGTTTGTTTTGCCGAATAACTTGCTGCTTGATCACAACTCCATCTTGATCAAGCGGTGGGTATTAGCGCTTTTTTAACGCTACCTCGCCATAATAAAGCACATGAACACAGGTGCACTTGTTTTTATTGTCTTTATCATCGGCATAGCCGCCAACATTGCTGGAATGGCGGCCTTGCTGCGCAAACGCGGTTGGGGCGGCTGGAAGGTGAGCCTCGCTGCAAGCGTGACGGCCTACATCGTCGCCAGCGTGATCTCGTTTTGCATCATCACAATCAGCGCGGGGACGTTGTTTGGTGGCGGCATTGGGGCGCAAAGCCAAGCCGAATTTGAGCAGCTCACGCGCATTTTGCTGCCCATTATGGCGTTTGGGCTGCTGGTTACGCCGCTGATCTATGGCGGCATCTTTCGGCTCTTTCGCGCCGCGCCATTCCCTCATATCGCCATCACGGCGCTGCTGGCGTGGCTCATCGCCATTGGGTGTAATGTCGTCATGGGCGGGTTGCTCTATTTGACCAGCACGTTCAGCTAGAAATCGGGTTTCTTTCAGAAACCCGATTTCTTACAATCCTTAACCGCCACGCCACCAAAATAAACCACGCCATCACACCGATCAAAAAACCATAAAACAACACACCCTTGAAGATAAAAGCCGGAATGGCGAGCGCCAAAATGCGCCATGTGGCGCGGCTGTGCCATTGCCAGAGTGGAATTTTGCCGAAGGCCCGCGCCAGCAAGATCATGGCGGGGAAAAGCGTGAGGCCGAGCAAGACGTAGGCGAGGTCATGCAAATTGCCAGCAAGGGTGGCCGGGGTGCTGCGATAGGTCGGGTCAGTCGGCAAAACCAGCATCGCCATTGCCGCGCCAGCCCACATCAGCAGCGTCGCCCCGCGGGTGGGCGACTGTAAATAGCGCAAGTGTTGGCGCAACCCGGCCCCAAACAAACTGATGAGCAACCCAGATAGCACGAAGGTGGCGCTCATCCAGCCGCCCAATGGCCCCAACGCAAGGCCGCTCGGCCAGTCGGTGGTGGGCGCGGTGATGGGATGCCAGCGCAAGGAGCGCATAAAATCATATTCCAATACGCTCAGCACAACCAAGGCCACACCGAGGGCAATGGGGCCAATCAGCCCCGCGAAGGCGGCAAATTTAGTTAACGACGTCATACATCATTTACAATTTTCACATGAACACACAAACTCTCATCCACAATGGCACACTCATTGACGGCAATGGCGGCACACCTATTTTAAATGCAGCCGTGCTGGTCGAAGGCAATGTCATTAAGGCGGTTGGCTCGGCCAACGCGGTGCGGCAAGCGGTGAACGGGCCAATTGACGAAATCAACGCCAACGGCGGCGCAATTTTGCCGGGCCTGATTGACACGCATGTACATGTCATGCTCGAAGGGGTCAACATCGCCCGCGACATGCAAGCGCCGTTTTCGCTCAAGTTTTATCGCGCCATTCAGCATTTGCGGCGCACGCTCGATGCGGGCATCACCAGCGTGCGCGACGCGGGCGGGGCCGATTTGGGGGTAAAACAAGCGGTTGAGACTGGGTTAATTGTCGGGCCGCGTATGCAAATTAGCATCAGCGCCTTGTCCATTACCGGCGGTCATGCTGATGGTTGGATGCGCAGCGGCAACGCTTTTAATCTATTTTCGCCGTATCCCGGCTTTCCCGACCCGATTGTAGATGGCGTGGACGCGGTGCGGCAGCGTGTGCGCGAGGTGCTGCGGGCTGGGGCCGATGTCATCAAAATTTGCGCCACCGGCGGCGTGCTCAGCCCAACCGACCACCCCGAATTTATTCAATTTTCGCCCGAAGAGTTGGATGTGATTGTGCGCGAGGCACGCTATCGGCGCGGGATTAAGGTGATGGCGCATGCGCAGGGCTGCGAGGGCATTAAGCAGGCAGTGCGGGCGGGTATTCATTCGATTGAGCATGGGATTTATCTCGACGACGAAGCGATTGATTTGATGATTGAACGTGGCACATTTTTAGTGCCAACCTTGCTCGCGCCGCTGTCGGTGCTTGAGCAGGGTGAAAAAGGCGGTATGCCCGAATATGGCATTCGCAAGGCCGCCGAAACCATCGAAATTCACTCAGACTCGATTGCCCGCGCTTATAAGGCTGGGGTAAAAATTGCGATGGGCACAGACGCTGGCGTAATGCCACACGGCACAAACTTGCGCGAACTGGGGCTAATGTGCGCCGTCGGCATGTCGCCGATGCAAGCCATTGTCGCCACCACCAAGACCGCCGCCGAATGTTTGGGCTGGCAAAATCGCGTCGGCACGCTCGAGGCCGGTAAATTGGCCGATATCGTCATCGCTCGCGGCGACCCGCTCAAAGACATTCGCTCGCTCGAAAATACGGCCAACATCGCGTTGGTGATGAAAGATGGCGTGGTGGTGAAGGGGTAAGGGAGCAAACAAACTATGACACCCAAAAAACAAATCATCGCCATGGGCGGCGGCGGGTTTTCGATGGAACCAGATAACCCGTTGCTCGACCAATATGTGCTCGACCAAAGCGGCAAACCGTGCCCCAAAATTTGCTTTTTGCCCCATGCCGTTGACGATGCCACCCGCTACGCGCTGAATTTTTACCATGCCTTTAGCAAGCTCAATTGCCGCCCGACATGGCTATCGCTATTTGCGCCCCACACCGCCGATCTCGAATCATTTTTGCTGGCGCAAGATGTCATTTATGTCGGCGGCGGCAACACCAAAAGCATGATTGCGCTGTGGCGTGAATGGGGGCTAGATGTCATTTTGCGCAAAGCCTACGATGCCGGCATTGTGCTGGCGGGCATCAGCGCGGGGGCCAATTGCTGGTTCGAACAATGCTCAACCGATTCCATCCCCGGCCCGTATCGTGTGTTGGCGGGGCTGGGGTTTTTAGATGGCGCATTTTGCCCGCACTACGATGGCGAACCCAATCGCCGCCCATCGCTGCACAAAATGCTCGCCGATGGGCAAATTTTGCCCACCCTCGCCTGCGACGACAGCGCCGCCGCGCATTTTGTGGATGGCAAGTTAATCGGCATCGTCGCCTCGCGCCCCACCGCACACGGCTATCACGTCACCCGCACACCTGACGGCAACATCATCGAAAAACCTATATTAATGGTTAGCGAATAGTGGATAGTGATAGTGAATAGTGATAGTGAATAGTGAATAGTGATAGTAGATAGCGATTTGATCATTAACCATTGTCCATTGTCCATTGTCCATTATCCATTGTCCATTGTCCATTGTCCATTAAAAAAGCATGATCTACTACAGCATCATCCCCAGCCCAATTGATCCGCTGCTGCTGACCTCAGATGGCACGGCGTTGACGGGGCTGTATATGACGCCGCATCAATATGGCCCCAGTGTGGGGGGGGATTGGGTGCAAGATGAGCGCGTCGGCCCTTTGCCCGAAACAGCTCGGCAATTGCAGGCATATTTCGCAGGGCAATTGACCCAATTTGACCTGCCGCTACAGCCGCAAGGCACACCCTTTCAACAACGGGTGTGGGCCGAATTGGAACGCATTCCGTTTGGCGTCACCATCTCTTATGGCGAATTGGCGCGACGGCTGGGCGATGTGAACGCCAGCCGTGCGGTGGGGCTTGCCAATGGGCGTAACCCAATCTCGATCATTGTGCCATGCCACCGCGTGATTGGGGCCAATGGCAAATTGACCGGCTACGGCGGCGGGCTGCCGCGCAAACAAGCCTTGCTGGCGTTCGAGGCCAACGTGCTCGCCAATGGCGCGGTCAATTTGGCCGAAATGCGGGGCGAAGGCCAAATTGGCTTATTATGACCACCCCCCAATTCACCCACATCGGCATGGTCGCCCGCTGGCGGCCCCCGCACCTTGGGCATACGCCGGTGCTATCGGCGCTGTGCGATTGCGCCGACCATGCCCTCATCGGCATTGGCAGCAGCAACCGCTACGACGTGCGCAACCCGTTTACGCTCGACGAGACGCTCGACATGCTGCGGCTGGCGCTGGCGGGGCGCACGAATTACACGCTTGTCGCCGTGCCCGATTTGGGCAATGGTCCCAAGTGGCGGGTGATGGTGCGTGAAATGTTTGGCCCACTCGACCGTTTTGTCACCGACAACCCGTATGTCGCCAATTTGATGCGCGACGATTATCATGTCATCAAACCCGTAACGCTGGTTCCGCCCGCCCAACGCATCGCCATTGATGGCACGCTGGTGCGGCGACAGATGGCGCGGGGCGAGGGCTGGCGCGAACTCGTGCCTGCGGTCATCGCCGATTACATCAGCAGCCGCCACATTGACCAGCGTTTTCGCCGCGAATTTGGCTTGCAAACCCTCATGCTCGACAGCGTTACCGAGTAAGGCTGTTTAGCCAAAATGAATACCAGAATCGTCTTGTAAAACGCCCTCCGATTTTCCGCCAATTTCGCGTCTCCGCGATCCAAATTCTGTGATCGCGGAGACGCGGAATTGGTAAAGAATCGGAGAATTATTTTTTCTGAATGGACTAAAGTCGTGTGTATTTTGTCATATTACCCTATTGACATTTGACTCATTTAGTGTATAATTGACACTAAATGAGATTTAAACAAGATTCAGACTTTTTACCACAAAGTGCACAAAGAACTCAAAGATCTATATCCGAAAGCCTACTTTCCTTTGTGTCCTTTGTGCACTTAGTGGTGAAATATTTATCTTGTGCGTAAGGTGATTTAAAGAAATTTAGCAGGAGGCATTATGTATTCATGGGAAGATGACACCAGTGGTTGGTATGGCGACAAGGCTTATAGCTATGGCGAGGCTGGCGCTGAGAAACGTGAAGCAGCAGCGACACGAGCCGCCGCCTATGGCCCGCGCACCTACGAGAAAAAAAGCGGCCCCAACGAAAAGATTGTTGCGCCACAGCAACGCATTCGCACTGAGTCAACGAATCCGCTCATCATCGCGGTGGATGTGACGGGTTCGATGGCAAAATGGCCGTTCGAGATCTTCGACCGCTTGCCATTGCTTTATAACACGCTGGTGCAATATCGGCCCGACCTTGAGGTGAGTTTTGTGGCGATTGGCGATGCCGCTGTTGACCGTTGGCCGCTACAGGTCACGCCATTTGCCAGCGGCTTCGACCTTGAGCAATTGCTCGGCTCGCTGTATGGCGAAGGTGGCGGCGGCGACGCGCCTGAGAGTTATGGCCTGTTTGCGCATTGGGTCAATACGCATGTGACCATTCCCAATGCCAAGGAGCCGCCGTTTTTGATCGTATTTGGCGATGCGCCAATGCACCTCAAAGTGCCACGCGACCAAATTACGCGCTACTTGGGCGATAGCAATTGGACAGACACCGACGCACTAAAGGCTTGGCAAACGGTCGGCAAAACATGGAATACATGGTTTTTGCGGCGACCGACCGGCTCGAAAGGCGACAGTGTGGACAAGCAATGGGCGCAGGCGGTCGGCGCGAAAAAAATCTTTCACATTCAAGATGAACAACGCGCTGTTGACTATGCAATGGGCCTCATTGCCCGCGCATGGGGGAACTTCAGCGACTTCCAAGCCAACATGCTGGCGCGACAAACCGAGGCCAAAGTTGGCGAAATTAGCAAACCCATCGCCCTCATCTGCCCGCGTTGCGGCGCCCCCATCCCCGCCGACGCCTTCGGCCTGTTCAAATGCAGCTACTGCGGCGGCACACTCAAACTGTAGGGGGCAGGGTTGCAGGTTGCAGAGTTGCAAAGTTGCAGAGTTGCAGAGTTGTCCCTTGCCACCTGCCACTTTGCAACCTGCCACTTTGCCACTTGCAACTTTGCCACCTGCCACCTGCAACCTGCAACCTTGCAACCTTCTCATGAAAACCATCGTCACAATTCCCCCGTATGCTGATTTTATCGGCGAGGTAGCGCGTCACCCGATGGTGTGCGGGCTGCGGCTGAACACGGTGATGCCGATCAAGGGCAGTGATGCCAGCAGCTATGCCGATATGTTGCGCCGCTTGTCACAATTTGGGCAACCGCTGTGGGTAGATTTGAAGGGCCGGCAATTGCGCGTAGTGGGGGCGGCCATTCCGCCCTACACCGAGGTGAAGGTCAGTCACCGCGTGCAGGTAGACACGCCTGCCCCAGCCTATTTTTCGGATGGGCGCGAGTATGCTGAGGTCGTAGCCGTTGACGGTGATCGGCTCATTTTGGGCGAAGGGCCGCGACGCTTGATTGGGCCGGGAGAATCGGTCAATATCGTGCATCCGTCGTTGCGCATCGAGGGCACATTGACCGACACCGACCGCGCCTATTTGAGCGCCATGCGCGAGCTGGGGCTGCGCCACGTCATGCTGTCGTTTGCGGAGCAGACAAGCGATATTGACGAGGTAAAGACGCTGTTGCCCAACGCCGAACTGGTGCTCAAGATTGAATCGCAGCGCGGGCTGACTTTTGTGCGCCAACACAAAGCCAGCCTAGGCCGCCTGATGGCGGCACGCGGCGATTTGTATGTCGAGGTCGCCCGCCCACACCACATCATCCGCGCTGCCCGCGAGGTGGCCCAAGCCGACCCAAACGCCATTGTCGCCAGCCGCATCCTTGAATCATTGGCACATCACCCCGTGCCGTCGTGTGCCGATATGAGTGATGTGGCGTTTTTGCTCTCGGCGGGCTACCGCACATTCATGCTGGGCGACACCATTTGCCAGCGGCGACACAGCGTGATCGAAGCGCTAAACGTGCTGCAATCATTTGCGAGCGAACTTTAAGGCAAAAGTTGTGCTTTTAGTGCCATTTTTAGGCCACACCTCGATCTACATCTAAAGATCGAGGTGTTATTTTTCGTTGTGAATTTTCCCAGATTTTGCTAAGAAGCAGCCTTGCTCGCCCTACGTATTTACTAATAATTTTGTCACTTTGCAACTTTGTTTCAATGAGATAAAAATCGGGCATAAGTCACATAGATAAACAATGGATAACACTATATAATTGTTTTTATCTATTAGACTGACCCTTAATCTAACAAGTAACATAGGAGTAACGTATGACCGCACCGCATTCCGCAATGCTCATAGGCATTACTACAGCATTATTGCTAAGCGCCTGTGCCCCGCAAACCCCCGCCACCAAACCATCCGCCGAAGTCACGCGCGTGGTTGAAGTGACCCGATTCCCCACCCCAACCGCTGTCTCTTATACACATCT
>JAHBAL020000362.1 GCA_018500105.2 Anaerolineae bacterium
CAATGGACAATGGACAATGGACAATGGTTAATGAATAATTGACGGTGGGAAACGGATAACTGACAGTTGAAACTATCACCTATCATTGTCCATTGTCCATTGTCCATTGTCCATTGTCCATTACCCTCCCCCTTTTCCTCGCTCTTGCTGGGCTTCGAGTTGCTGCAATAAGGTGTGGCGCGAACGCTCAAGGTGGGCGGTGATGGCGGCATTGAGTGCCGTTTTATTTTTTTTGCGAATGGCCTCGACAATGGCCTCATGTTCTTGCGCCTCGACTTGGGTGTCGCGCCACCAACCCGGCGCCACCACATGCACCAACGCCACATGCACGTGTGCATGGAGTTGATCATACAGTGCCGTCAAACGTTGATTGCCGCTGAGGGTGACCAAATATTTGTGAAAACGGGCATTCTCACGGTAGTGCACATCTAACTCAGTGGCATTTTGAATGGTTTGAATCAGCGTATTGAGGTTGTCAATATCCTCGTTCGTGGCATTTTTGAGCAATGTATTGGCGGCTAATAACTCTAGCGCCACTCGAATATCGAATACTTCGATCATGTCGCGCATATTGATTTGCGCCACAAACGTGCCACTACGGGCGCGAATTTCGACCAAGCCCTCTTGGGCCAGTGTTGCCAAAGCCTCTTTCACCGGCGTTTGGCTGACACCCAGTTGCGCTGACATTGCACCAACGTCTAGGCGCTCACCCGGTTTGAAATTGCCGCCCAAAATATTGTCGCGCAGCAAATGATAGACCTGATCTGATAACAGGGTGTGATTGGACGATTTGGCTGATGCGACAATGCTCATGGAACTTGACAAATTATAAAGGTTAGGGTAATATTTAAATTATATCTGAAATTTCAGATTATGAGAGTTGTGTGATTGAAACAGAAGCGCAAACGTAAATCCTATGAATCCATCTTCATCACCGTCTGTTAACAACCCTTCAGATGCCATTAAGCATCAGGTGAAGCGCTTTAATCCGTTCGATTTGCTCGGAAAATTATCTGAAAGCCGCTACTGGGCTTATGTGCTGCTTGCGCCCAGTCTGCTTTTAGTTTTGGCAGTCATTGTATATCCAGTAGGATACGGCATTTTTCTCAGTTTCCAGCAGTTTAATCTGATGCGGGCCGCGCTGGGTATGAAGTTTGTCGGGCTAGAGCAATATATCGAGCTTTTTCAAGAAGAAGATTTCTACATCATCATCAAAAATACATTTACATGGGTGGTTTTTGGTGCGTGCAGTCAGTTTTTGGTTGGGTTGATCACCGCTTTGGCGCTTAACCGCAAAAGCATTCGCGGCGGCGCAGTGGCACGGGTGTTGCTCTTGTTGCCTTGGATCATCCCTTCGGTGGTGGCGGGGCATATGTGGGCCTTGTTGCTCGATTCGCGTTTGGGCGTTATCAACGATATTTTGGTCTGGCTTGGCGTGCTCGACAGTTATCAGGCTTGGTTTGCCAGCGCAAAAACCGCTATGCCAGCCGTATTGTTAGTTGATCTTTGGCGCGGGTTTCCATTTTTTACCTTGTTGCTCTATGCCGGGATGCAATCCATTCCTGATGAACTGTATGAGGCTGCAGAGGTGGATGGGGCAACCGGCTGGCAAAAATTTATTGCCATTACCCTGCCCATGCTCACGCCCGTGATTGTGGCGGCGGGGATTTTGCGCGGGATCGCGCTGGTCAACTCGCCCGACCTCATGATCGTGCTGACCAACGGCGGGCCGGGTTTGGCGACCTTCACGCTGTCACTTTATGCTTTCCAAATCGCTTACGACAACTTTAATTTTGGCGCGGCGGCGGCGGTTTCCGTCATCATGCTCATGATTTTGATGGTGTTTACCATGCTCTATTTCAAATTTAGCGGGGTCACAAAAAATACATAGCGCTAGATAGTGCTAAGTTTGAAGTGCTAAGTGCTAAGTGCTTAGGCAATTCCAACCTTAGCACTTAGCACTTCAAACTTTAAACTAAAAAAATGCAATTCTCTGGCTCTCTCTCCCGAATGCGTGAATCGCAAAAAGCGATGCGGCGCTTTTACGATGCCATCGCCTATGCTGTGATTGCGTTCATGCTGGTTTTTGCGCTCTTTCCGCTGGTGTGGACCGCCATGACTTCAATTAAGCCTGAAAAAGACATTGTAACCAACGAGTTGCAATACATTCCACGCAACCCGACGTTCGAGCATTATGTTACCTTGTGGAATCGCTCTGGCGTGACCACCATGTTTCGCAATAGCGCGTTTACGACCTCGCTCACGGTGGCACTGGTGATTCTGGTCGGCACATTCGCCGCTTATAGCATCTCGCGCTATCGCTTTCGTGGGCGTGGGGCCATTTTGCTGTTTTATCTCACCATCCGCATGTTTCCATCGGTGCTCATGCTGCTGCCGCTTTACATCATGTTGCGCTCGTTGGGGCTGCTCGACACTTTGTGGGGGCTGGCGCTGACCTACACCACTTTTTCCATGCCGGTCAGTTTGCTCATGCTCAAAGGCTTTTTTGATGCCGTTCCCGCCGATTTGGAAGACGCGGCCCGCATTGACGGCTGCACCCGATTAGGGGCCTTGTTTCGCGTCGTCATGCCGTTGGCGCGTTCGGGCATTGCTGCAACGGCGGTGCTGATTGCTGTCGGTGCGTGGAATGAGTTTTTGTTTGCCCTCATGCTTACCAATAGCGAAGGCTCACGCACATGGCCGGTGGTGTTGCAATTGATGGTGGGTGAGTTTCAATTGCCTTGGGGACTCATCGCCGCTGGCGGCATGATTAGCATTTTGCCTATCATTATTTTCTTTGCCTTTGCCCAAAAAGCACTGGTGCGAGGCTTGATGGTGGGCGCAGTGAAAGGGTAGTTTAGGGATAAATTGTTAATGGTTAATGGTTAATGATAAATGGTTACTCGTTACTCGTTACTCATTACTCATTAACCATTACCATTAATCCCGAGTTTAGGAGGTAAAAGATGAAAAAAATGACCATTACTCGACGTCAGTTCTTAAAAGGCACGGCTGTGACCGGGGCCGGACTGGCAATGGCTGCATGTGCGACACCCGCACCCACCGCAGCCCCCGCAAAAAAGGTGTCTGGTAATATCACTTACTGGCATCATTACACCAGCGAATCGGAAATGGCGGGCCTGAAAGAGGGCGCAGAGATGTATATGAAAAAATATACCGAAGCCAAGGTCGAATCGCTGACCGTGCCCAATGCCGATTTCATGGCAAAGTTTACCTTGGCTGTGCAAGGCGGCAGTGGCAAACCCGATACCACGATGATTTCGGCAGACCGTGTGCCGGATATGGTAGGCATGGGGGGCTTGCAAGACCTCACCGAGCGCATCAAGGCATGGCCCGACAAGAAAAACTTCCCCGACAAATATTTCAACGCCGCCACGATCAACGGCAAAATTTATGGGATTCCCAGCTTCATGTTTGTAGATTGGATGTATTACCGTAAGGATTGGTTTGATGAGAAGGGCCTAAAACCGCCGACCACCTTTGACGAAATGTTTGATGCCGCTGTAAAAATGACCGACCCAGCCAAAGGCCGTTTTGGGTTTGGCATGCGTGGCGGCGCGGGTGGGCAAGGCTTGGTGGTGCAAGTCATTCGTGCGTTTGGCTCACCGTTGGTGCAAGATGGCAAAGCCGCGCTCGATGTTGCCAAAACCACCGAGGCGCTTAAGTGGTATAGCGAACTACATACCAAAGCCAAAGCCGTGCCACCAAGCGTGACCAACGACAGCTTCCGCCAAATTATGGAAGGGTTCCAAACCGAAAAGACCGCCATGCTTTGGCATCACACCGGCTCATTGGCCGACGTGATGGGCTTTTTGGGCAAAGACGGCAAGAAGTTTATGAGCATTCCTCGCCCCAAGGGGCCAGCGGCGCTTATCAACGATATTTCGCCGTCATATAACGGCATTGTGGATGATAAAAAGAATCCCGAAGCCGCGTGGGCATGGCTAACCCATTGGGCCGACAAAGACACTGGAATTATGCTGATGGAGAAGACCGGTTATGTGCCATCCAACCAAGAAGCCGCCAAGGATGAGCGCATTACCAAGAACCCCTATTACACCGCCGCGTTTAAGGCGCTCGAAATTGGCACGACTGCGCCCCAATTTGCCGGACAACCCGCGTGGCAAAGCAGCGTGGTTTTGCCCACCTTCCAACGCATTTTGCTCGGCGAAGTCACCCCTGCCGCTGGCGCAGCCACCCTTGCCAAAGGGTTAGAAGACGCGATTGCTGGCAAATTGAAGTAAAAATGTAAAATGAAAAATTGAAAATGTAAAATTTGCGGGCGGTGCGCTATCGCGTAATTTTACATTTTCAATTTTCAATTTTAAATTTCCCTCATGGATTTATCAAACAAAATTATTGCGGTGGTGGGCGGTGCGATGGGGATCGGCAGAGCGACGGCGGAGCTATGTGCAAAGCGCGGCGCGACGGTTGTGGTAGCCGATTTCAACGAAATCGAAGGCAAAGCCACCGCCGAAGCCATCGGCGGCATGTTCATTCCGGTAGATGTCACCAACGAAGCCTCAGTGCAGGCCGTGTTCGACAAAATTGACGCCACCTATGGCAAATTGGATGTGCTATTGCCCACCGCGGGCATTTTGCTCGGCGCCTATGTTGATATCGAAGATTTAACGTCAGATACATTTCGCAAAGTCTACGAAGTAAACGTCTTGGGCAGCTTTTTGTGTGCCAAATATGCCGTGCCGTTGATGAAAAAGGCGGGCAAAGGCGTCATTGTGTATGTGTCGTCGGGGGCGGCGACAGGCGTAAGCTCATCATATGCCTATGGCAGCAGCAAAGGCGGCGTGCTTTCGCTTGGCATTACCTCGGCGGGCAAATTGGCCGAACATAATATTCGGGTCAATGTGCTATCGCCCGGCAATATTGCCACCTACATGAAGCTTAGTGTGATCGAGGTTGAGGCGCAGCAGCGCGGCATTACGCTCGAAGAGCGGCTAAAAGCCTACAATTTGGGCGACCCAAGTGGCATGGCGAAAGTGTTAGCGTGGTTGGCGAGCGACGATGCCGATTATGTGCGCGGCACAATTCAGACACGCTAGCGTCGCTAGCGCGGTGCAATAACTTATGAAAATTACTCAAGTGCGCACCCACGCTTATGAAATTAAGCTCAATCGAGCCATTTCAGATGCAAATGACCCAGTCGGATTTGACCACATGCCAATGCTGGCGGTATGGCTGGATACCGATGTCGGCGTGACAGGCATTGCGCTGAGTTCGCCGGGCGCACGCAATCAAATCCATAGCTTTGTCAATGAGCTTTTAGTCGGGCGTGACCCGCGTGGCGTGCGAGGTCACTGGAAACGCATGATGGATGCGGCGTTTAAGGGCGGCAATCGCGGCCTTGTGAATGGGGCGATTAGCGCCATTGACATTGCGCTGTGGGATCTGAAAGCCAAGCTCAACGGCGAGCCATTGTGGAAAACTTTGGGATCCAGCACGCGCAAAGTGCGGGCGTATGTCAGCGATATTGGCATTGGGTTGAGCGACGAAGCGCTGCGGCAATTGTATGAAGGTATGGCCGCCAAAGGGGTGAACGCTGGCAAGATTAAGGTTGGTCTTGACCAAGATGCCGATTTTCGCCGCATCGAGATCATGCACGATGCGCTGTCTCGCAGTGGCAAAACACCAATCATGATGATTGACTCGAACGAATATTGGTCGCCCAAACAAGCGATTCGGCATATTCGTGAATTTGAGCGCAGCTACGATTTGTTTTGGGCCGAAGAACCCGCACGGCGTTGGGATGTGGCAGGCTTGCGTAAAGTGTCGGCGAGCATTTCGGCGGCAGTGTCTACCGGCGAAAATCTCGACGATATCAGCGAGTTCAAACCCATTATCGCGGGCGAGGCGGCTGATGTCATTCAAATTGGCCAAAAAACCGGCGGCATTACCGGCATGTTGATGGTGGCCGATTTGGCCTACGCCTTCGATTTGCCCATTTCGCTGATGAATTGTGCGGCCCATCATATGGCGCATGTGGCGGCGGCGTTGCCTAATCACAATATGATGGAATGTGCCATGCTTGGGCGCAGCGATGGCCTGATTGGACAGCACTCGATTGAAGATGGTTGGATTACGCTGAGTGACCGGCCCGGTTTGGGGATTGAATTTGACATGGCGCGGCTGGAGCAATTGAGCACAGCCCCCAGCGGCAATGCGCGAGCGGGTTCGTGGGGGCGGCGGCGCGGCGCGGGTCTGGTCGAAATTCCCCCCGACGAGGTTGAGGAACGAGGCGAAGAATAGCAAAAATCACATGAAAATAGCAGTTCAAGGCATTTTTAACACCGACTTGCGCGACATAAACTACGAAAGTGTGCGGTTTGTGAGCGAGTTGGGCTTTCAGGGGTTATGCACCCATATCAATGTGCCTGCCGAGAGCATTCCCGCTGCCGTCATCGCCAATGCGCGTGACACTATCGCCGGGCAAGGCTTGGCCTATTTGCAGTTGTGGGGCAAATATCCGTGCATCATTACGCCCGATGAAATGGTGCGCAAGGCGGGCGTGGCACAATTGCGCGAAATGTGCAAGCTGACGGCCAAACTTGGTGTGCCCGGTGTTGGCCTGCGTCCAACCAGCTTAAACCCGCGTGGCGATTGGTGGCCGCATCCCGATAACTACAAGCCGGAAACGGAAGATCGGTTAGTGCAAAGCATGAACGAGGTGCTTGAGACTTGCCGCGATTTGGGGTTGTATATTGTGCTTGAGACGCATCAAACCAGCACACTCGACTCGGCCAAAACCATTCGCCGTGTCATCGAGCGCACCGATCCCAAGTTGGTGCGGGTGAATTTGGATTTGTGCAATTTTGTCACCGACATTCGCACCGCCTTTCACCCCGCGCCCATGATTCATGAGCAATTTGATTTGTTGGGCGAATTTGTGGATGCCGTGCATGTCAAAGATTATTATCTTGAAGATCGGTTGGTGGTGCATGTTGCCGAGACCGTGCTAGGCACTGGGTTGATGGATTGGAACACCTTGCTGCGCCGCGCCCAGCAAAACCAACCCAACGGTTGGCTCACCATCGAACACTTGCCCATCAGCATGATTCCAATTGCAAAAGCCAATCTTGACCAGAAAATAAAGGAGTGCTGAGTAACGAGTAACGAGTAATGAGTAATCCAGTATTCATTACTCGTTACTCGTTACTCGTTACTCATTACTCATTACTCAGCATTCACCACGCCGCTATGTCAATCACAAATTCGATCTTCCTCAAAGACCTTTATGGCACAGATGAGATGCGGGCTGTGTTTGATGACACGGCGCTGCTGCAAAAGTGGCTGGATGTTGAGGTGGCTTTGGCGCGGGCCGAAGGTGAATTGGGCGTGATTCCGGCGGCGGCGGCGGCGGAAATTGCGCGGCAAGGGCGGGCCGAGTTGATGAACACGGCGCGGATGAAGCAAGGCATTGACCACACCTTGCACCCAATCGTGCCGCTCATTCGTGAGTTTAAAAGCGTGTGCGCGGGCGATGCGGGCGAATATATTCACTATGGCGCAACCACCCAAGACATTATGGACACGGCGGTGGTGTTGCAAATCAAAGACGCCATTGCCATTATTGAGCGCAGGCTAGCGGCAATTGAGCGGCGACTGACCGCATTGGCGCAGCAACACCGCGATACCCTCATGGCCGGGCGCACGCATGGGCAACATGCGCTGCCCATCACCTTTGGCTACAAAGTGGCGATTTGGTTGGATGAGTTTCGGCGGCATCGCGCCCGATTAGCCGAGTGCAAGCCGCGTGTGCTGGTCGGGCAATTTGGTGGCGCGGTGGGCACATTGGCGGCGTTGGGGCAGGCGCAAACCGCGCTACAAGTGCGCGAGCGCATGATGGCGCATTTGGGGCTGGGCACGCCGATGATTACATGGCATGTAGCGCACGACGCCTTTGCCGAATTTGCCAGCGTGACGGCACTCATTGCCGGCACATGCGGCAAAATCGCCAACGAAGTGATCGCTTTGCAAAAAAGCGAGGTTTGGGAGCTAGAGGAACCCTACAATCACGGCAAAGTGGGCAGCAGCACCATGCCGCACAAACGCAACCCCATGTTGTGCGAGGCGATTGTGGCGCTGGCGCGGCTGGTGATGAATAGCGCCCGTAATGCGTGGGACGGCATGATTCAGGAGCACGAGCGCGATTGGACGTATAACCACATGGAATGGGCGTATGTGCCCGATGTTTGTGTGATGACGGACGGCGCATTGGCTCAAACGTTGCGTGTGCTAACCGACATGCATGTCAATGTGGCGCGAATGGCGCGGAATGTCCACGCCTTGGGCGGGCTGATGCTGTCGGAGGCGGTGATGTTTGCGCTGGGCAAACATGTGGGCAAGCAAACGGCGCACGATGTGGTGTATGAATGCGCCATGCAAGCCGTTGATGGCGATGTGCCATTTCGGGATGTGTTATTGCGTGACCCAATCGTGTCGCGTCATCTTTCGCCCGACGAAATTGATATTTTGCTCGACCCCGCACGCTATACCGGCTTGGCTGGCGTGATGGTGGATTTGGTATTGGCGTAATTTTAAAGACTATGTTATCAAACGAACAACTCAAAACCGCATATAAACACATGCACTTGGCCCGCGAGTTTGAGCGCAGATGCGAGGCGCTTTTTCAGCAAGGGTTGGTGCGCGGGTCGTTGCATATGTGCATTGGGCAAGAGGCGACGGCGGCAGGCGCGGCGCTGGCTTTGCGCGATGACGATTTGCTCATCACCAACTATCGTGGGCATGGGCACGCTTTGGCCAAAGGTATTAGCCCACGCGCTGCGATGGCCGAGATGTTGGGCAAGGTGACAGGCTGCTGCAAGGGCAAGGGCGGCAGTATGCACTGGACTGATGTGTCGAAGGGTATTTTGCCTGCCAACGCCATCGTGGGCGGCGGCTTTCCCACCATCGTTGGGGCAACGCTCGCCGCCAAAATGGATAAGCTCGATCGGGTCGGGGTGTTGTTTTTTGGCGATGGCGCAACCAATCAAGGCACGGCGCACGAGGCCATGAATTTGGCGGCGATCTGGAAAGTGCCGAGCATCTTTATTTGCGAAAACAACCTGTATTCGGAGATGACACCGATTAGCAAAACCACGCCCAATAAAGACCTTGCCGAACGGGCGTTGGCTTATCGCATCCCAGCCGTGATTGTGGATGGCAATGATGTGGAGGCGATGAACGACGCGGTGTGTAATGCGGTTCAGCGCGGGCGGCGCGGCGATGGTCCGACGTTTATCGAGGCCAAAACCTATCGCACGGTTGGGCATATGATCGGCGATTCACAAATTTATCGCCCGAAAGATGAGGTTGAATTGTGGCGCACTGAGCGCGACCCCATCACGTTGTGCGCCAGCAAATTGCTCACGCGTGGCGTCACTGCTGCCGAATTGAGCGCCATTGAACACGACGTCACGGCGATTCTCGACGATGCCGTTCAATTTGCCAAAGAATCGCCTTATCCTGAATTGGATGAGGTATTTGAAGATGTGTATGGAAAGTAGCAGGGTTGCAGGTTGCAGAGTTGCAGGTTGCAGGTTGCAAAGTGGCAAAGTGGCAGGTGGGAAGATTCAACCTGCAACTCTGCAACTTGCAACTCTGCAACCTGCAACCTGCAACTCTGCAACCTGCAACTCTGCAACCTGCAACCTGCAACCCTGCAACCCTGCAACTTCCCCATAAAAAGATATGATTCGTGAACTAACTTATTCCCAAGCCTTGCGTGAGGCGTTGACCGAAGAAATGGAGCGCGACGCGAACATCATTTTGATGGGCGAAGATATTGGCGTGTATGGCGGGGTGTTTAAGGTGACCGACGGCCTAATGGCAAAATTTGGTGAACAGCGCGTGATCGAAACGCCCATCAGCGAAAGCGGTTTTGTGGGCGCGGCGGTTGGGCTGGCGATGTGTGGCAAACGCCCAATGGCCGAGCTGATGTTTATGGATTTTGCGTGGGTGGCGGCAGATCAAATTTTTAACCAAGCCACCAAAATGCGCCAAATGAGCGGTGGGCAAGTAAGTGTGCCGATGGTAATTCGCACCCAACAAGGCGGCGGGCGCGGCAATGCGGCCCAGCATTCACAATGCCTCGAAGCCCATTTCGCCCACATCCCCGGCATCAAAATTGCCCTGCCCGCTACCCCGCATGATGCCAAGGGCTTGCTGAAACAGGCTTTTCG
The DNA here is from genome assembly GCA_018500105.2 of Anaerolineae bacterium. Lineage (GTDB taxonomy): Bacteria > Chloroflexota > Anaerolineae > J036 > Brachytrichaceae > AQU-03. Next base: position 10,218 of record JAHBAL020000362.1, read on the forward strand.
TGAGCAAGACCCGGTGGTCGTGATCGAGCATAAATTGCTGTATAACACCAAAGGCGATGTGCCCGAAAACCTTGCGCCGATTCCGTTTGGCGTGGCCGAGATCAAGCGCAGCGGCAGCGATGTGACGATTATTAGCTACAGCCGCACGTTATTGCACGCGCTTGAGGCGGCAGATAGCCTCGCCAAATCCGGTATTTCGGCAGAAGTGATTGACTTGCGCACGATTATGCCGCTGGATATGGAGACGGTGGTGAAAAGTGTGCGCAAAACCAACCGTGCGGTGGTGGCACACGAGGCGCATCGCAATGCTGGGTTTGGGGCCGAATTGGCGGCCCGCATTACCGAGCAGTGTTTTGGCTGGCTCGATGCGCCCGTCGAACGGGTGGCCGCGCTCGATGTGCCCATCGCCTATAGCCAGCCGCTTGAAGCGCACACGCTGCCTTCGCCTGAAAAAATTATAGCGGCAGCAAAGAAAGTGATGTATAAAAATTAGGGTTACAAAACTTTTGATGGTGACTGAAATCGGGTTTCTGGAAGAACCCCGATTTCTAGGGCGATTGCTCTAACTCGCCCATCACGCGCTCGATTTGTGCCGCCAAATGCGCCAACCCCTCGTCGGCGGACCACACATCGAGGTCGTGAATGTGCCAATAGGTGATGCGATCGGCCCACGCGGCAAATTTGCGCTGCATCATTGGGCGATGCTCGGCCTCCTTGATCGCAATCACCCAATCAGCCTGCGCAAAATCGGCGGCGGTGGCGGGCAATGGGTCACGATATGGCGTTGGCAGTGCCACCCCACGCCGCGCCAGCGCCTCGACCGTCGCCATCGCAATTGGCCCCACATTGACGGTCAAATCGTCGGCCAGCCCGCGTGATTGCGCAGACCAAGCCAGCCCGCGCTGTTGCGCCAATGCGTTAAACCAATGCTCGGCGAAGCGACTGCGGTAATAATTGCCGCTGCACAATAAAAGAAGTTGTTTGGGCAAATCGTTATGGGCTATAGCTGTCTCTTATACACATCT
>JAHBAL020000229.1 GCA_018500105.2 Anaerolineae bacterium
CACCTCGAAGCCGCCATCGAAGCGTAATATAGCGTGATACCGTTACTCATTACTCATTACTCCTTACTCATTACTCATCTTTTCCATTCATAATTCATAATTCATAACTCATCACGCATCTCCCCCATGACCAGCGCCCCTTTGCCCCACACCTTTGGCGAATATTTGCGATTTTTGCGCAAACGCGCTCGGCTGACGCAAAAAGACCTTGGCATTGCGGTGGGCTATAGCACCGGTCAAATTTGCATGTTGGAGAATGGGCAACGCCTGCCCGAACTGAGCAGTCTTGCGGCCTTGTTTGTGCCCGCGTTGTATCTTGAGAAGGAAGCGCGATTGTCGGCGCATTTGTTTGAACTGGGGCGACAATCACGTGAAGCCACGCCCGAAGCGCCCCATGAAGCTACGCCTGAGACGATCACGCAAGCCCAGCCTGTCACAAACGCCATCCCCTCTGCCAACCTGAACGCCCAGTGCGAGACGCTTAACCCATCGGCCCAAGCCGTGATAGGCGTGTTAATGACCCTGCGCCAACCGGTCAATTTGCTCGAAGCGCGTTTTACCCGCGCCATCAGCAGCATTTGGCCCGCCTATCAGCACAGCCAAGCCATTGCCCAACTCACTCAGCACGGCTGGTTAAATGATCTGAGCAGCGCGAAATTGGCCCCGCCATTGCAAGACGGCTTGCAACGCTGGCTGGCCTTGCGCCCCGATGTGGCGCAACAAGCGCATCGGGCAGCGGCGCAATGGCTAGAAATGCGCGGCGAATGGGTAGCGGCGGCCCAAGATCATTGCGCGGCGGGTGATCTGCAATTGGCCTGCGATGCCGTTTTGAATGTTGAGGTGGCAGGGCTGGATTTCGTCTCTCAGCACAGCCCGGCCCAAAATTTGCTGGCGGTGGTGGATGATATTTTGAATGCGGTGCAGCATCAGTTGCGGGCCGAGCGGTTTGGGCAGCAGCGCCATGCTGCCGACTTGCGCCAAATTTTGCGCCAAATGTTGGTCTTGCGGGCCGATTGTTTGCTGAATACGGTGCGGGTAGACGAGGCCCACGCCAATTACCGCGAAGCCTTGGCGCTGGCGACGCAGCCGGTCATGCGGGCGCAAATTGCCGACAAATTGGCCAGCGCTTTGCTACAACGCGGCAAACAAGTCGAGGCATTGGCTTTGTGTGAGCAGGCCAATGCTCAATTAACCCCACCTGCAACCGCCTCGCCTGCCGTGACCCAATTTGCCACACCCGACGAAGGGGCGACCCGCGCCTTTATGCACGCCCAACTCGATGCCACTCGCGGCAAGGCGCTGTTGATGCTGACGCGCTACGACGAGGCCGAACACGCTTGCGCTCGCGCCCTCAGCGCCGCTGAGCAATATGCGTTGATCGCGCCCCGCGCCGTAGACAGCATTCGCGCCAATGCCCACTCGACGCTCGGCACGGTTTGCCGCATCCAACGCCGCCTTAGCGATGCTCGCTATCATTTGCAAGAGGCCGCCGATTATGCGCGGTTTGCCGGTTTGCGCCAAATCGAGGCCCGTTGCTTGACCAATCTCGGCAATTTGTTATTTGAACAGGGCGATTTGGAGCAAGCCAGTGACTATCAACATCGCGCCTTGACGGCGGCGGCGTTGGCGGGCGATCAATTTGTGGAGGGGCGCATTTTGAACACCTTGGCGGCGATTACGCTGATGCAAGCCGAGCCGTTGGCGGCGCTCAATTTTGCCGAGCGGGCGATTGGGCTGAAAAAGCAGATGGGTGACCGGCAAGGCGTGGCGAGTTCGGAGAATCAACGCGCATTTATTTTGCTGCACCTCAAACGGTTTGATGAGGCGCGGCGGCTGGTCGAGCGTATTTTGACCGACACCGAGCGCAGCGGCGAGGCGTGGCTGCGCGGGCAATATTTAAATATGCTGGGGCTGATTGTGGCGATGCAAGGCGACGGGCCGCGTGCGATTGCGCTGTTGAATGAGGCTTTGGCGACCGAGGGTGCGCAGCGTGACCAGCGTTTGCGCAGCAGTATGCACACCTATTTGGGCATGGCGCATTTTGTGGCGGGTGATTTGGCGCAGGCCGGCGCCATTGCCGAGGCTGCCCCCGCGCCCGAATTTGGCGGCGAGGTGCTGCTCGACCATGCGTTGTTGCGGCTGGCGCTGCTGTTGTGGCAAGGGCAGTCTGCCGCTGCCGCCGAGGTGGCGACGCAGGCCCACGCTTTGGCCCAGCGCAATGGCTATCGCCTCTACCTCAACGCCATCCACCGTCTCATGACGGCCCCCACTTTGCCGCCCACGCGGCATGGGGTGTTGCAGGTGACTTTGTGCTATGACTTGCCGTAAGTTACAAGTTTTAGCCACTCATGCAAACGTAGTGCGTTCACCTCGGTAAGATCGTCCCAGTTGGTTAGATTAATGGTGATGCCAACTGAGATAAGATTGTTTTTAGCTTCTTGAGACGAGTAATTAATAATAATATCGCTGGGTTTGGTTGAGGGAGACTCAGCAATTTTAAATTGTTCAAATAACTCTAAGGCGACATTGCTTGCAACTTCATCTTGATTTATTTTGACGAAGAAGTTTAAATACTCCAAAATATCAAGTAAAGTGCTCAATTGATAGCGATGCGTATCAATATCGAATTTAGGTATAACTGATTCAAATGCAATCCATAAATCTTGGGATGTCATGACTGGTTTCGAATTAAATGTTTGCGCTATAACATTGGTATACCATGTTTTGCCTATTGTTTGACGCAAAATTCTTTTTGCGTCATTTTCATCCCAATTTAAAGTTCTCGCAAACCGAACTGTGCCATCAGTAGGTTTATATTTTCCGGGTTCTGTTAAAACAATCAGATGGGATTCAATCAAAAAAGGCAAATTACGACTTGCCTGTTCGGGGGGAGTAATTGAAAGATATGAAAGATCATGACTTTTTGGGGGCAACTTGGAGATTTTATCTGCATTTACAATCTTTTTCTTTTCCGAAAGTAAATCAGCTACTTCAAGAGTTGTTGTTTCTTTTGCCCCCTCATCTGAAGCTACCACGAATGCTTGTAGTAAATCTGTAATGCTTAGTGTATAAATACCATAAGGTAAATTAAAAGAATAAGTTTCACTGTCTAAATTTTGTGCCATCTTAATCTCCTATTTGTAGGGCTAGTGCGTAGAGATACGGTATCTCAAAGGCATTCGATTGATTGACAGCCTTACGATCTTTGATAGCGATTGCGCCAACTCGCACTAGATCTGAAATGCTTAGCTGCGCTTTAAGCGGATCGCTAATATTTAGTGCTGTAGCTAATTCGCTGCGGGTAAATTGGGCGGTGTGATGTCCTTTGAGCAGCGAGTAGGTGGTGCTGAAATTTTGAAAAACTTGCAAGAAATCGTTCAATTTAGAGTCAGCGGTCGTTAACAAAGCTTCATTGATCGCATTTGGGCTAATCAAATGTCCATTTTCGCCGAGGTTAATACCTTGAATGTTATATTGGGTTTGTTTGATTTGGGCTTCGATACAAAACTGAATGATATTGCGAGGCAGCACATTGGCATTGCCATCCATAAACTTGACACACAGATCATCAAAGTCTTTTACTTTACTTGTTGACCAGTCAAAAAGTTGGTTAATCCACTGAATAGCGATTGGATAAGTAATTCGTCCGGCGTGGCTTGGCTTAACCCTTGCTATTCTGTGCGCGAGCAAAATCGCTAGATCTTCTTTGGACCACTTTAATTCTAGTTTCGATGCGCTAAAGTGATCTTTGTTAACATAAGTTAGTGCGTTATAGAGATCAGTGCGAAAGAATAATTTAAATTTAATTTGAGATAAGCGTAATAATTCGCTCGCAGCTCGCATTAAATTACTGAGCAGTTCCTCGATATCGCTGTGGCTACTTCCATTGATAGAAACCTCGTCCAGACTATCTAAACATAGCCATAAATTTGCGCCTTGACCGATTAACCATGAATTTGCAGTATGAATAACATAGTCAATTTCTGTGATTGACAATGGATCTTTTGGAGGAAATTCAGCCTTAAGTGTTCCCCAAAGGCTAAGCTCAAAGGACATATTACGATATGCCTGCCAAGCAGAGGGACTTTCGCGTAATAACCCCCAGCGTGCTAAAAAACGCTGATAATTTTTTCGCAAATTGCCGTCAAATGCTGGTTCATTGATTAGCCGATATGCGATGAGTGAAGCAAAATAAAATCTCCATAAAGTTACTTTGGAGCTAGATAGCTTATGATTGTTTAAAGTTTCCCAA
>JAHBAL020000214.1 GCA_018500105.2 Anaerolineae bacterium
ACAGGCTCAGGGTAAACTGTGAGGGATCCCTATCGCCTCAACCCATACAAACGTCACACTGGCTTGGCAAAACTTTGGCTAACCTGACGACGTATTTGCCGGATTCATTTTCGGGGATCCCTCGCTACGCATCGGGATGACCCATTGAGGCGATACGTTTCTCCCCCTTGCTGGACGCCTCCCCCTCCCCTGCGTCTATGTATTCGGAATGACCCGCAAAATATAGGCGATTAAAATCCACTTTGATCGTGCGGTTGGTATTACGATCTGGGGGATTTTATTTTCGGGCAACCGAATTTAAGTTAGGGGGTTTCCCAAACGTCGCTGTTCCAGCTCACACTATTCCAACTGACACTGTTCCAACTCACCGAATTCCAACTGACACTGTTCCACGAAACACTGTTCCAAGAGACAGTTGGGTTAATGGGTTCATCGCCAGTGCTGAGCAGGGCGCTGGGCCGCAAACCGACATTGGCGCTTTCGTTGGTGGGCGTGGTCAGCGCCGCGTAAATATCAAGATAACCCGCGCCGGTTTGAGCCGGATTGCCAAAGGGGCGCGCCGTCTTCATCAAACGATATTTCACTTGGTCTGGCGTCAACTCAGGCTCATTTTGCAGCAAAAGGGCGACGGCAGCGGCGACCATCGGGGCAGCCATTGATGTGCCTGACATGCGGAAATAGTAATCTGACACATTGTGGCTGGGATGTAATCTCGATAAACGGCTATTTTGGTTGGTGCGCAAGCCAACAATATTGACCCCCGGCGCAACCAAATCGGGTTTTACAATGCCTTCGGGTGTGGTTCCATAGGCCGAAAACGTAGGGATGATGTCGTCGTGCGTGCCACTTGTGCCGCGATCATCCACCGCGCCGACCGTGATGACGAACGGGTCGTTGGCGGGTGGATACAGGTTGCCGCCGCCCTTGTTGCCCGCCGAAACAACGACCACGATTTTGTTAAACCACAAAATTTCGGCTGCCGCCGTCAATGGGTTGTTTTGATACGACTCATATTCGCCGCTATTTAGCGACAAATTGACCACACGGATATTCAGTCGGTCGCGGTTTTGCAAGACCCATTGCATCCCCGACACAATGCGTGAGGTGCGACCGCTGCCGTCGTCATTGCTCACCTTGACATTAATCAAGTTCACGCCGGGCGAAATCCCCATATATTTGCTTGCCGATGCGCTGCCATTGCCTGCCAAAATCCCTGCGATGTGGTTGCCATGTCCATAACCATCGTCAGGCGTTTGGTTCGCATCGTCATTCATTCGCACGCTATACAACACGCGATTTGTGCCGATCAGGGTGGTCAGGTCAGAGGTATCATTGACGCCGCTGTCTAATAGGGCAATGCCAACGCCTTGCCCTTGCCAACGTGGATTTTCGGCCCGTAAACGGGTCAACCCAATCGCATCTTCAAAGGCGTTTGGCGTGCGGTTGGTCAATTGGGTGGCAGCGCAATCGTAAACGCCAAACTCGTAAATGCTCCAAGGCACAGCGCGATTGGTGCTGGTTAGGCTGATTCGCACATAGCGGGCCAAACGCGGGCGTGTGGCAATGGTCATCGCCTCGCTGCCTTGCCCCGATGCAATTACGGGTTGCTGCGACCAATCGCCGTCGTTGTCGGCAACTTGTAATTTGTAGCCGAGGGCTGGGTTTTTGCCCGAATCAAAATCAATGGCATCGAAAGCGTGGCGATTGCCAAGGTCAATCTGGAACCACGTGCCTTCAGTTTGACTGTCAGTCGTCCATTTAGTCTTCAAATCGGCATCAACGGCGTTAAACGGCGTTGACCCCGCCACCGAGCTGCTGGCTCGCCACGCTTGGCGCGGCAACGAATAGCACGGCGTTACGGGCGACGGGTCTTCTTTCTGCTCAATTTTCCACACCTCAACCCCAGCCAAATGCGCATAGCCGCCGCTGGTGTTAATGTTAATTTCGCCGTCAAAGATCAACACGCGATACGGGCCAAGTTTTTGCCATGCCCCGCTGGCGTCATTGCGCACGTTTAGCTGCGCCGGGCGGCCTTCAATATCCAAATTAAACCCTTGGGGGGTGCCAAATTCCCAGCTATATACGACGATGTCATACACGCCATAAGGCACATTCTTGAGGTTGACGCGAGTGTTGCCCTTGCCATCGCGCACGCCATCACGCAGCATGGCCTCCATATTGGCATCCGCATTTTTGACAATGCCGCCCGCTTCGGCATACTTTGCGCTACTCCATGTTAGGTTGCTGGCCGTTTCACCCTCCCATTGCACCCCATCAATGCGGATGGGCGGGCCGCCCAGATTGATGGCACGGTAGAAACTGCGGGTAATGGTGGGCACAGCGGTGGCGCTGGCGGTGGGCGTCGCGCTAGGGGCGGTTGTAGATTGGGCCGGTGTCGGCGACGGCGTTGGCGTGGCCGTGACAGTGGTCGTGGGTGATACTGGATTATTGCTGGCGGCGCGATTGTGCAGCATTGGCAAAAAAAGTTTGCTGCCTGTTTTGGCGCTGGTCAACGCACTGGTTTGCACTTCGCCATCTGGCGAAACCCATTTCACCCCCGGCAACGCGGCTAAAGTTGGCAAAGCCCGCACCGGCACTTGCGCAGCAAAGCCATTGATGATGGACAGGTCGAGCGTCTTGTGTCCGCCCAAACGGGTCACCGCGTTTTCAATTGCAGTTGATGATGCCCCCGCCGTTTTTTGCACAATCACTTCGACCTGTGTCGAATGCGGGGTTGTCTTTAGCAATGCTTGCAATTGCGGGTGCAAGATGCCAGTGGGCAAAAATGACATCGCTTGGTGTGGGATCCCAATTGGCGATAAAACAAGCGCTATGACAAGAATAGTGATTAAGCTGAGGAATACAGATTTATTTTTCATAAGCTGAGGCGGTTCGGCGATCATAGATGTGGCTAAACACCTTTAGACCCGTAACTTTGCGTCACTATTTTTCAATAGTTTTGCCTTTTCTGTGCGGTGCATGACAATTACCGCGTTATCACGTTTGTTATCTGGTTTGCTGTCATGAATTGGCAAATAATAGTAGATGCGCCCCTTTTTTCTCGCCTCAGTCTAAAGCCTTGTTTTGATTACAACAATGTTGTAACAAATTTTTGGCGAGGAGAAGTGTCTGCGTCATGTTAAACTGTAAGCTGCTGTGGAGATATTAGCAACAACCTTATTGACGTTGCCGACATTGGCGGCGTTGGCGTTATTTACCACTTATTTCGACACGGGCCGCCGCTTTAGCCAGCTTACGCGATGGGCAATTTCGGTAGGCGCGTGCGTCATTGCCTTGCTTTTGGCGTGGGCCTTGCCCTTGCTCATGCACACCGAAGTCATCATTGGCAATTGGTTTCCGGTGTCGGTCACGTTCACGCCGCTCGTCATTCAAATCACGCCCGAAAGCATGGCGCTGACCATCACCGTCATGGCGCTTATGGCTGCGCAGGCGTTTAATCAAAACGAGCAAATGGACCCGCTCATGACGCTGCGCTATGCCGCCTTGGCGTTGGCGGCGCTGTCAAACAACCTCATCACCCTGCTGGTAGGCATTGGCCTAAACGATGCCATGACCATTTTGGCGACATTACGCATCACCCAACACCCCGAACGGGTGACCCCGCCTGCCATCATGAGCGCTTTGTCGCTTACCCTCATTTTTGCGGCCATTTTGGTGCATACCAGCACCAACCAAAGCCTATATTACCCACTTGTCAACTTATCCGAACGTGCCGCCGCGCTGGCGTTGGCTGGGTGTTTGTTGCGTTTTATCCCTGTGCCATTCATGCTGGGCCGCAGCATGATTCACTCCAGCAGCATCGGCGGCTGGATATTGCTCATTCAATTTGCCAAACTCGGCCATTTGCGAATGGATAACCCATTGTTGTTGTTTTACTTGTTGTGCGCGGGCTTGTTGCTCGGCATCAGCGTGCTTTCAACCAAGCGTAGTCATGGCGTGGCTGGGCTAAACTTGGGGGCGCTGTGTATGTGTTTGATTGGGCTATTGGTGGGGCAATCGCGCTTGCTTACCGCCGCCGCCATCACATGGCTGCTTGGCACGGCCTTGCTCAGCATCCAATTTCCATCCGCCAACCAACTCACCCGCCGCAAATTGCGCTGGAGCTTGTTCTTTGCCCGCACATGGGGCGGACTCAACCTGATCGGATTTCCGCTTACGGCAGGCTTCATCGCCCATAGCGGTATATGGGCCGTGTTGCTCAATCGCCCGCGTGGCTGGCTCTATTTAAGTGTTTGGTTGCTCGCCCAAGCCCTGCTCGTGTTTGCCACCTTGCGGTTAATGGCGTTTCGCGCTTTTCGCCAAACCGAGCCTGTCGCCGTGCCCGAACACGAATTTCCGCTGCCCATTCAGCGGGTCGCCGCCCTCGGTGCGATTGCCAGCCTCGGGTTGCCGCTATTGGCGCTGGGGCTTTATCCGCAGTTTATCGGGGCTGCCTCGATCATTGACAGCCTCAGCCAACATGGGTTGCTGGGCTGGAGTTTGTGGGTCGCCAGCATCGGCATCGGCATTTTGCTATGGGTGACCGAGCCGCGTTGGCGACACGTCATTGGCGAACGCGATGTGGCATGGGGCACACTGGTCATCCGTGATCAATTGGCTGCTTTGCTCAGCCTCAACTGGCTGGGCGGGTTGTTGCAAGGCGCGTTGCGGCGCATCGCCGCCCCGTTTAGCTATTTTTATACCCTTTCGGAAAGCGACGGCGCATTAATTTGGGCCATCATCATCGTGTTATTGGCTGTGTTAATCAATTTTCGCCCATCTCCATGAGCAAGTTTAGACCTTTTGGGCGTTTTACCCAGTCCCAACGCTGGTTGCTTGTGGCGATTTTCATCTTTGTCGGCTGTGCAATCTTGCTCCCCGCCCAAGCTATTCACGCCTTTGATTGGGTTGGTTATGCGGTTTGCCATCGTATCCCAGAGCGTTCGTTCATCATTGGCGGCAATCAATTGCCGATGTGTGCCCGCGACACCGGCATGTTTGGCGTGGCCTTGCTCGGCGTGTTGGGCGCGGCGCTGGCTTCGCCGTTGCGCCATGCCCAATTCCCGAAGTTGCTTTATTGTGTTTTGCTGGCCTTGGGGGCGCTCACATGGGCCGCCGATGGCCTCAACTCATATTTATTGTTGGCGACGGGGCGGGTGTGGTGGTATATGCCGCAAAATTGGCTGCGGCTGGTGACCGGCGGACTCATGGGCGCGGGCGTGAGCGCCCTGATCGTCCCCTTATTCAATATATCGGTATGGCGGCCCGATCTGCGCAGTAGCCAGCCCTTTATTCGGTCGTGGCGCGGGTTGGCGTTTGGCTGGGGGATTGGGCTGGCTTGGGTGCTATTGGTCTTGCTGCAATTGCCGCTGCTCTACGGCCTTTATGCGGCGGTATCGGCCACTGGCACGCTTATGTTGCTGACGGTGGTCAATGGCCTCATCACGCTGCTGATCATGGGCCGCGATGCCCAAGTGACGGCGTGGTCACAATTGCGCATGCCCATGCTCATCGGCTTCGCCCTCACTCTCGGCGAAATTGGCCTGATCGCTGGCGTGCGTTTGTGGCTTACCGTGCGGCTTGGTTTGCCTTTTTAAGCGCCGAACCCTTATGCCTCCCCTCAAACTTCCGCGCAAGCAATTTGAAAAGATCGTGTGGCAAGCCTACGACGCACTGCCCGAACGTATCCGGTCGCGCATTCACAACCTCGAAATCATCGTCGAGGTTCAGCCATCGCCCGAAGATTACGCCGATAACGACATCCCCGACGACGAAGACCTGTTTGGGCTATACATTGGCGTGCCGCTCACCGAACGCGCTTTTGGCTACGATATGGCGCTGCCCGACCAAATCATCATTTTTCAGCGCCCGCACGAAGACGAGTGCGACACCCTCGACGCCCTCAAAGCCGAGGTCGCCCGCACCCTGCGCCATGAAATTGCCCATCATTTTGGTATCAGCGACGAACGGCTCGACGAATTGGGTGCATATTAGGCTCCGTCTTTTGCCCGATTCAACCGGCGTTGCAAGCTTCTAAAATGGAGCCGACTTGACGATGCAATTGTTTAGGACTTACGCGAAAGTTTGATTTTTACCACCCAGCGCACAAAGAATTCAAAGATTTGCATTGGTAAACCTTTCTTTTCTTTGTGCGCTTTGTATTCTTTGTGGCGAAATATTTTTAATGTGCGTAAATCCTATGTTATTGGTGTAAAAAGAGATGAACTATGGCCGCGATTCGGCAAAATGTGTTTGACCCGCTCATTAACGAGCAATATATCCAAAGCGTTAAATTACTCAAAGCTGAATTCCTTGGCCCCACCACCCTCGACCTGAATATTGACGGCCCATCCCAGCCGGTCAGCACCTATGACCTGTTTGTGGCGTGGCATCACGTTGCGGCCAACACCTTCACCCCGCCCGACCAAACTGGCCGTAGCGTGTCGCATCGCGGGCCAGCCTTTTTGCCTTGGCATCGCTTCATGCTGTCCATCTTCGAGCTTCAGTTGCAACGGGTATTGAACGCGCCAGAGTTTGGTTTGCCGTATTGGGATTGGGCTTCGGACGGGCAACTGTCGGTTGGACAGCAGCCCAATTCTGCCATTTGGCAGCCCGACCGCATGGGCGGGACGGGTGCGCCAGTCAGCACTGGGCCATTCGCCTTTGATGATGCGCCCGATTCGTGGCGAGTGCGCATCGAATCGGGCGCACAAGGGCAAATGCGCCAAACCGATCGTGGCTTGCGCCGCGCTTTGGGGGCAAATCCCGCTGTGCGTAGTTTGCCCACCAAGCCGCAAGCCGTCAGCGCCGTCGCGCTCACCCCCTACGATGCTGCCCCTTGGAACGCTACATCGAGCGGTTTTCGCAATCGGTTGGAGGGTTGGCGGCCTCTTGCCACCGCGCCCGGCATGAATAACCGCGTGCATTTGTGGATCGGCGGCGATATGCTGGCCTTTACATCGCCCAACGACCCGATCTTTTTCCTCAGCCAATGTAATACCGACCGGTTGTGGGAGGCATGGCTGCAACGCAACAACCGTGCTTATCTGCCCGCCCAGAGCGCCCCCGATACCCTGCAAGGTCATCGCATTGACGATATCATGACCTCGCTTGTCACCCAACCCACCAGCATTCGTCAAATGCTCGATTTGACGGCGCAGTATGTTTATGACACCTTGCAGCCGTAACTCGGCTCCCAATTTGGAATCTGCGCTACGTCAGCATAATACGCCTTGTGACCGCAAGTCATATTTGCTCTGACTCACGGTCACGAATGCTCGCCGCCATTGACTTACGCTGTTGGTATCCCTATAATCTCTGTGACCAAAACGGTATAAATGGTCACACAGGAGAGGAGGGATGAAATGCCACGCGGATTTTCTGAAGCCGAACGCGCCGCCATTCGACACAAATTGCTCAGCTATGCCGAGTCGCAATTGATTGCAGTGGGGTTGCACAAAATCAGCGTGGATGAATTGGCGAAGGCGGCCCATATTTCAAAAGGCGCGTTTTATCAATTTTTTGCATCGAAAAACGAACTTTTTGTGTATCTGTTTAATGAGGCAGAACGTGAGCTACGCGAAAAAGTGCGCGAAGTGGCTCGCAAACCACACGATGACCCACGCGAACGGGTGCGCCTGTTTTTTTATGATGTGCTCACCCTCTATCGCAGCACGCCTTTGTTGCGTAACTTTAAGCAGCGCGATTTTGAAACCCTCATTCATGAGGCTTCCAGTGACCAAGTTGCGCAGGCGGTGAGAGACGACACCCGCTTTTATGGCGAAATTTTGGCGATATGGGCACAAAGCGGTTTAAAACTCGCGTGTTCACCTGCACAGTTTTCGGGGATATTACAAAGCATTTTCGTGGTGATGCTGTATATGACAGATTTTGACAATGAGTATAAGTCGGTGACGGATTTGATGATCAGCGCTATGGCAGATAAATTGGTCGCTGACAGCGCGTCTATCGTTTCGCCTTAATTCCCCGATTCCAACTGACCCCATCAATTAACAATTAATAACTGACGTTACGCAAGGCTCAAATTTTTTTACCACAAAGCGCACAAAGAACTCAAAGATTTGTATCCGAAAGCCTTCTTTTCTTTGTGGACTTCGTGCGCTTCGTGGTGAAATACTTACCTTGTGCGTAAGGTGAGTTAATAACTAACCCATGAATAACAAAATTCCACTGGTAAATATTGCCAGCCCGGCTTTTCACGCCAATCCGTTGCCGTTTTATCGCCAATTGCGTGACGAAGCGCCCGTGCATGTGTTGACGTTGCCTGACAAACGCCCGCTCTGGATGGTGTCGCGTTACGACGATGTGGCGGCGCTGCTGCGCGACGAGCGCATCGTCAAAAGCCCAGCCAATGTGCCGCAGTTGCCGGGCGAAAAACCAATGAAAACAATGTGGATACCGGCTTTTATGCGACCCCTTACCCAAAATATGCTCGACTTGGACGGCGCACATCATGCACGATTGCGGACGTTGGTGCATCGGGTGTTTACGCCCAAGCTGATCGAGCAAATGCGTGCCGATGTCGAAGCCATTACCCATCGTTTGCTCGACTCGGCGTTGGTGCAGCCCCGCGCCAGCACCGATGGTTTTGATCTGCTGCAAGCGGTGGCGTTGCCTTTGCCCGTCGCCGTCATCGCCAAAATTCTCGGCGTGTCTGCCGACGACTACAAAAAATTTGCACGTTGGGCCAACGCCTTCGTTGGTGCGACCAATACGCTCGATATGCTGACGGCGATTCCCAATATTTGGCAGTTGATGCGCTATTTCCGGCGCATGATCGCCCACCGCAAAGCCAACCCGCGTGACGATTTGATCACGGCATTGGTGCAGGCGCAAGAAAATAACGACAAATTGACCGACGATGAGGTGTTGGCAATGACGATCTTGTTGCTGACGGCGGGTTTCGAGACAACGGTTAACCTAATTTCGAGCGGGTTACTAACGCTGCTACAACATCCGGCCCAGTTGGCACAATTGCGCGAAGGCTTGCGCGGCCCAGCCGCCAGCCGCGATGTCTTCGTTCGCAGCACCATCGAAGAGCTATTACGCTTCACTTCTCCCGTATCACTCGGCACAGATCGCTATGCCGCTGCCGATATCGAATTGCACGGCATCACCATTCCACGCGGCAGCTTTGTCGGCGCCAGCCTGATCTCGGCCAATCACGACGAGCGGCGTTTTCGCCAACCCGAAACGCTTGACCTTGATCGTCAAGACAATCGTCACCTTAGCTTTGGCAATGGCGTGCATTACTGTTTGGGCGCACCGCTGGCGCGGCTTGAGGCCGCCATTGCCATCCCCGCCATCCTCGAACGCCTGCCCAATTTGCGTTTGGCTGTGCCAGCCGCTCAGTTGCAATGGCGCAGGTCGTTGGTCATTCGTGGGCTAAAGGCATTGCCGGTGCAGGCTTGATTTTGGCTAACCGCAAGCGCATGGGCTGAACCAGCAACGCCGAGCCGGGGCGCAACGGCTGTGGCTCGCCATATGGCTCAAACCCAAGCCGCCGATACAGCCGCACGGCGGGTGTATCACCACACGTGACGCTCAGGTCGAGATATTCGGCCTGATGCGAATTCGCCCAATCGCTGATGCGCATGATAAGCTGTTGCCCAACGCCCAACCCGCGATGGCTGGGCGCAACCCACACCTGAAAAATATGCGCACAGCTTGGGTCGGCATCGGCAATATGGCCCCATGCCAGCCCAACCGCTTGCCCATCGGTCTCGGCCAGCAACGGCAATTGCTTGGCGGCAGCTTGGCGAGCGCTTACACGCGCAATCCAAAAATCATCACGCTGTTGAATTGCATCCGCAAAAACGGTCCCAAACGCATCCGGCGCATCTGCCAAAGCGCGTAACCGCAACGCTTTATACCGTTGCCACTCGTGCGGGGCAATTGGACGAATGTGCATTTATGTCCCCTGACTTACTGGCAGCAAGCGTTGCGTTGCCAGCACATAAGTTTGCGCCACCGCCAGCATCGAATCGAGATCCACCCATTCATTGGCCTCGCACGTATTGCCGCCGCTGGGGCCACACACAATGCTGGGAATGCCGCCGAAGGCGTGAAAATGATTGGCATCGCACACGCTGCGCCCCAACACCGGGCGAATCTCGCGCCCGCTGGCCTGTGCCAAACATTCGCTCACGGTGCGGGCAAATGACTGATCGGGTGGATTGACAAAACTGCGCGGGGCGGGTGTGGGGCGCTCATCCCAATACACCTCGCAGCGCCCGCGCAATTGGCTGGCGGCGATCAATTGGCGAATCCCGTCAATCGTTTGCTCGACTGTGTGGCCGGGCGGCAACGAGTGATCGAGCCACACATCAGCCGTTTCGGGCCACAAAATATCGGTGCCGCCGCTTTTAAATCCCACCACATTTAGCGTGCCGCCGGTCGCGTCGAGCGCATGTTGCCCCAGCGCAATACCGTGCGCCCCACACAGCGCATGGGTGATCTTGGCGGCATCGGCGATGGGGTTAATGCCGCTATCGTTATAGGCCGCATTGGCCCGCACCCCCACAAAATGCAGCCGAATGACATGCCGCCCGCGTGCGCCCACCCGCAATGTGCCGGGCAACGTTGGCTCTGGGATGAGGCAATAGGCCGCACCCGCCGCCAACCCGCTTTGAATGACCGCGTGAGCGCCTCGGCTCCAGTTTTCTTCGTCGGTGGTGGCGGCAAAAATCAGCCGCCCGCGCCATCTATCACGCTGGGCCAACAAGGTCTCGATGGCGGCCAAGACTGCTGCGCCGCCGCCTTTCATGTCGTGCGCTCCCATGCCATACAGCCGGTTGCCCTCGACCCAAGGCTGGTAAGGGTCGCGCCGCCAACCGGCTGGCACTGAAAATGTGTCGAGATGAAAATTGAACATCATGGCGGGGCCGCTGCCGTTGTCGAGCGTCGCCACAATCGTGTCTGCCGATTCTGGCACGGGCAGGCGATGTATTGCGTCGAAACCCGCTGCGTTGCACCAGTCGTGCATCCAATTGCTGATCGCGTGTTCATGGCCGGTTTGAGAGGGCAGGCGAATCATGGCGCAGGCCAATTCGGTGAGGTGGGGAATATTCATGAGGTGAGGATATTTTATGGCAATGTTAAATTATCATAACATTTCCTCCATCAAAAATTCATACCTTGTTGCTATCATGCGGCAGATATTAAGGAGAGCTATAGATGAAGAAAACAGCTTTGTGCGCCCTTGTCAGCGGAATGCTGATGCTGAGCGCATGTAATCGCCTGCCGCTCAATATATTGGGCGGCGCGGCCCCCGTGGCACAGGGAACCCCCACCACCAGTGAGGCGGTGAAAGCCACAGCCGTGAGTGTCAATGTGAGTTCGGTGAAAGAAACGCTGGACACCAAAAGCAAAACACACGAAACCCCTGCCGATGCGACATGGAACAACAGCACCGAAACCCTGATCGAACTGAAAGGCGCAAGTGCCGCGAGCGGCAATGCGGCGGTCAAGATCAACGGCGGCGTGGTTAGCATCGGCGCAGCCGGCAGCTATCGCATTCGTGGCAAATTGGACGACGGTCAAATTGTGGTAAACAGCGCTGACAAAGAGTCGGTGCGTTTGATTTTCGACGGCGCAGATATTACGAATCGCAAGGGTGCGCCGATTGTGATCGAGAAGGCGAGCAAAGCCATCTTGGTGCTGGCCGACAATACGCAAAACAGCGTGACCGATGCGGCAAAATATGTGTTTGCCGACCCGAAAGTGGATGAGCCAAATGCCGCTATTTTTAGCAAAAGCGACCTCACCATTGACGGCAACGGCGTATTGACGGTTAAGGCCAATTTTAATGACGGCATCGCCAGCAAAGATGGCTTGGTGATTATGCGTGGGGTGTTGAATGTCAACGCCGCCGATGATGCCATTCGCGGCAAAAATTATCTGGTTATTCACGATGGCACGTTTAATTTGACCAGCAAAGGGGATGGTCTAAAGTCGGATCACGAGGAAGATGCCAAGAAAGGCTATATTTTGATTGACAATGGCACGTTTAGCATCACCACTAGCGGTGATGCGATTCAAGCGCATACTGATGTGTTAGTGAAAAATGGCAAATTTACGCTGGCAAGTGGCGGCGGCAGCGCGGTGCGCCCCAACGATAGCGTCTCGACCAAAGGCGTGAAATCGGGTGTGAGCATGGTGATTGATGGCGGCACGTTTGCCATTAACGCCTCGGACGATGCTGTGCACACCAATGGCACGCTCACCATTAACGGCGGCACATTCGAGTTGGCGAGCGGCGACGATGCTGTTCACGCCGATAAGGCCATCACGATCAATAATGGCAAAATTTTGATCATGCGCTCATACGAAGGCATCGAATCGAGCGTGATTACTGTCAACAACGGCGACATTAACCTAACCGCACAAGATGATGGGGTGAATGTGGCGACCAAAGCGATCGGCACGACCGGCGGCATGTTTGGCGGCGGTCGCGGCGGCCCACCGCCGGGTGGGCCGGGCGGTAATGCCAACTACACCGGCAGCAATTATTTGTTTATGAATGGTGGGCGCATGGTGGTGAATACCACTGGCGACGGCGTAGACGTAAACGGGGCCATTGAGATGACTGGCGGCACGATTATTGTGAATGGCCCGACCGAGCAAATGAACGGGGCGCTTGATTACGATGGCTTTTTCCGCATTAAAGGCGGCACTTTGGTGGCGGCCGGCAGTTCGGGCATGGCCCAAACGCCGGGCGCGGTTTCGACGCAACCCGCATTGCTCATCTATTTCACCGCAGCCCAACCGGCTGGAACCTTGGTTAGCATTCGCAATAAGTCGGGCGAGTCAATCATCACCTTCAAACCCACCAAAGCGTATCAGTCGCTGGCATTTTCGTCGTCGGCCCTGACCAAAGGCAGCAGCTACGACATTTACCTAGGCGGTACGCCGAGCGGCAATGAGGTCAATGGCATTTATACTGGTGCGATCAGCGGCGGCACCCTCTTCCAATCCTTCACCGTCAACGACACCGTTACTACCATCGGCACTGGCGGTCGCGGCCCGCGTGGGCCAAGACCTTAAGGAGTAGCAAGTTGCAAGTTGCAGCGTTGTAAGTTAGGGCGTAACGCTTTATATTTGCAACTTTGCAGCTTGCAACCCTGCAGTTCTGCAACCTGCCCCTTCATTTTCCCATGAATAACTTTGATGATTTCCTCTATGGCTTTGGCTTAAATTTGCTCACGGCCTTGGTCATTGTGCGGGTGATTTATTACCCGACCAATCGCAACAAAACGTATATCTTTTCATTTTTGGCCTTAAATACGGTTTTGTTTTTTGTGCTCAGCTTTCTCACCAGCATCGAACTGGGGGTGGGCGTGGGGTTTGGCCTTTTCGCCATCTTCTCCATCATGCGGTATCGCACCGATTCGATTCCCATCCGCGAGATGACCTATATGTTTATTTTGGCGGCGTTGCCGGTGCTAAATATTGCGGGCAGCAAGGTCGAAGCGTGGCGATATTTGGTAGTAGCCGATCTCGCCATTGTGCTGGTGTTGGCGCTGCTCGAAGCGGGTTGGGGCTTTCGCTTTGAATATTCGCAAAGCATTGTGTATGAGGGCGCAGCATTGGCGCATCCGGCTCGCCGCGATGAATTGTTAGCCGATTTGCGCAAACGCACTGGCCTCGAGGTCACCCGTGTTGCCATCGGCAAGCTCGATTATGTCAAAGATACCGTGCGGTTACAAGTGTATTACGATGCGCCACGTGGAGCCGAAGGCAAAAAATTTGTGCCATTCGTTTTGGCGACCGATAACGGCGACGATTAAGGCTGTTTAGCCAAAATAAATACCGGAATCGTCTTGTAAAACGCCCTCCGATTCTTTACCAATTCCGCGTCTCCGCGATCCAAATTCTGTGATCGAGGAGACGCGAAATTGGGAAAGAATCGGAGAATTTTTTTTTCTGAATGGCCTAACGCGATTGACAAAAACTTGACAAGCCGTAAAAACTGCCCACAAAATCGCTTTTTTGTAGCATAATAAACAATATGGGCACAAACAAATTTACGGCAAAGTTGGCAAATCTGCTCAACAACCAAACCGTCACCGAAAATAACGCTGATACGTTTGTATCAACCAAATCGGCAGTGCTCGATTTTTTCTATCACGCTGCCGCTTCGCGTTCCGATCAAGAGAAGGTCATAAACCTGTTTCGGGGGGCCTATGGCGAATATCGCGCCTTGGCGATTGTGGCGATGTTTTATCTGCGCGATGTGCGCGGGGGGCAGCAAGAAAAGGATTCGTTTTTTACGTGTCTTCAATACATTAAGTCGCGGCATCATCACATCTATTTTGCGCTTTTGCCGCTCATTCCAGAATACGGCTCGTGGAAAGACATGATTCGGCACGACTGGTTGTTTAAAGACAGCTTGCCGTTGCTAAAAAATGCCTTGCTCAAGGACATGCAAGCCGAAAAGCCATCATTGCTGGCGAAATGGCTGCCCAGCCCAAACGCAGGCGTGGCGGCGCGGGCCAAGGCCAAGCAAATGATGACGGTGCTGGGCATGAGCGAAGCCGAGTATCGCCGCGTATTGGTGGGCTTGCGCAAGAAGCTCGACATCGTCGAAAGCAAAATGTCGGCGCACGACTGGGAAAGCATCAACTACGAGGCTGTGCCTTCACGCGCCAACAAGCTGTATGCCGATGCTTTTGGTCGCCATGACCCTGATCGTTATCTTGAGTTTTTGATCAAGGTCGAAGAGGGCAAGGCCAAAATGAATGCATCGGCGTTGTTTCCGCACGAGATTTGGGTGAGCGAAGCCAAAAACGCGCAAGCGTTGTGGCAATCGTTGCCCAAATATGCCGTGAGCGAGAAAAACGCGCTGGCGATTATTGACACCTCTGGCAGCATGGATGCCTCGGTGGGCGGCAAGGTAAGGGCGCGTGATGTGGCATATGCGATGGGCGCGTATTTGGCGGGGCAAAACACCTCGGCATTTCGCGGCCTGTGTCTCACCTTTTCCAATCGTCCGCGTTGGATTGACATCAAAGATTGCACAATTCAAACAGCCAAGGGGATATTTGAGTGTTACAGCGAGGTCGCCAATACCAACTTGATCGCGTCGTTCGAGTTGATCTTGGCGCATGCGCAAGCGCACCAAGTGCCTGCTGCCGATATGCCGGCCATCATCTTCATCTTTTCAGATATGGAGTTTGATAGCTGTGTCGAGGGTGGCACCAACTTTAACGCCATTCGCCGTCGCTACCAAGCGGCGGGCTACGATTTGCCGAACTTGGTGTTTTGGAATCTTGCTTCGCGCAAGCAACAAACGCCGGTGACGAAGGATCAAAGCGGGACGGCGCTCGCGTCTGGCTTCAGCCCAGCGCTGATGGAGACTTTGTTGACGGGCGAGTTGGTCTCGCCGTATGCACTCATGCTGCGCAAGCTCGAATCGCCGCGTTATGAGCGTGTGCGCGAAGTGCTCAATGATAAATAGCATATAATTGAAGTGAAGGGGCTAACAGCAAATCTTTCTTCTGTACCAAGAAACAAACAGGCCCCTTGTCTGTCTCATTTATACCAAGAACGGGCAAGCTTTGAGGAAATTCTGATCTCGCTATCCCCTCCCAACGTAGCTGGGAAAGGGATAGTGAGGTCGGCGAAAACCAAATTTTTAAACCTTGCTCAGGGTATGTCAGACCCAAGCATTTAAGGGTCACAAAAAGAGGCTAACAGCAACTACAATTCGTCTAATTACGAGTTCCCGAAAGGGAAAATGCCTCTTGTTCTGTTAATTGCTCCCACAAACAAACAAAGTTCGTGGGTTTGCAACAAGAAAATCTCTCACAAGGAACACAAATACGAAGCAAAATAGGCGCGAATCTTAAACTTGTCTGTTCGTGTGCTCATCATTTAAGCGTTTGCGCAAACGTTGCAGCACAAAATCAACGTGGCCCTTAAGGTCATACAACGCCACATTATGAAAAACTGCGGCCTTGGTTTTTGCCGTAATCTCGGCGCTCATGGCTTCTACCCGCTCGATTTCGGCGGGAATATCGGCGGCATCAATGGTGTTAACCCGCAACTCAAATAGCCGCAAACGCCCATACCAGCGGTTAATATAGCGCGAAATGCCAAAATTGAACAAGGCCGGAAGGGCGCTAAGCAATGGATACAGCGCGATGAGCGGCAGCAAAATAAACAGCAACGGGTCAACAATGGTGACAACTTCGCCCGGAAAAATACGATCAAGCCACGATGGGCCGTCTTTAAGATAACGCTCGGCATACGAACTGAGCGCCAATTCGGTGAACGATGCGGACGGGAATTGATCTTGTTTTTCAAGCACGCCCGCTTTGCTGTGTACCAAATCGGCGGCGGTAAGCAAAGCGCGAATTTGGCCGGGGTGCAAATCGGTTGGCACCACCAAATTGGCGGTAACTGCCAACATCGTCTTATTTTGGTGCGGCAAATTGCGCTCGATATCTACTGCACCTTCGCCGATCTCGACCGAGGTGATGAAGGGGTGTTTAGATTGGTAAGCGTGGATGCGTTTGATGCTGAGCACCTCGACGGTCGGCAATTGGATGAGGTTGCGAATACTATCGGCACGGGGCGAAGCCACAAAAAAGGCGGCATCGAGTTGCCCGTTGTTAAATTGCTCGACGACAGCCGCGTTACTCAGTCCCAACAAAGAGGTGTTGCTGGCATTAATGCCATTGTCTGCGAGCAGCAATGTGGCGAGCGGGCGTGTGCCGCTGCCTTCTTCGCCAATGGCAATGCGTTTGCCGCGCAAATCGAAGATATATTGAACCGGCAATTCTTTGCGATAAAACACCCAGATCGGCTCGTAAAACATGCTGCCCAGTGACATTAATTTGGCAGCTTGATCGGGTAACAAGGTATTGGCCGTGCCGCCCTGCACAAAACCTGCCTGTGCTTCGCCCTTAACCAATTTTTGCAAGGTGGCGACCGAGCCGGGGCCGGGCTGAACCTGCGCGGTAAAGCCTTCATCGTCTAAGATATGCTGATAGGTCAACCCAAATTGATGATACGCGCCGCCTTCGCGCCCGGTTGAAATGATTATGTTTTTGGGCGGCAGCAACCGATATATTTGCAGTGCGATCAATGCGATGACAGCAATGCCCAAGACGAGCGGCCATCTGACTTTATCTTTTTTCTCGTTCATGAAGCTAAAACTCTATCACACGGTCTAAGCCCCGATGTAACCCGATTAAACCGCTAACTTTGCGGATGGCAAGCAAGGCTCCATCCACATAAGGCGCGGCGCTACTGCCAGCATTGTGGCGCAGGGTAAGCGTTTGGTCGGGCATGCCGAAAATGACTTCGGCCCCGATGTTGAAGCCGGGCAAACGAATGGCGTGGACCTGGGTGCTATTCATTCGTGCACCGCGTGTTTCGCCCACGCCTTGGGTTTGGGCAATGGGGATGGTGGGCTGGGCTTGGCGCACTTGCGCCAGCCGATAGTCTAGCTCGCGCACCGTGCCGCTGGGCGCATCTTTTTTGCCGTCGCTGGCATAATCAATGATCTCCCATTGCGGGATATAGCGGGCGGCGATCTCAGCGAATTTTTGCAGCAACACCACCGTCAGGGCAAAATTGCCCACCGCCAACACGCCGCGCCATTGCTCGGTGGCCAGCGCTGCAATGTCGGCGTAATCGGCATCGCTCAGCCCAGACGTGCCGACCACCACATGCGCCTCGTGGCGCAACGCCGCCAACACATTGGCCTTGGCGGCTTCGGGCTTGGTGTATTCAAAAAACACGTCGCACGGCTGACTCAGCGCTTCTTCGGCGCTGGCGTAAATGGGGCAATCGAGGGCCGGCTCGTTGAGCACATCGCGTAGATTGCGTTGCGCATGGCGGTGCGATACCGCCGCCACCAGCGAAATATCGGGCGTGTGGGCAATTGCCCGCGCCACCGCCGAGCCAGCCCAGCCGGTCGCGCCCGCTAAACATAGTCGAATTGGGGTCATGGGGGGTATTTTACTGGGTGTTTAAGGCAAAGACCCAGCATGTTATACCAAGCGCTTAATCAAGCTGGAATAAACCAAGCGCATAAGTTGTCACGTCACCCCGAAGCGCAGCGAGGGGTCTATGCGGAAAATCGGCACGATGATTAAGTTTACGCAAAGATTCCTCCTCGTTCCTCGTCGGAATGACGCGCA
>JAHBAL020000325.1 GCA_018500105.2 Anaerolineae bacterium
ATTTTGACGCTCCTGCAAAGTCAAGGCCACGCCGATTTGCCTCGCGCCCTCGGCAAAGCCACCACCCTCAACTTTTTCGGTCCGCTGCAAACCATCGGACCGAAAAAGTTGTGGGTGGTGGCTTTGCCGAGGGCGCGAGGCAAATCGGCGTGGCCTTGACTTTGCAGCAGCGTCAAAATGTCGTTCAGCACTTGGCCCGCATCTTGCCGCGCTTGCCATTCGGCCTCGCTGCGCAGTAAATATTTTTCGGTCACCATTTCCAAAATCGGCCCAACATTTTGCGCCATGCCACCATGCACCAACACGAGGCTATCGGTAAGTGATTTTAGATTTTGGATTTTAGATTTTAGATTTGTGTCGGGTGGGGCAGTGTTTTCGGCGGCCAAGAGGGTGTGTTTGGGCAGCAAGCGCCCGCGACTGATGCCAAATTCGGGATCGCTCTCGGTGGCAAATGCGCCTTCGATCAATTTCGCGCCCGGCCAAACGCCGCCGCTGTCTTGCCAACCGCCGCCCGATCCCGCCAGCCATTCGCCCAAGATGGCACGCGCCGCCACCAAACGCCGCTCGTCTTCGGTCAATTGGCCGGTGAGCGATTGGGTTTGGCCGGTGGCCCGCATACACACGCTGATCAGGCAGGCTAGCAAATTGGTGGATACCGCCAACCGTGAGCCTTTCGGGATGTCATTGACTTGGCTGACCAACTCTAGCCCCATGCCCGGCCCAACCACTTGCGTCAGCAATTCGGCCAAACTGCCGCCCGACCCTTCGAGGCCGGGCGGCACAATGCCCGCCGCGATGATGGCGGCCTTGAGCAAACCCAAATAATCACGCGCAAAGTCGAAGACCTCGCTCAGGCTGGTAATGTCGGCGGTGGCATTGAGATCAACACTGGTCAGCCGCAAAATTGGTTCAGGGATGACGCGCAGATACGCTTCGACGGGCGGTTTGGGTGCTTCATGTTGCCCCGCCTTGCGCACGCTCAGGTCAATCGAAATGTTAATGACGCGCGCCCCTTCGGGGTAATCCATGCCCAAAAAGAAGATATCGCTCCAGCCGCTGTGCGATAAATCCATGCGCACGGGGGTGCGTTCGCGCAAAATGGGGGCAATTGCGTCGGTGGTGGTGCGTAATTCGCCACGTATGCGCAAAGGCTGATCTGCTGGATGCCCCATGCGGAACATCCACTGGTTGCCGCGCACGGTGCGCACACTGTGCCGCACTTGGTCGGCCAAGGTGCGAAAAGCCAGCCGATGATAAGCGCTGGCGAGGGCGCTCGAAATGGCAGGATTATTGCCGCCGTGATTTTGTGCGGCTAAAAAGACATCAATGGCCTCGTCAAAACGGCGATTGAGCAAGTGCTGATAGCCAACATACGGCACGCAGGTCGAAGCTGGTGGTTGGGCCGCTTGTGCTGTCGCATAAGCTAGGGGCAAATGAAAGCGGTGAATGGCGTATAGAAAGAAAAGCGCCCGCACGCGCTCGTATAAATTGGCGCTGTGTCGTCGAAATTGATCTAATTGCTCGCATTCGTGCAGCAATTCGGCGACGCTGGCATGTTTGCACACCGCTTCGAGTGATTCATTCCGTAGTGTCGGGTCGGCAGCGGTGATGATGTTGATTAATTTGGATGTTGTTGGCATAATATTGCCGATGCAGCTTTCTAGACAGGGTGTTTCACGTTGGCGCTAATGGCTGGATGGGTCTGGCTCGGCATGAGGGGCGGTGGGTGGGTCTTGCAACCAGTTGGTCAGCTCTTGCAATTGCGTCATGGCAAATAAGGCGTCAATGAGCGCATCGAGTTGCTGAAGCGAGATGGCATAAATAAGGGCGCTTACTTCTGGCGGCAGGCTACCGAATTTGTGGCTGGCGAAACGCATACACATCTCTTGTTTTGCCTTGATTATGCCGCGTTCAAGCCCGCGTTTTTCGCCCATCGCCAGCCCGCGCTGCTCGCCAATAGCAAGCCCGCGCTGCTCAATATGTGTTATATATGGCATGTGATTAACCTCCTCATAATCAGATAAGCGATTGTCGAAAGCGATGGCTAAATCTTCGGGCAAGCGCATTACCCAATCAATAAACCTGAAAACGCGGATGACCTGTTCACGATTATAGCCGCGCTCATATAATAAGCGTGTGATTCGCCACTTCCAATCAAAACGAGCCAGCGCGTTGCCGCGTGTTTCTTGCGCTTTTAGATGCGCCAATACGATAACCTCAAATGGGTTGGCGTTGGTCGAATGATTGACATCAATCAGCCCCGCGTAGTCGGTGAGTTTGGCGATGCTAAATCGGAAGATAGACTCAGTGCCAAACAGTGCTTGCCGATATTCATTGGGTCGCCAATTTGGATCGGGATCTGCCAACACAGAAAATGTTGCCACTTGGGCTTGATACCGATCAAAAATACGATAATAATAGACGAACAGTCGAAAAGGCAAATCAATATCATAAGTGCCTTGAATTTCGACATGAGTCAACACCCAAGTTTGTTGTCCATTTTTTAGCCATACTTTGACCAATTTATCAACGAATCGCCGACCCAGCGGGGCATCGGCGGTGATTTTTTGCAATTCTTTGTCAAGAAATTCAATTTCGCGGGTCCAATTAATGGCAACATGGACCGCTGGGAAGAAAAAGGCCACGAATGGCTCGAATAGCTCGTCAAGAAGATCTTTCCATGGCGAGTCGAAATCATCATTGGGCGTGTTGATTGATGATTCCGTCATGTTAAGTTGCCAACAACTCTACCAAATGCGTTAGCACTGTGTCTCGATCTTTGCCGCTCAGCGCCAAGGCCAGTTGCGCGTTGAGTAGGCCATAAGTCGGGCCAATATCGTAGCGGCGGCCTTGCACTTCGTAGGCCAAATACCGCTCGCGTTGGGCCAATTGCGCCAAGGCTGCCGACAGGCTGCCCGATTGTGCCCCGCTGAATTGGCTGGCAAGCAAGGGCATGATCGAGGCTGGCAGCACGTGAATACCAAAAAAGCATAAGAAATAGCCAGCCCGTAGCCCCGATACCCATAATTTTTGCTCAGCTTCGGTGGGCGATGGTTTTTCAAGCACTTGCTCAATTTGATACACCCCATTTTGCCCCGCCACATGTTTGCCGCCGATTGCTCCGTAGTTGGGCAAAAATGCTTCGCGTGTGGCTTGCACTGCCGATACAGCGCAGGTGTTGGCGTTGGCAATTTCGACCAATTGCTGGGCGCAGGTTTTGCCGCCGCTGTGTCGGCTGATTGGCAGATGATCGCTCACGAGGTGCAAAAATGCGTCGTTGCCGATGAAATCTTTGGCGCAATAGATCGCGTAGCCATAACCCCGTGCTTGATCTTGCTCGATGAAGTAAATGTGCTTGTGGGTGGCAGCAACGGCTGGCCCGTAAATGGCCGCATCGCCGGGCGCGGTCACAATTGCGATTTCAGTTGCGCCCGCACTAAGCGCTTCGTTTACTAAAATTTGCAGGGCTGTTTTTCGCCCCCCATCCCGATCCACCAGCGTTTGCATGGGTAAAGATCGTTGGCTTGGGCTTGCTGCGGTGATGACACATTTTTTAATCATGATTTTAGGGGAAGAGTCAAGAGCCAAGATGCAAGAGTTGAGTGTCGAGTGTTTAGCAATAAGCGCCAACCAGCAAGGCAAATGATATTATCTTAAAAATCTTGCATCTTGACTCTTGGTTCTTACATCTTCGTTCTTACATCTTAAAAAGCTGCCGCCGCGTGCCAGAGCGCAGAATGGCGCTGGGCAAGGCGCGGCCTAAGAAAGATTGGATTTTTCGCGATGCCTCGCACACGCCTTCGATATGAATGCCGGTTGGAATGCCGATTTCTTCGCATAGATTGACCACGTCTTCGGTCGGCACATTGCCCGTGCCGCCCACCATAATTGGACAGCCGCCCAAGCCGCCGATGGACGAATCGAAAGTATCAATGCCGCATTCGAGCGCGGCAAATACATTGGCGAGGCCCAAACCACGTGTGTCGTGAATGTGCATCGAGAAATGCACGTGCGGCAATTCGGCACGCAAACGGCTCATCATTCGGCGCACTTGCACTGGGTTGCCCGTGCCAATCGAATCGGCGATGCCGATGGATGTGATGCCTTTGGCCGCCAGTTGATGCGCAATCGTAACCGGTACGGCTTCGGCGACGTGGCCCTCGAACGGGCAGCCGAAGGCCAAAGCGATGATGACCTCGAAGCCGATGCCTGCCGCCTGCGTCATGCGGATGATGTCGTCACACGCGGCGATGGATTGTGCCACCGACATGCCAACATTACGCTGGTTATAGGTTTCGGTTGAGCAAACCACCAATCGCACCGAGTTGCATTTGGCGTCAATGGCGCGTTGTGCGCCTTTGGCGTTGGGAATGAGCGCGGTATAGTGCGTGCTGGCGTTGCGGCTGATGCGGCTGAGCACTTCGGCGCTGTCGGCCATTTGTGGGATGACTTTCGGGTTGACGAACGACGTCGCCTCAATTACTCGCACACCTGCTGCGGCGACCGTGTTGATGATGTCTACTTTTAGGTCGGTTGGGATGAAGGTTTTCTCCATCTGAAACCCATCACGTGGGCCAACTTCGACGATAGTAACGTTTGAAGGGAACATAATTTTTAGGAGTTGGGGGCAGCCCGAAATGGATTTAAACGTAAAACTTGTAATTCTGCCAAGGCGTGATCTTTGAGCCAGCGGCGAATACCGACCAGGTTGCCGGTGGCGGCGTCAATGATTTCCATCGTTTCGAGCGATTCGCCGTTGGCCTCGTGTGCCTCGATCTCCAACGCCCAGCCGGTCAATTTGGCGATGCCGTTGAGGCTGTGCCCAACGCGAAAATGGCTGGACGGGTTTGGGCCAAGCGGACTAAAGGTAACGCGATGCTCATCGGTTTCACCCCAATTCATGCCGTCATATTCGCGCACGTAATTGGCTTCATTCAATTGCGTGCCATCGGGTGCAAAGGTTCGGACGATGCCTCTCCACTTCGGCCACACATCGGGCGGCTGGTAGGGCGGGGCCAAAACCGGAAAATAGCCATAAAATAAATCATCGCTGAGGCTTGTTCCGGCTTCCCACGTTTCATCTTGTTCGGCAATGCCAATAATGTTGGCGATCATCTCGCCTGCGTTATAAAACTTGCCGCCGGTTAGTTGGCGTTGGGGGGCCAATTTGGTATTTGGGTTGATGACGATGCCGAACGAAGTGAAATTATGCCCAAAGCGCGGCCACAATCCACGCCCGGTGATTACGCCTTCGCCCCACGACAACCCCGTGCCAACCACGTCTGGCCCATGATATCGCCGCGCGCGTCCGTCCACGCTCAACTCAAATACCCATTCACCTGCAAAGTCAGCCATTGGGTGATGGGCCAAATCGTCACTGGGTTTCATGGATTGCGTGACGCGAATATTGCCATTGTCTAACTTTTCGAGCAGCCGAATTTGCTGAATGACGCCTACAAAGTCGCCATTCGGCTGAAAAACATATTCGCTCACGCGCCATGCACCAAGAAAAGCATTATTTGCGCTTGTATTTGGGTTCATAACAGATCAAAAAATTGCCCCATTATGGTATCACCATAATGGGGCAGATTGAGGATATTCGCACAAACTTTAGCGCACGCTATAGTCTTGTTGGGCCAATACTTGCCCATTGACTTGTAACACAAAGCGATAGCTATTGACCGGTACGGTCTTGCCCCATTTGGTTGGGTTGGCTTGCATGTAAGCATTGCTGCTGCTTGAACGGCTATAAGCATCGCCCGTGCAGGCATGGGTGCCCTTGCTGGCGTTCCAATTGCAGTCATACCAGCGCAGCAACACCATGCGGCCATTTTCCATGCCATACCAAGCGATGTCGAAGTTGCGGCCCGCGACTAAGCTGGGCGACCAACTTGCATACACACCATTGATGCTGCGTGGTAACACGTCCGAATCAATGGCACATTCGCTGCCGCTGTAGTTGGCTGCTGCGCAAACCCGTAGGCTTGACGGCGCGGCGGGTGCGCCAGTGGTTGGGATTTGCTTTTGACCGTCGGTGGTTGTGCTGCTACCGGTTGAGCCGGTGCTGCCTGATGTTGAGCCGCTGTCGGTCGAGCCAGTGCCGCCGGATGTTGAACCACTACCCGTCGAGCCGGTGCTGCCGGACGTTGAACCGCTGCCGGTCGAGCCGGTGCTGCCTGATGTTGAGCCACTACCGGTCGAGCCGGTGCTGCCCGATGTCGAGCTGCTGCCGGTTGACGCGCTGACGGTCGGAGTGGCATTGGCGGCTGGTTTTGTTGCGGTTGCCGATGTTGAGCTTGTGATTGAGCCAGTTGCGGTAACAGTAGACGAAGCTGATGGGCGAACTGTGCCGGTAATGGCGCTTCCAGCACCACTTGCGCTGCCTGATGATGCGCTGGTGGCAACTGGTGAGGCATTGGGTTTAGCCTGTCTCTTATACACATCTCCGAGCCCACGAGACGGA
>JAHBAL020000287.1 GCA_018500105.2 Anaerolineae bacterium
ATCAACCAATCAACCAATCAACCAATCAACCCAATCAACCAATCAACCAATCAACCCATTCACCCATTCCCTCATTCACCCATTTATCATGAACGGCGCAGAATCCTTAATCCAAACCCTCGTCAATGGCGGGGTTGATGTGTGTTTTACCAACCCCGGCACGTCCGAGATGGCATTTGTGGCGGCGGTAGACCGCGTGCCGGGCATGAGGACGGTATTGGGCTTGTTTGAGGGCGTATGCACCGGCGCAGCCGACGGCTATGCCCGCATGGCAGGCAAGCCGGCCTGCACGCTGCTGCACTTGGGGCCGGGCTTGGGCAATGGCCTCGCCAATTTGCACAATGCCCGCCGCGCCCACAGCCCGCTGATTAACATCGTCGGCGAACACGCCAGTTGGCATTTGAAGCATGACGCGCCGCTGACCAGCGACATCGAAAGCATTGCGCAGGGCGTGAGCGGCTGGATTCGCCGCTGTGCCAGCGCCGCCAGTGTGCCGCAAGACGGGGCCGAGGCCATTGTGGCAGCCATGCAGCCGCCCGGTCAAGTGGCGACGATTATCTTCCCCGGCGATTGCATGTGGAATGCGTCGAGTGCGCCAGCCCAGCCCTTGCCCTTGCCAGCACCGGCGGCGGTGGATGGGGCCACGATTGACCAAATTGCCGCCATCTTGCGACGCGGCGAACGTGCCACCATTTACATCGGCAACGCTGCCCTGACCCAACGCGGCATGACCTTAGCGGCCCGCATCGGCGCGGCAACGGGGGCCAAATTGCTCAGCGACCGCTTTACAGGCCGCATGCCACGCGGCTTGGGCGTGCCCGAAATCGAGCGCATCGCCTACCCAATTCCCCAAGCGCTGAAGCAATTGGAAGGCTGCCAACATTTGGTGCTGGTGGGGGCCAAAGCGCCGGTCGGCTTTTTCGGCTACCCCAATTTGCCCAGCGAGCTGTGGCCCGCCGATTGCCACATTCACACGCTGGCGACGCTAGAGCAAGACATTGTGTCAGCGCTTGAGGCCTTGGCCGAGGCGCTGGACGCGCCGCACGAATTGCCCCCCGTCGCCTATCGCAAACCCGAACGCCCGACGGGCGCACTCACGCTCGACTCAATTTGGGCCTCGGTGGCGGCGCATTTGCCCGAAGGCGCGGTCTTTTCCGACGAATCAGTGACCTCTGGGCGCATGGCCGACCCATTTTTGGCTCACGCCCCAATGCACGATTTGCTCACCGTGACCGGCGGCTCAATTGGGCAAGGCTTGCCGGTGGCGGTCGGGGCAGCCATTGCCTGCCCGGGCCGCAAGATCATCAACACCGAGGCGGATGGCTCAGCCATGTATACCATTCAGTCGTTGTGGACGATGGCGCGGGAGCAATTGGACGTGACGACGATTCTGTTTAACAATCGGGCGTATCGCATTTTGCAGGGCGAGATGAAAGGCGTGGGCATGACGACCGTTGGCCCGAAGGCCGATGCCATGCTGCGCATTGACCAACCCACGCTCGATTTTGTGCAGTTGGCGCAAGGTATGGGTGTGCCTGCCAGCCGCGCCACCACGCTCGACGAATTTAACGCCGCCATGACGCGGGCGATGCAGTCGCAAGGGCCGAAGTTGATTGAGGTGATGGTATAGGTCTCGCCGCTATGTAGCGCCGCCATCTTGGCGGCGCTACATAGCGGCGCTGCCCCCAATTCATAATTCATAATTCGTAATTACTTATACTTTCCCCATGACATCTTTTCATGCCGAATTCCCCATCACCCAAACCTGCACCTACCTAAACACGGCGACCCAAGGACCTTGGCCGACGCGCACCACCCAAGCCGTGCAAACCTTTGCCGCCCAGCAACAAGTGCTTGGCCCCGACAGTAGCGGCGACGAAGCCGCCGTGTTTGGTGAAACCCGCCAGCGCTTGGCGCGGCTGCTCAACGCCCCCGCCGAGCAATTTGTCTTTGGCCCCAACACCACCTATGGGCTGAATGTGTGTATCAGTGGCATAGATTGGCGGGCGGGCGACAACCTCGTTTTTCCTGCCCGCGAATTTCCGTCGGTGCAGGCCGCGCTGGCAAATTTGCCGCGTCTCGGCGTCGAGGTGCGGGTGGCGGCGTGGCAAGGCGCGGGCGTCTCGGTGGATGAGATCATGGCGCAGGTGGACGGACGCACACGAGCGGTCATCTGTAGCGCCATCGCGTGGAACACCGGCTACCGCATCAATTTAGAAGCATTAGGGCAACGCTGCGCCCAGTCTGGGGTGCTGCTCATCGTAGATGGCATTCACAGCGTCGGCGCAGAATGTTTGGATTTGCAAACCATGCGCGTCTCGGCGCTCTCGTTTCACGGCTACAAATGGCTGTTGGCCGGTTTCGGCATCGGCGGGTTATATGTCGCGCCCGACGCACTCAACCACATCCGCCCCACCTTTGTCGGGCAACAATCGCTAGCGGCTGGCTCACCACTCGACCCCGCTGGCCCAATCTGGCAGCCCAACGCCCAGCGTTACGCCGCCGGTGGCGGCAACAAAATGGGCATCACAGCCTTAAATGCGTCGCTCAGTTTGATCGAGGCGGTCGGCATTGCCAATATCCGCGCCGCCAACCACGCCCTCGCCAACCAATTGCACGACGGGCTAACGCGCCATTTGCCGCATCTGCGCGTGTTGCGCTCAGACGACCCGCAGCATCAATCGTGCATCGTGGTGTTTACCAGCGGCAGCGCCGAGGGCGATGTGGCGATTTTAGACAAGCTCAACGCCGCGCATATTTATGCCGCCCAACGCCCGGCTGGCATCCGTGTATCGCCGCATTTGTTCAACACCGCAGACGATATTGAGCGGTTGCTGAAGGCGCTTGGGGCTTAAATTCTGTGTTCATCTCCCGATAAGTTCAAAATTCAAAGTGTCATCCCGAAACCCTTCAACAGGCTCAGGGTAAACTGTGAGGGATCCCCATTGCCTAAACCAATCTAA
>JAHBAL020000195.1 GCA_018500105.2 Anaerolineae bacterium
AGATGTGTATAAGAGACAGATATTTATGCACGCGGGCAAGGGCTGGGCAATCAACCTAATGTGTTTGTAAAGGTGGGCGACAGCATCATCGAGCCGCCACATTTTTTAGATCGTTTTGACAGCGGGCCATATACGCTTGGCCCCTACACCTATTTGCAGCCCACCATCAATTATTATCTCGGCTCGTTTGCGCGGCCCAGCATGGCGGTCAAACGCGGCATGAGCGCGTGGGCATTATTTGACCCGTTGTGGGCCGACCATAACAAATGTCTGTCGAACGAGGGGCCGTTAGAATGTGAATTTCGGTTGAGCAAGCCCAGCGTGGCGTTCATCCGCATCGGCTCGAATGATGGCAGCGACCCGGCCACCTTTGGCAAGATGATGCGCAAGGTGCTCGATTATTGTATTGAGCAAGGCGTCATCCCGATCATCGGCACGAAAGCCGACCGATTTCAAGACCCCGACGGCGGGCGCAACCGCGTATTGCGCCAACTCGCCGCCGAATACAGTTTGCCACTATGGGACTTTGATCTGGTGGCACAAACCATCCCCAATAACGGATTGGAAACGGACAATGTTCACCTCAACATCTACTGGTTGCACGACTACTCGCTGTCTGGCGCAACCTATCGCGGGCATGGGGCGCATTCCATCACCGCCCTCATTGCCCTCGATCAAGTTTGGAAAACGCTTGGGGATTAGAGATTAAGGATTGGGGATTAGAGATTCTATCCACTATCACTCTCAACTCTCAACGCTCAACTACCCTTCTACAAGCGTCATCCATTGTCGCCCACGTGGGGCGTTGCGCAAGACGGTTGGCACGTCGGCGTTGTCGTCCACCTGTTTGAGATAGCAACCCTCCACCCAAATTTGCAGGCCGTTGTGGCTGAATGGATACGGCGACAGAGCATACACGCCATCCCCCGCCGGACGAATAGTCACGGTGACATCATCGCCCAGTTTGCGCGGCACGTTCTTAAAGCTGGCTTCGCCACGCGCAGCCGCGTGATTCATGTGAAAATAGAGCGACAACGTGTCGAAAAATTGCAACAATTTGTAGTGATGAAACAAAAAGTCATCTTCGGCCCAATGGGCGGTGGCGGGGTTGGCCCGTAGCTGCGCCTTCAAGCGAGCTTGGCGGTCTAGTTCGCCTTGCAGCATAGCTTGCACTTTGGGCTTCAGTTCGGGCGTGATGACATCAATAAAAATCTTGTCGGACAAACCGTAGCGCCCGTGATACAGCCCGTAGGTGTGCATAGACGAAATAATGCCGCAAAACGGATGCCGCCACTCGTTGAAATCGGGCGTGCGTGAGCCGGTGGCGACTAAATCGAGCAGTGGGGTCTGTGTCAGATGATACGGCATGCCTGTGCGCGGGTCGCGTCGGGCGTTGTTGTCCACAATATCCCAGCCCTCGTCGTGATGCGCCGCCACATGCGTGATGTAATCATGTGGGTCAGGCGTGGCAAATTGGCCGCCGCCAAACGCGGCAGCCAATTGCCCCGACATGCGGCAGTGGTCGGGTTGGCGAATGACGAAATGGTGTTGGCCTTCGGGTGCGGTTTGGATGATCATATGGGGTGGATTGTATAGCGGAATATGAAAGAGAAGAACAAAAAAAGAGCCTATCATCACCGATAGGCCCTTCCCTCAAAACTCAGCACTTAGCACTTAGCACTTCCTACTTGCCACTCTACCGCGCCATATTGCGCAACACCGTCTGCAAAATACCACCATTCTTATAGTAGTTCACCTCAACCGGCGTATCGAGGCGGCTCATCACCTCGAAGCTGAACGTGCTGCCATCCGGGCGCGTCACATTCACCGTCAAGGTTTGGCGCGGGGTCAAACTGCCATCCAGCGCAATGCTGTAGCGCTCGTCGCCCTTCAGCCCCACGCTCTCCCACGATTGCCCGGGCAAGAATTGACACGGCAACACCCCCATGCCGACCAAGTTGTTGCGGTGAATGCGCTCGAAGCTCTCGGCGATGACGGCCCGCACACCGAGCAAATTGCTGCCCTTGGCCGCCCAGTCGCGGCTGCTGCCCGTGCCATATTCCTTGCCAGCCAACACAATCAACTGCGTCTGGCTCTCCTTATACTTCATCGCTGCGTCGAAAATCGCCATCGTCTCGCCCGTCGGGTGATACTTGGTGATGCCGCCTTCGGTGCCGGGCAACAACTGGTTCTTCAGCCGAATATTGGCAAACGTGCCGCGTGTCATGATCTTGTCATTACCGCGTCGTGCGCCATATTGGTTAAAATCTTCCTTCGCCACATCGTGATCCTCAAGCCAGCGACCGGCTGGGCTAGCCAGCGCAATATCGCCCGCTGGTGAAATATGGTCAGTCGTGATCGAATCGCCAAACAACCCCAACACCCGCGCATCCGTCACCGATTGCACATCTGGCGGGGTCAGCGTCAAGCCATCAAAATACGGCGGTTCTTGAATATAGGTGCTATATTCATCCCACGCATACAGTTGGCCCTCGGCCCCGCTAATGGCTTGCCATTCGGCGCTGCCCGCAAAGGCATTGCCATATTGACCAGTAAACATTTCTGGCTTAATATGCGCCTCGACCGCCGCTTGCACTTCTTGCGTGGTCGGCCAAATGTCCTTCAAGTACACTGGGTTGCCATCGCTGCCGGTGCCGATTGGCTCGGTGGTGATGTCAATATCGGTGCTGCCCGCCAACGCATAGGCCACCACCAACGGCGGCGAGGCTAAATAGTTGGCCTTGACCAAGGGGTGAACGCGGCCTTCAAAGTTGCGGTTGCCACTAATCACGGCGCTCGTCACGATATTGCTCTCGCTCACAGCGGCGGCCACTTTTTGCGGCAAGGGGCCGCTGTTGCCGATACAGGTCGTGCAGCCGTAGCCGATGATGTGAAAGCCCAACGCCTCGAGCGGTTCGAGCAAATTGGCGTCCTTCAAATATTCATTCACCACTTTGCTGCCCGGCGCAAGGCTGGTCTTGACATACGGCGGCACGGTCAAACCCTTCGCCACCGCTTTTTTCGCCACCAAACCCGCGCCCAACATCACGCTGGGGTTGCTGGTGTTGGTGCAGCTTGTGATGGCGGCAATGACCACTGCGCCGTGTCGCATTTCAACTTTCTCGTCGTTGTGCTTGACATACGCCTTCTTGTCGAGTTCGCTGTCTTTCAGACCAAAGCCACGATCTTTGGTCGGGGCGGTCAGTGCGCCGGTGAATTGCTTCTTGACGCTAGCCAATGCCACGCGATCTTGCGGGCGCTTGGGGCCAGCCACACTTGGCTCGACCGTGCTCAAATCGAGTTCGAGCGTGTCGGTAAATTCGGGGTCGGCCATGTCGTCGGTGCGGAACATGCCCTGCGCCTTGGCATAAGCCTCGGTCAAATCGGCCTCGTCGCCGCGCCCGCTGTTGCGCATATAGCGCAGCGTTTCGTCGTCAATGGGGAAAAAGCCCATCGTCGCGCCGTATTCGGGGGCCATGTTGGCAATGGTGGCGCGGTCAGCCAAGCTCATGCTGCTCAAGCCCGGCCCATAAAATTCGACAAATTTCTCGACCACGCCTTTCTTGCGCAACATTTGCACGACTGTTAGGGTGATGTCGGTGGCGGTTACGCCGTCTTTGGCCTTGCCCGACAACTTAAAGCCGATCACTTCGGGCGTCACCATATACAACGGCTGCCCAACCATCACGGCCTCGGCTTCAATACCGCCCACGCCCCAACCGACCACGCCCAAGCCATTGATCATGGTGGTGTGGCTGTCTGTGCCGACCAACGTATCGGGGAAAGCCACGCCATCGCGCAAGACCGTCACCTTCGACAAATATTCGAGGTTGACCTGATGCACAATGCCGGTGCCCGGTGGCACAACGCGGAAATTCTTGAAGGCATTTTGCCCCCACTTGGCAAATTTATAACGTTCGTTGTTACGCTTAAATTCTTGCTCAAGGTTGAGCATAAACGCATCTTTGCTGCCGAAAAAGTCCACTTGCACCGAGTGATCAATCACCATATCTACTGGCACGAGCGGGTTGACTTTGGCCGGGTCGCCGCCCAATTTGGCCAAGGCGCTGCGCATGGCAGCCAAGTCAACCAAACACGGCACGCCGCTAAAGTCTTGCAAAATGACACGGGCGGGTTTAAATGGCAATTCGACCGGCGCAACGGCCTTGGCATTCCAATTCGCCAAACGCTTGACATCATCTTGCGTAATCTCAAAATCGTCACATTGGCGCAAAGCTTGCTCTAACATCACCTTCATGCTAAAAGGCAATTTGTCCACATGCCCAATGCCAGCCTTGCTCAGGGCATCGAGGCGGTAAATGGTGACCGTGCCGCCCTTATAAGTTAATTCGGCGCGGGCGTTAAATTGATTGTTGTTCATGGTTGCAGAAAAAAATAAAAGTTTTAGAAAGTAAAAGTGCTAAGTCCGAAGTGTTAAGTGCTAAGTGCTAAGCCGTTAAGTGATGAACAAAGCACACAGCATTTAGAACCCAAACTGGTTAAGCTGCTTCCCATTTCCAAAATTGCTCGATCATGGCCCCGCGATCGCCGATATTCACAAGGTGTGAACGTGCCCCCACATTGGCAACGCGCTTGACACAAACTTGGGCTTTCATAGGATTGCTATTTTAGCGCACTCTCATATGGCAAAATTTGTCCATCGAAAGGTGCATCACTTTTCATTGCAGTAAAAAAATATTTGTGTTAGCATGTAGTGGTCACTTTAGCTTATGGATGAAGACCGCAGTCTTGTTCGCTCTGCCGCAAACGCCCTCCAGCGGGTTGTTGGCGAATATCTGGGCGGACAGCCAGATCACGATTTACGTTGGCGCATCATCATTATTATTGGGCGCTACACATCCCACATTGCCATTATTGCCGTGGCAATTGTGGCGGTGTTGCTGGCTGGCGCCCGCCTAAACACCGCCAAGGTCAACGTTGAAACCGCGCCCGGCGGCCCGGCGGGTGCAATTGCCCGCCCCGATGTCGGCAACCCTGCGCTCGGCGACAATGTGTTATCTCCCATAGACCCAAATTCGCCTGTTGCGGCCCGCAATACCCTCAACAGCCGCAATTTGTTTGCGCTGTATAGCCAACAACACCATTACGCCACCCTCGCCAATCAAGATGATGGCTTGATCAAGCGCTTTGCTTTGCCCAGCACGGTCAAACAGGTGGAAGAAAGACGCAGCGTCTTTACTTATACGGTGCAACCCGGCGACACCATCGAAGGGCTTTCGAACCGCTTCGGGCTTGAACCTTCCACGTTGGCATGGTCGAACCCCGAAGTCGAAGAAGACCCCGACCACCTTAGCCTTGGGCAAATTTTAACCATTTTGCCAGTAGATGGGGTGTATTACAAAGTTGAGTCTGGCGACACGCTGGATAGCATCGCCAAGAAATTTAAGGCAAAGACCGAAGAGATTGCTGGTTTGCCCTATAACAACTTGAACAAAGGCGCAAATGTGGTGGCGGGCACACTGGTCATCGTGCCAAATGGCCTTAAGCCTGTCTCTTATACACATTTGAAGCCGCCGCCGAAGGCGCCGGCGAAGACCTCGGTGGGGCCCGGTTACGTCCACAAAACTACATCAC
>JAHBAL020000148.1 GCA_018500105.2 Anaerolineae bacterium
AGATGTGTATAAGAGACAGATACGCCAACTGCCCCGCCAAATATCAGCCATTTGGCAAGGAATTTGAGCAATAAGTAAAAATCTTGGAACTGTAAGGCGAAGCGGCGGCGCATGAGGCCATTATCCACCTAAGCCTTATGCACCCCATTGCGTCGCCCCAGCGCTGGCCCGCACGATTGACGAATCATCATGCTGGGTTGCAGGCGTAATTCATGCACGGGTTCGGTGTCGCCCTGAATACGTGCCATGAGTAATTCGGTGGCTTGGCGGCCCATTTCATAAATGGGTTGGGCGGCGACGGTGAGCGCGGGTTGAATGAGGGTCATCCAAGGCAAATCGTCGTGCCCTGCAATTGAAATGTCGTCGGGGATGCGCAGTTGTTTGGTTTGAATGGCTTTGAGTGCGCCCATTGAGATGAGGTTGTTGCCGGTAAATAAGGCGGTGGGCGGGGCGGCTTGTGACAACAACGACAAGGCAGCCTGATAACCTTCTTTTTCGTTAGGCTTGATTTGGCGAATGAGTTCTGGGTCGGGTGTAAGGCCAGCGCCGCGCATGGCGTTCAAAAAGCCTTTCATGCGTTCAGCGCCAGAGGTGGTCTGCATATTGCCCACGATTGCGCCAATGCGCTGATGCCCAAAACTGACGAGGTGTTGTGTCAATTCAAACGCGGCTTTTTCATGGTCGAGCATAACCGTGTCTACTGGCGTGGAGGATGAGCGGCGGTCAATGGCAACGACTGGGATCCCTGCTTCGTGCAAGGCTTGTAGCGATGTAGTCGCCTCAGAGGTTGGTGACGCAATCACCCCAGCCACTCGTTCATCGCGCATAAATTCGATGTAAAACTGCTCTTTTTCGGGGTCTTCGTCTGAGTTGCACAATAACAAGCTATATTGTTGTTGATACGCCACATCTTCAACCGCCCGCACCATGCTGGTATAAAATGGGTTTTGAATGTCGGATACGATTAGACCGATCAATTGGGTGCGTTGGGTGCGTAAATTGCGGGCCACCCGATTTGGGCGATAGCCCAAAGCACGGGCGACGCCGTTCACCTTGTCGCGTAGTGAATCGCTGACGTGTGGATGCCCCGATAACACTCTTGAAACGGTAGCCGTAGAGACACCGGCTTGTTCAGCGACATCGGAAATGGATGGTTGCTGGTTAATTAACTTCATCTCAGACGTTGTTAGTATATCAATTAAAAGCAAATACACCCGCCCCTCACCCAATGGAGCAGGTGCATTCACTCTTGCAAAGGAGAAAAGAAACAAAACCGACTGGTTTGAGGCCGATCGGCCTCTTAAATTTAGAGGGTTTTGGCGCCTGTCATAATGGCGACGGCGTCAGGCATGCTGATATCTTTGGTGTTGACCAACGCGGCGCGGCGGCCTAGTCGTTGAATGTGGATGCGATCAGAAATTTCGAACACGTGCGGCATGTTGTGGCTGATGAGAATGACGGGCAAGCCACGGTCACGCACACGGCGGATGAGATCAAGCACCATGCCCGATTCTTTCACGCCCAAGGCAGCGGTGGGTTCGTCGAGAATAACCACGTGTTTGGCAAAAGCGGCGCTACGGGCGACGGCGACGCCTTGGCGCTGCCCGCCCGATAGCGTTTCGACGGGTTGTGTCATCGAGCGAATGCCGATTTTTAGCTCTTGCATGTATTTCACGGCTTCTTCGAGCATTTGCTTTTTGTTGATGACGTGTAGTTTGCCCAGCAAGCCACCGCGTTTAATTTCGCGGCCCAAAAACAAATTTTCGGCGATGGTCATGGCCGGGGCGACGGCCAGATCTTGATACACGGTCTCGATGCCGGCTTTGCGGGCATCGGACGGGTTTTTGAAATGCACTAGGTTGCCGTCTAGTTTGATTTCGCCTGAATCGGGCACGATAGCGCCAGACAAGGCTTTGATGAGGGTGGATTTGCCAGCGCCGTTGTCGCCGATGACGGCCAAAATTTCGCCGGGCAACAATTCAAAATCTGCACCATCAAGCGCGGTGACTTGGCCGTAACGCTTGATCAAATTTTTGGCGGCTAAAACCGGAGTAGGAGTTGGGTTTGACATGGCTGTGTAACTCGAATATTAAAAATACGGGCGGTTTAGCCTTTGCGGCGCGAGAGTTGGTCGGTGGCAACAGCCAAGATGACCAAGATGCCGGTGATGAGGATTTGATAGACCGAGGGCACGCCGATAAGCGTGAGGCCGTTGCGAAAGACGCCGACGATGAGCGCCCCGATGAGTGTGCCAAGCACATTGCCGCGCCCACCAAACAAACTTGTGCCGCCCAACACCACCGCAGTGATGCTTTCTAGGTTTTCGGTTTGGCCTGCGTTGGGGTCGCCCACGCTGGTGCGGGCCACCAACAGCAGCGCCGCAATGCCATACAGCAACCCTGCTAAGGTGTAGATGATGAGCAAAACCCGCTTGGATGGAATACCGTTTAGACGGGCGGCTTCGGGGTTATTGCCCACCGCATACACATGTCGACCGGGGGCGGTGTCGCGCAATACAAACCACACAAACAAGAATAAAAAGATCATCAAGATTGAGCCATAAGTAATCGTGGTTTCGCTAATCTTGAAGGTTTCGCCCAGCACCAACATCGGTTCGGGCACATTTGACACCGTTTGCGCTTTTGAATAAATTTGGGTAATGGCGAAGGCAATATTGAGTGTGCCGAGTGTGACGATAAAAGGCGGCAAATTGATGCGGGTGATGAGCAAGCCATTCAAAAAGCCAAAGCCCATTGTTACCAACAACCCACACACAATGGCCAGATATGGGTTCATGCCGAGGTCAACCGCAAATTTGGTCATGACCACTTGCCCCAACGACATCACCATCCCGTTCGATAAGTCAATACCACCAGTCAGCACCACGAGAGTTTGTCCAATGGCTAAAACACCCACAACCATCACTTGTTGAACGATCAGCGAAAAGTTTCGCCCAGCCAAAAAGCGATCTGATTGTAATGAAAAGAAAATAATTGAAAGTAATAAAGCGGCGAGTGGGCCTAAAATCGTCAACGGCGGCAATTTGCTCATGATCGAAGATGAGGCTTGTGTGGATGGTTTTGAGGTTTGGGTGGACATCGCTTGTGTGAAATTGGTCATAGTGGATAGTGGATAGTGGATAGTGGATAGTGAACTTATTTTCTATTCACTATCACTATCCACTATCCACTTTCCTAATCAACTAACTATTTTTCGCCCCAGCACAAATCGAGGCCGGTCTTCACATCTTTGCTGTCAACACCAGCCACTGCCTTGTTGGCAATGAGGGTGACGCCTGTGTCGGTATAGCCTTTCACTTTGGCTGCACCACCGGCATAAGCCACACCGGCTTCCACACCTTTGGCTGCCATCAACAAGGGATATTGTTGTGAGGTGGCGGCAATGATACCAGCTTCGACGTTCTTCACACCGGCGCAACCGCCGTCAACCGACACGATCACGACATCCTTTTCTTTGCCAGCCTTCTTCAGCGCTTGATAAGCACCGGCGGCGGCGGGTTCGTTGATGGTGTACACGAGGTTGACATCTGGGTTCTTCTGCAAGCAGTTTTCCATTGCGGTTTGACCCTTGGCTTGATCGCCAAAGCTATCGGCCATACACACCACTTCGGCGGGCTTGGCGAGTTCGTTGTTGCTGGCCTCAAAGGTTTGCAAACCATACCCCTTCAAGAAACCGTTGTGGCGTTGAGCGCCCACTGGGTGACCGGGGAAGAGGTCGAGGGTGACGATCTTGGGGGCCTTGCCGCCCAAAGCAGCCTTGGCATATTGACCAATCAACACGCCAGCCTTGTAGTTGTCGGTCGCAAACAGACCATCAACCGCATCGGCGGGTTCGGTTGGGCTATCGAGCGCAATCACTTGCACACCAGCGTCACGCGCCTTCTTAATGGCGGGCACAATGGCCTTCGAGTCACTTGGGGTGATCAAAATGGTGGTGGCACCGGCGGCAACCATGTTCTCGAGCGCGGCAACTTGACCGGCATTGTCGCCGTCGGCCTTGCCTGCACCGGTGAGCAACTTGGCGCCCTTGTCAGCCGCCATCTTGGTGGCGCCTTCGCGCATCTTCACGAAGAAGGGGTTAGTTTCGGTCTTGGTAATGAGGCCGATGATGGCTTCTTTCTTGGCGCCACCAGCGGCTGGCTTGTCGCCCCAGCACAAATCGAGACCAGTCTTCACGTCTTTGCTGTCAACACCAGCCACCGCCTTGTTGGCGATGAGGGTGACACCGGTGTCGGTGTAGCCGCTCACTTTCTTGCCACTTGCGGCATATTCAATACCGGCTTCTACGCCCTTGGCCGCCATCAACAATGGATATTGTTGTGAGGTGGCAGCAATGATGCCGGCTTCGACGTTGGCAACACCAGCGCAACCGCCGTCAACTGACACGATGACGACATCCTTTTCCTTGCCAGCCTTCTTTAGCGCTTGATAAGCACCAGCGGCGGCGGGTTCATTGATGGTATAAACCAAGTTGATGCTTGGGTCTTTTTGCAAGCAGTTTTCCATCGCGGTTTGGCCCTTGGCTTGGTCGCCAAAGCTGTCGGCCATACACACCACTTCGGCGGGCTTGGCTAGCTCGTTGTTCTTGGCATCAAAGGTTTGCAAACCATAACCTTGCAAGAAACCATTGTGGCGTTGAGCGCCAACTGGGTGACCGGGGAAAAGGTCGAGGGTGGCGATCTTGGGGGCCTTGCCAGCCAAAGCGGCTTTGGCATATTGACCAATCAACACACCGGCTTTGTAGTTGTCGGTGGCAAACAGAGCATCGGTGGCGTCTTGCGGGTCAGCGGGGCTGTCGAGCGCAATCACCATCACACCCGCGTCACGTGCCTTCTTGATGGCCGGCACAATGGCCTTTGAGTCGCTGGGGGTGATCAAAATGGTTTGTGCACCGGCGGCAACCATGTTTTCGAGCGCGGCAACTTGACCGGCATTGTCGCCGTCGGCCTTGCCTGCGCCGGTGAGCAACTTGGCGCCCTTATCGGCGGCCATCTTGGTGGCGCCTTCGCGCATCTTCACAAAGAAGGGGTTGGTTTCGGTCTTGGTAATCAGACCGATAATGGCTTCCTTCTTAGCAGCAGTCGCGGCTGGCTTTGGGGCCTCAGTTGGCTTGGCCGGGGCCGGAGCGGTGGTGGGGG
>JAHBAL020000483.1 GCA_018500105.2 Anaerolineae bacterium
AGATGTGTATAAGAGACAGCCTTTTACGCCATTGCGCACCAGCAGGTCGGCGTGTTTTTCAATTGGGTTTAGGTTTAGGCTACCATCCGCGTGAAAGGCGGTATACGTAGCGGCAATTAAGCCAGAGGGTCGTTTTGACATATTTTTCCTTTAAATTGTAAAAGTTGCAGGTTGCAGAGTTGCAAAGTTGCAGGTTGCAGGGTTGCAGGTTGCAGGTTGCAGGTTGCAGGGTTGCAGGTTGCAGGTTGCGGGGTTGCCACTTGCCACCTGCCACTTTGCAACCTGCCACGTTGCCACTTTGCCACTTGCCACCGGCCACTTTGCAACTTTGCCACTTGCCCCCTGCAACTTTGCCACTTGCCCCCTGCCCCCTGCCTCAAACCACATGCGCCACGCCGTCGCCGGTTTTGACGCGATGCAGGGCACGTAGCAGAACAACGCGCCCTGTGACTGGGCTGGTGATGTCGGACAAGACATTGCCAAGCAAATCGTAAATTGCGCCGAGCCGCTGCCCGGCGGTCACCGATTGCAACAGCCCGACCTCGGCGCGAAAATGCCCGTCGCATGGCGCGAGCACGGTTTGGTCAAGGTTGCCGTTGCCGACAAGCTCAAGCGCTGCGGGCGCGGGCACGGGCGAGGCTGTGTTGTTCATCATGCCCATGTGGTGCATGAGATTGAACACGCCGCGCACAAAAATGCGCAAGGTCTCGGCGCTGACCCGTCCGGCCCCCGGTGCTTCGGTGTAAAACGATGGCACGCCGAGCGCATCGGCGGCGCTGAGGCTGCGCCCGGGCGGCACTGGCGCGGGATGCGCCCACAGCACGGGCGCACCAAACGCCCGCGCTGCCGCCTCACCCGCCTTGTGGTGTGTCGCCTCGCTGTGCGTCCAGCCCACCA
The DNA here is from genome assembly GCA_018500105.2 of Anaerolineae bacterium. Lineage (GTDB taxonomy): Bacteria > Chloroflexota > Anaerolineae > J036 > Brachytrichaceae > AQU-03. Next base: position 898 of record JAHBAL020000483.1, read on the forward strand.
AATTAGGCAAATCGTAGGCGAGGCCCGCGCTGTGAATATCGAGCAGCATGTCGGCCCCGCGAATGCACTTTTCGGTCAGCCAATAGGCGATTTGCTCGGTGAGGCTGCCATCGGGGTTGCCGGGAAAAACGCGGGCCAAATTCGCGCCGTCAATTGGCGAGCAACGTTGAATGGCCTCGTAGGCGGGCACATTGCACACCGGCAGCATGAGCAACGTGCCGCGCAATTCGGCGGGCTGCACCTGCTCGAACACGCGCTGAATGACCTCCGGCCCGTCATATTCATCGCCATGCACCGCGCCAAATATTGTCAGACTTGGCCCCGCCTGCGCCCCGCGCACACACAGCACTGGCAGTTGCCACATCCCGCCGTCGGCCCTCGGTGCAATATCGAGCCACCGTCGGTGCTTTTGGTTTGCCGCAAGTTCGGCGGGGGTGAAGGTGGATGGGTGCATGGGATTAATCTGTGGTGAGTGATGAGTGATGAGTGATGAGTGATGAGTGATGAGTGATGAGTGATGAGTGATGAGTGATGAGTGATGAGTAATGAGTAATGAGTAAATTGACTCATTACTCGTTACTCGTTACTTGTTACTCGTTACTCGTTAGGCCATTCAGCGAAAATAAATGAGCGATTGAAAATCTTAGCGGGCAGCAAAACTCCATATGCCGCACCCGCGCGGGGATCAATCCCCGCGCTACATAACAACGCCCACTACGTGGGCTGCAAACTCAGCCGGTGTAACCGGCGTTGTTATGTAGAACGATCCTGATCCTGACGACGGATTGATCGCCGTTCGGGCTAACCCATTCTGTCATTTATTTCAACGCAATAGCCTTACTCGTTACTCATTACTCGTTACTCATTACTCGTTACTCATTACTCATTACTCGTTACTCATTACTCGTTAGGCCATTCAGCGAAAATAAATGAGCGATTGAAAATCTTAGCGGGCAGCAAAATTCCATGTGCCGCACCCGCACGGGGATCAATCCCCGCGCTACATAACAACGCCCACTACGTGGGCTGCAAACTCAGCCGGTGTAACTGGCGTTGTTATGTAGCGCGATCCTGAGCCTGACGAAGGATTGATCGCCGTTCGGACTCATTCTGTCATTTATTTCAACTCAATAGCGTTACTCATTACTCGTTACTCGTTACTCATTCCCCCATTCCCCCATTCCCCACTCAAACACAACGCCTAGCCAACCACTGGGGCTGCTGGCCAGCATGTCGTAGATGGCTTGAGCGCGGGTAAAGGGGACGCGGTGCGAGATGAGCGGGGCGATGTGCAGGCTTTCTTGCGCCATCATGCGCAAACAAGCGTGGCGATTCCGCTCGCGGGTGAAGGCCCAATAAGGATGCGCCTCGTTCATGCCTGATTCGTAAATGCCGGTAATGGTAATCTCGCGGCGCAGCAAATCTTCTTGCAGGCGAATGGTGGCTGTGCCGGGCGGGCTGCCGGTCAGCACAATTTTGCCGCGATTGGCGCACGCCTCTAACAGCGATTGCAAAATGCTCGGCACTTGGGTGCAATGAAAAACCACCTCGGCCCCTGCAGGGCGACCAAGCTGTGTCGTGATTTGGCGGATGCGTTGGGTTGCGTCCTCGCGGCTGGCGTTGATGGTGTGGCTCGCGCCGGTCATCGCCGCTACTTGCAACCGCTCGTCATCCAAATCCACCGCAATGAGTGGATACGCGCCTGACAGCCGCGCCAATTGCAAGGTAAGCTGCCCAACCATGCCCATACCAAATACCGCCACCGCTTGGTCAATTTGCAAATTGGCGCGGCGCACGCCGTGCAAGGCCACATCGCCTAGAATGGCAAAACACGCCTCGCCAGCATCCAACGCATCGGGAATCGAGTCGAATACGGTGTGCGGGTTGTCTAAATCCACCAAACAATGGCTGGCGTGTGTGCCGCCGGTCAGCACCCTTGCGCCGAGCGCCACGCCCTCGACCCGTTCGCCCAGCGCAGCTACGCGACCCGCCGCCATGTAGCCAATGTTATAACCCGCGTCGTCAGGCTTGGGGGTAATGCCATATGCTTGCGGGCCATGCCGAATGAAATTCATCTCTGAGCCAGCGCTGACCGCCGTATGCGTCACCTCGACCAGCACCTGATTGGCGCTCGGTCTTGGCACATCATGCGGCTCGGTGACAATGCGGCGATTGGGGTAAAACCGAAGTTGTTGGGTGAGCATGGAAAATGAGTGAATGGGTGAATGAGTGAATGAGTGAATGGGTGAATGGGTGAATGGGTGAATGGGTGAATGGGTGAATGGGTGAATGGGTGAATGGGTGAATGGGTGAATGAAGGAATGAGTGAATGAGTGAATGAGTGAATGAGTTTCCAATCACTCATTCACTCATTCACCCACTCACTCATTTAACAATGTGCCCGAAGAAGGTGTCGCTAAAGCGTTGGGCGGCATCGAAGGGGGGGCCGTGACCGGAGCCGTCGAACATTTCCATTTGCACGTTGCCGCCTTGGTCGGCGTAGCGTTGCAGCACAGTGCGAATTTGGGTTACCATCATTTGCGGCGGAAAGACTTCGTCGCCCGGCCAGCCGGGGATGATGCCCATTTTGCCGAGTGTGCCCATCTCCCACACCGAGCCGTCGGCCACCACGATATCGGCGCTGCCATGCACCCACAAAATACGTGGCTTGGGGTCAATGTCAACGATGCCGGCCCAGTTGCAATATTTGCCGGATAGGGCATTGAGAATGCCGCGTGTGCCGGGCGCGATGCCGGGCCAATTGGGCGAGGGGGTGAAATCGCCCGGGTAGCCGTCGTCGCCTGTGACCGATTTTAACAATTCGTCAACAATCATGTCTTCGCGCTCGGCTGGCTCGCGGTGGCTGGCGGCCCAATACGACGAGTTGATGACATTGCGCGGCGAGAGCGGCGATTCTGACGAGCGGTCGCCATTGGCAATGCGTTGGGCAAAATCGGGGTTGCCCGTGCCGCCGCCCGAACCGGCATAATCGGGGTAGCATGGGGTTCCATCCACATGCGTGCCGCCAAAGCCATAGGGCGAAACAGGGTCAATGAAGGTGAGCGAGGCCACTTGCGACGGGCGATCCATTGCATAGGCTGCAACGGCAGCGCCACCCGTTGACCAGCCAGACAAATGCACCGGCTGAGTGATACCCAGCACTTGCACGAGCGCATACGTGTCGTCGGCCCAATCACGCAGGCCGCGTGTGGCGTCAATCGGCAGGCGCTCGGTATCACCAAACCCGCGCATATCGGGCATGATGAAGCGATAGCCGTCGGGCGCGTTTGGCATGAGGTGCTCATAAAATCGCCCTGTCGAGAGGTTGCCGTGTATCAACACAACGGGGATGCCGTCGGCTGGGCCATAGGCCAAATAGTGCATTTTCAAACGTGAGGTTTGAACATAATGAGAGGTAACACCGGGTAATAAATTCATCAATACTCCTTTAACTTTATTTCGACTTCGGGTCAACCGCATCCCGCAACGCATCACCAATAAAATTGATCGAGACGACGGTGATGACGGTGAACAAGCCGGGCGCGACCCACGTCCAGGGCAGGTTTTCGAGAATATCGAGGCTGCGGGCGCTTTCGACCATGTTGCCCCAACTGGGGGTGGGCGGCTGCACGCCTTGGCCCAAGAAACTGAGGCCGGCCTCGAGCAAAATGGCATTGGCGATGCCGAAAGTGGCAAACACCATGAGCGGGGCCAAACACTGTGGCAGCACATGCACAAACATTTGCCGCGCCTTGCTCGCGCCCAACGAGGCCGAGGCGGTGACATAATCGGTCTCGCGGATGATGAGGGTTTGCCCGCGAATGAGCCGCGCCAACTGCGGCCATGTCAGCAGGCCGATCACGGCCATCATCGCCAAAATGCTGTTGTCGGACGAAATCAAATTGGCCGTGATGGGAATGGAGGCCATGATAATGACGATGGGTGGGAAGCTCATGATGACGTCGGTCAGCCGCATGACAAAATTGTCAACAATGCCGCCATAAAAACCGCTGATCAGGCCCATGACTGTGCCGATGGTGACGGAGAGTGTAACGGCGACCAAGCCGACCATGAGCGAAATGCGCCCGCCATAAATGGTGCGGGCAAATACATCGCGTCCGGTGCGGTCTGTGCCAAACCAATGATCGAGGGTGGGCGGTTTGGCGCGGTTGAGCAGGTCGTTTTTGAGCGGGTCATATTGGGCGATGAGCGGCGCACCAATTGCCAAAATTGCCATGAGTGCGACCAAAAACACACCCAATACCGCCAATTTGCTGCGCCGAAAACGCCGCCATGCGCGGGCAGCGGGGGTGTTAGAGGGCATCGCGGCGGGCTTTTTTGTGCTGGATGTCATCATAAAGCTAGCTAAAACGAATCTTGGGGTTGATGAAGGCGTAGGCGATGTCGGTGAGCAAATTGCAGATGAGCACCGTGGTGGCGGTCACCAGCGTCACGCCCATCACCAAGGGAAAATCGCGCGAGTTGACGCCATCTACAAACAGCGACCCCATGCCCGGCCATGCAAAAATGGTTTCGGTGAACACCGCGCCCGCCAACAAGTTGGGAATGGAGAAGCCGATGACGGTGACGATGGGAATGAGGGCATTGCGCAGGGCGTGGCGCAAAATGACGGCGCTTTCGTTCAAGCCTTTGGCGCGGGCGGTGGTGACATATTGCTCGGTGATGACATCTAACATGCTGGCGCGGGTGTAGCGCAACATGCTGGCAATATAGTTTGCGCTAAGAATGAGCGCCGGTAATGCCAAGTGATGCAGCGTGTCAAGCAGGGTTTCGGGTTGGCCGAGGGTGTGCATGCCGCCTGCCGGAAACCATCGCAATTGCAACGAGAACAAAAAGAGCGCCCCCAAGCCGATCAAAAAGGCGGGCGTGCTTACGCCCAGAAAAACCCCTGCCGTGAGTAGCATGTCGGGCAATGAATATTTTTTGAGAGCCGAGTAGATGCCGAGCGGAATGCCGACGACGATGCCGATGATCAAGGCGCTCGCCATCAGCATGAGCGTGGCGGGAATGCGCTGCACGATCATCAGCAACACGGGGTCGAAGGTTTTGATGCGATAGCCCAAATTGCCCTGTAATACCTGCTCTAGCCAGCGAAAATATCGCACATACATCGGTTGGTCGAAGCCAAACTCGGCCCGCAGCCGCGCCAATACCGCCGGATCGGTGGCGAGTTCGGGGCTGATAAAGGCTGCCATCGGGTCGCCCGGCGCCAACGCAATCGCAATAAACACCACCATCGTGATACCAATTAACACCGGTAGGTTAATGAGAACGCGGCGAATAATATATTGGAACATAGATAGGGGAAATGGGTGAATGGGTGAATGGGTGAATGAGTGACTGAATGAGTGAGTGAGTGAGTGAGTGATTGATTAGATCCTTTCAAACAATCACTCATTCACCCATTCACTCATTCATCCATTCATCCATTCATCCATTCACTCATTCTTCAAAATACGGGCGTGGTCTTTGACAACCTGAACCCCATAGCCGATTGGGTTGCCGATGTTGAGGAAACGATAGCCCCAGTCGCGCTTTTGTTTTAGCTCGTCGAGGCTGCTCAGGGTTGTGCCGATGGCGATATCGGTGTGTGCCACGCGCTTGGGGATATCGCGCATGATGTCTTGCACGGCTGGGTCACTCATATGGGTGGCGATGCCGAGCGAGGCCGAGAGATCCATCGGCCCAACCAGCAGCACATCAATGCCCGGCACTTTGATGATTTCATCCAAATTGTCGTAGGCTTGCTTGCTTTCGATCTGTATCACCAATACCGTCTCGTCGTTGGCGGTTCTGATCACGTTGAGCCAATCTTCACCCGCGATGACCGGCCAACTGGGCGAGATGCCGCGCTGCCCCAACGGCGGGTAACGCGCATATTGCACCGCGCGGGCGGCTTCTTCGGCGGTGTTAACTTGGGGAACCATGACCGCAACCGCGCCGACATCAAACGCTTTTTTGATCAGCGCCGGATCATTCCACGCCACCCGAATCATCGGGGCCACCCCGCGATTGCGCACAATCGAAGGAATGGCATCGAGGCTTTCGGCCCCATATGGGCCATGTTCGGTGTCAATCCACAAAAAATCAATGCCCGCACGGCAAGCGCTGGCTGCCACAAACGCGGTCGGCGCATCGAGGACTGTGCCAAGCACCAATTCGCGGTTTTTAATCTTTTTGCGCAGGGGATTGGGATACATATTTTAAAGACCACCGTTATCCCCTCACCTAGCCTTTCCTTTGGTGAGAGGCTAGGTGAGGGAGATATGATGATTACTGCAAAGTTGAAATGGTTTGTTGCTTAGGGACTTACGCGAAATTTTATTTTCACCACAAAGCGCACGAAGAACTCAAAGATTTACGCGGAAACCCCTTCTTATCTTTGTGGACTTTGTGTTCTTTGTGGTGAAATATTTTCCATGCGTGTCAGTCCTATTTACGCTTGTTTATTGCTTCGTCCACTTTTCGGGGTAGGCCATATAGCGGCCACCGCCCGGCGATGGGGTGTAGATGAAGTTGCCTAGTTTCTTGCTGGCCGCACCGTAGCGGGTGCTTTCGAGCATATACCCGCGCAAGGCTTCGTCGTTGCTCAATTGGCAAACCTTCTGATAAATGGCTTGACGTTTGGCGGGGTCGCCCTCAACGCGGCCTTCGTCGAGCAATTTGTCGAGCGCGGCGTTCTTGATCACGTTGATGTTGATGCCCTTCGGCCATTCTTCGCTAGAGTGGTGCGAGGTGTAGATATTGTCGGGTTCGGGGCCGTTGCCAGCGCCAACCCATGCCAAGGTCCACTTTGTCTCTTTGTTGTAAAACTCGGCGTTAAACGTCGGCACATCCACAAAGCGCAACTTGGTTTTCAGGCCAATTTCCTTGAGTTGCTCTGAAATAACAGCCAACATATCTTTCGACAATTGGTCGCCGTAATAGGTCAAGAACTCAACTTCGCCCAACTTCGCCAAATCCACATTGGCTTCTTTCAGCAGCGCCTTGGCCTTGGCGACGTCATACTTGTAGGGATTGGCGTCTTTGCTGTTATAAGGCCCGGCGGGCGAGAAGAAACAATTGCTTGGCAAGGCTGTGCCTTTCCACAAAGTCTTGATGATGGTATCGCGGTCCACCGCATGCATGATGGCTTGGCGCACGCGCTTATCATCTAGCTCCTTGGTGCGCAAATTGAAATACATGGATTGACCGACCAACGACGGCCCTTCAATGACCTTCAAGTCGGCGTTGGACTTTAACTTGTCAAGCTCGTCAACGGTCACATAGGTAAAGTCAATTTCACCCTTTTGCAAGGCGATCAAGGCTGTGCCTGCTTCGGGGAAATGGCGATTGATGATCTTGTCAACTTTGGGCTTGCCGCCATAATAATCGGCAAAGGCTTCAAATTCGGTATATTGGCCTGCAACATACTTGGTCAATTTGAATGGGCCGCTGCCGATGATGCCATTCTTCCACAAATCGCTCTTGGAGAGATCGGCGGGCGGCACGTTTTCAAATTGCTTCTTTTGAATAATGCCAATAAACGACAAGGTGTCGAGCAAAGGCGTGTTTGGCTTATCCAGGGCAATTTTGACGGTCTTGGCATCGGGGGCGCTCAAACCGGCCAACGTCTTGGCTGTGCCTTCGGTATAGTCTTTGCTGCCGGTGATGGCGGTAAACGAGCCACCGTAGCGACTGGCGCCCTTATCGAGCTGGCGGCTGATCGTGAAAATTACGTCGTCGGCAGTCACTTTCGAGCCGTCATGCCATTTGGCATCGCGCAGGGTGAATGTGACTGTCTTGCCATCGGGCGCAACTTCCCACTTTTCAGCCAAATCGCCGCACATCTTGCTCAGGCTAACATCGCAATAGCGCACCAATTTGCTCAGATAGAACTCGAAGCGATAGTGCCCCGCGCCAGCAAAGAAATTGTCGAAACGCTCAGGGAAACCGCCGGGGCCGACATCAAAACCACCAATGATCACATTGGCGGCGTTGCTCGGGGCGGCTACCGGAGCCGGTGCAGTCGTGGGCGCAGGCGCGGCGGGTGCGGTTGTTGCCGCTGGTGCAGGTGCGGCGGGTGCAGTTGTTGCCGCAGGCGCGGCGGGTTTGGGTGCGGCGGTTGGGGTGGGGGTCGCACAGGCTGCCAATGACAACCCTGTCACGACAGCTAACGATAGAATTTTGCTTTTCATTTAGCCTCCTTTGAAATTTTGAAAGTTTGAACGTTTGGAAATAGAGTTAGTAGATTTACACAATTTTGCTTAGCAAAATTTAACTCACAGACACTTTGACCACGATTTTTTTAACCTGCGTTGGCGCATCTATCGCCAAACGCGGCGCGTGGGCATCGGATGGATACAGCACGGCAAATTGCCCGGCTTGCAAACGCACGAGCGTAGCATCGCCCGCTGCCACATCGCCCAGCAAATAATCATGCGCTTGGTGATACGGCGTAGTCAGATCGAGCTTTTCAATCGGCGCACAACCGATATATTCCTCGCCCGACACCACAAATTGCACGTCAATATAGCGCCGATGCGCCTCATATTTGGCGGCACTTTGCGGTTTGGTGGCATAAGATTGCACTTCGGCGTAAACGTTGTCGCCATCAATCGCGGCTCGGCCATCGGGCAAAGCCGCCAAATCTGGTTGGCCCAAAAATTGAAACGCCTGCTCAAAATGAGGCGTCATGCGAATTTGTTCGCGGATATGCGACAGATCTGAAAAAATCATAATGGTTGATTGCGTTGTGCGGCATGGCCTCGAACATTCAGCTTGGCCTGCGTTTGCCGCGACCGTTCAAGCCGTTCTGCCACGCCAGCATAATGTTGGCCCAATTTCACCCGCGCCGCTTCAACATCGCCCACGATCACTGCTTCAGCAATTTCGGCATGGTCGCAATAGGTGCGCATCACAGTCACATTGGCAATGTCGAAATTCTCGATGGCGCGGCGCAACATCAGCCAAAAATTATCGAGCAATTTCAATAGCACTTTATTATTTAAGCACAAAAATAAACAACGATGAAACTCGCGGTCTTCTTCAGGAAATTCCTGATTCTTTTCGGCTCGCACTTTCATCTCGGCCAAAATCACCCTGAGCTTGGCATGGTCGGCGGGCTGCATCTTCTCAATTGCCTGCCCAATCATGCCTGTCTCCAGCACCCGGCGCACCTGCAACAAATCGGTCAAAGCATCTAGCTCCATCCAGACGTTATATGACAAGCTATCGAGCAACGGGTCGAGCGAAAAATCGCCGACATACAACCCGCTGCCGCGCCGCACCTCGATCATACCCAACGCCGACAAAGCCTTGACCGCCTCGCGCACCGAATTTCGGCTAATGCCCATTTGCTTCACCAACTCAGTTTCGGGCGGCAATTCGCTGCCGGGCGGCAAGCGGTTGGTCAAAATGTATTCGCGTATGGCATCTTGCGCCGAACGTGCCAACGACGGCGAGGTATCAAGCCGTTTGAGCGGCATGGGTGCTTGCACGACATTAAGCAAATTCAGCATATTTTCATATTATACGCACATGTAGGATATCTGTCAACTATAAAATCAAACATATAATAAACAAATCATGAGCAACCCAGCTTGGATTATTGATACCGATATTCACCCATACATTGACCCACAGCGCGTGGCCGATTTTTTGCCCCAGCCTTGGCGGCGGCGTTTGCACATGGGGAATGTTGGCCCCGGCAGCCTCGGTTATTGGAACCCCAACGGGGTGCGGCGCAGCGACGTTTATGCACCCGATGATTCACCTGAACACGGCAAACGCACCGACGCCGACGCCGCCACGATGGTGAAACATCATCTCGACCGCTATGCGTTGTCGCATGGTATTCTCAATGCCGATCATATTAATGTTGGGCTGTCGCCCGAGACTGATTTTGCCTGTGCTTTCATGTCGGCGGTCAATGAGGCCATCGCCGCCGATTGGCTGTCGGTCAGCCCGCGCATCTTGGCCTCCATTCATGTGACCCCAACCGACCCGCAACACGCCGCCGCCGAGATTCGGCGTTGGGCGGCGCATCCGCAATTTGTGCAAGTGCTTATGCCGAGCGGCTCGCGCACCGGCTACGGCAACCGCGTCTATCATCCCATTTACGCCGCCGCCGCCGAATGCGGCCTGCCGGTTGCCCTTCACCCCGGCACCGAGGGCTTGGGCGTGTCGGGCGTGCCGACGGCGGCGGGTTACCCGGGCAACTACCTCGAATGGCACACTGGCTTGGTCGGCAGCTATATCGCCCACGTCGTCAGTTTAATTAGCGAAGGCGTGTTTGTGAAATTCCCGAGCTTAAAGTTTGTCATGATCGAGGGTGGCGTGTCGTGGCTTGTGCCGGTCTTGTGGCGTTTCGACAAAAATTGGAAGGCCCTGCGCCAATTGTCGCCTTGGCTTACGCATCCGCCCAGCCACTACGCCCACGAGCATATTTTGCTCACCACGCAGCCCATCGAAGAACCCGACAACCTGCATCAATTGCAAACGTTATTGGCAATGATGCCCATCGAAAAAATGCTGATGTTCTCAAGCGATTCCCCGCATTGGGATGGCGACACGCCCGATTTTGTGGGCCGCCATATCCCCGCCGCACATCGGCAACGGGTGTTGCGCGATACAGCGTGGGCGTTGTATCGCCTTGACGAACGCACGAAAAACACCAACCCACACCACGCCCCAAAATCAATTCAAAATTTAAAATCTAAAATCCAAAATTACCATGTCCCTGTATCCAATAACGAACTTGAATGAGCTACCGCCCGGCGCACGCAAATTGACAACCATCGCCGGTAAACCCATCGGCGTTTTCAACGTCAATGGGCAGATCGTCGCCATTCAAAATCTGTGCCCGCACGAGCTTGCGCCCATTTGCGTCGGGCGGGTGGATGGCACGACGCTGGCGTCACAGCCCAGCGAAATGGTGTGGGGGCGCGATGGCGAAATTTTGGCCTGCCCTTGGCACGGCTGGGAATTTGACCTGTTGACCGGCCAATGCCTGACTGACCGGCGGCGATTGCGGCAATTTGAGGTGAAAATTATTGGCGATGACGTTTTTGTCGAAGTGTATAGTTAGCCCCATGCGAAATCGTTACCGACGCTATCGTCGGCGCTATTCCTCGTGGTGGCAAACTCGCCGCTTCAACACGCGCCGGTTTAATCTGACCGTGTTTTTCATCATCGCGGCTTTAATTGTGATTTTGGTGTGGTTTAATGTTTAGCGCAACTTGACATTTTTTTGACACCTTGCATCAGCACTTTTAGACTATGCTAAAATTTACCGCCTATCAGGAAAGGTGGCAGAGCGGTTTAATGCGGCGGTCTTGAAAACCGTTGTGGGTCTATGGCTCACCGTGAGTTCGAATCTCACCCTTTCCGCTTGTAAAAGTGGTTTGCAAAGATGGTAAAATCGGCAAACTTGCGTTTACGCCTTAGCGTGGGGAGGTGCCGGAGTGGACGAACGGAGCCGCCTGCTAAGCGGTTGTCCGGGTTAAACTGGACCCAGGGTTCGAATCCCTGCCTCCCCGTCCAAAAATAAAAAACTGCGCTCAGGCTTGAGCGCAGTTTTTTATTTGCCTATGAGGTGAAAATAGTTGTTAAACGTCCGAGGTCTTGGAGACCTCGGACGTTTGAGTTGGTTTTATGCTGCCGAGTGATCGCTCATCATGTTGACTCTCAATAATCACAGGGATTTACAAAAGTGTAATGTCGAACTCACTTCTCACTTTCCACAAATACCACGCCCTTGGTAACGACTATTTGGTGATGGACGCGACGACGGCGTTGCCTCTGACGGCGGCGCTGGTGCAGCGTATCTGCGACCGGCATCGCGGGGTGGGGGCAGACGGCATTTTGCTGGGCGGGGCGGCGGTGAATGGCGTGACGCCGCTGCGTATTTTTAACCCCGACGGCAGCGAGGCTGAGAAAAGCGGCAATGGGCTGCGCATTTTTGCCCGTTATTTGTGGGACATGCAGCGGGTGGGCGAGTCGCCTTTTGCCGTGCAAACGGCGGGCGGGCGGGTGCAGTGTCAGGTTTTGGCGCAGGGCCGGCAGGTGCAGGTCGAGATGGGGCAAGTGTCGTTCAAAGGCGAGGATATCCCCATTCAGCCAGCCCCCGCCGAGGTGCTGCACCAACCGTTGCCGCTGGGCGAATGGACGCTTGCGTTTTCGGCGGCCAATATTGGCAACCCGCATTGTGTGGTGTTTGTAGACCAATTTGCCGCGCTCAATGCCGACCCGCAAGCCTTGAGCATTCACGCGCTTGGCCCGCGCATCGAAAATCACCCGTTTTTTCCGCGCCGCACCAATGTGCAATTTGCCAAAGTGTTGGCGCGAGATCGGCTGGCGATTGACATTTGGGAGCGTGGCGCGGGCTACACATTGGCGTCAGGTAGCAGTTCGTGCGCGGCGGCGGCGGTGGCGCATCGGCTCGGCTATTGCGATGCCGACCTCACGGTGGTGATGCCGGGCGGTGAATTGCACATCGAAATTTTGGCCGATTATCACATCCGCATGACCGGCCCCGTTACCCGCGTCGCCGAGATTACATTGGCAGACGAGGCGTTGACGTAAAATTCAAAATCTAAAACCTAAAATCCAAAACACCCCATGTCACAACCTGTTTATGTCACCGGCGTCGCCATGACGCCATTTGTCAAACCCGGCAGCGAATTGCCTTATCATCAAATGGGCGCACACGTGGCGCGTGAGGCGCTGAAAGACGCAGGCTTGCGCTACGATCAAATTCAGCAAGCCTATGTCAGCTATGTTTATGGCGATAGCACATGCGGGCAGGCAGCGCTGTATGAGGTCGGCATGACTGGCATCCCCATCATCAATGTCAATAATAACTGTTCGAGCGGCTCGACGGCGCTCTATATGGCGCGCCAAACCGTGATGAGTGGCATGGCGGATTGCGTTTTGGCGTTGGGCTTTGAGCAAATGCTACGCGGAGCGTTGCAATATGTGTTTAATGATCGGCCTGGCCCGTTGGCAAAATTCACCGATATCGTGGACGAAGTGCATGGACATTCCGAGTCGCCGATGGCGATTCGCTTGTTTGGCATGGCGGGGGCCGAGTATCAAGAGCGTTTCGACACCCGCGACGAGACCTTTGCTAAGATTACCGAGAAAGCCCGCAAACATGCGCGTTATAACGAACGCGCTATTTTCCGCACGCCGCTCAGCGTGGATGAAATTTTGGCTTCGCCCAAAATGGTGGGCGTGTTGACGCGCTATCAATGCTGCCCGCCCACGTGCGGGGCCGCCGCCGCCATTGTGTGCAGCGAGTCGTTTGCCCGCAAACACAATCTCGATACCAGCGTGCGTATCCTCGGTCAAGCCATGACCACCGATTTTCGCTCGACCTTTGACGAAAAGAAGATGATGAAGGTGGTGGGCTACGACATGAGCGCCGCCGCCGCGCAACAAGTGTATGCCCAAACCGGCATCGGGCCAGATGCGCTCGATGTGGTCGAATTGCACGACTGCTTTACCGCCAACGAGTTGATCACCTACGAGGCGTTGGGATTGGCCCCCGAAGGCGGGGCCGAGCGTTTTGTGTGGGATGGCGATAACACCTATGGCGGCAAAGTTGTCACCAATCCGTCGGGCGGCTTGTTGTCGAAAGGACATCCGTTGGGCGCGACAGGTTTGGCCCAATGCGCCGAATTGGTGTGGCAATTGCGCGGGCAAGCCGGTCCGCGCCAAGTCGAAAACGCCCGCCTCGCCCTTCAGCACAACATCGGCCTCGGCGGCGCGTGTGTAGTGACGATGTATGAGCGGGCGTAGTAGTTGATAGTGATAGTGGATAGTGATAGTGGATGGTGATAGTGATAGTTGTTAATGGTTAGCCTATTCGGTGGATATTAACTATTCACCATCCTTTAAGAGCCAAGCTGATAGCAGAATTTCAAAATCGTCATTTTTGTGTAACATCTGTCATTTCGACGCGAAGCGAGAAATCTTTGCAAAACATACGCTTTTAGCTTCAATTTATGCAAAGATTTCTCGCTTCGCGTCGAAATGACGATTCCA
>JAHBAL020000412.1 GCA_018500105.2 Anaerolineae bacterium
GACGCGCAGCGAGGGGTCTTTGCGGAAAATCAGCACGATGATTAAGTTTACGCAAAGATTCCTCCTCGTTCCTCGTCGGAATGACGCGCAAAATATATGCGATTAAAGTCCATCTTGAGCATGTGGTTGGTATATGCGATCCAAGGGGCTATGATTCTGCATTATCTCAAGGCGACCGGACTTCGGCTGGGGCTAATTATCAATTTTGGACATTACCCCAAGGTGGAAATTCAACGCTTTGTTCGATAAACGTAATAACATGAACCACGAAATACACGAAATACACGAAAATTTTAAAATGGAGATATGTGGAATAAGGTTGTGATTTCAACATTTTCTTCTTTCTTTTTCGTGTGTTTAGTGTCTTTCGTGGTTAATATTTTAAATTCATGAATAAAACCAGTATTACCCAAGTGACTGTTTATCCCAGCAGTGCGCGTGTGCTGCGTGTGGGGCAGGTTGAATTGAGCGCCGGTGAGCACGAGATCGTGATCGGGCCGTTGCCCACGACCCTGCGCGAGGAATCGGTGCGGGTGAGCGGCAAGGTGCTGAGCCAAGGCGGGGCGCTGCGTTTGCAGGGGGTCGAGGTGCGCACCGAGTATGTGGCCGAAGCACCCGAACAGCCATTGGCCGACTTGCAAGCCGAGCTAGAGCGTTTGCAAGACCAGCACAAACAATTGAGCGACCAAGCGGCGATTCAAAGTGCCCGTCAAGAATTTTTGACCGCGTTGCGCAACACGGCGGCGGCATCGGGCGCAAAAGCATTGACCAAGGGCAAGGCCGATTTTGCCAGTGTAAACGCGGTGATGACGCAAGTGGCAGGTGAATTGGGCGACAGTCACGCGCAGTTGCGCCAATTGAACCAGCAAAAAGCCAAACTGCAAAAAGAAATTGAGGCGCTAAAAGCCAAATTGAGTCAAACTCAGCCAAGTAACCCAATTGCTCGCCGAGTGTTGAAAGTGCTGGCACATGCATCGGCGGCGCTGACCGGCGAATTGGCGCTGACGTATGTGGTGGATGGCGCGTGGTGGCAGCCGATTTATGATGTGCGCGTCATTGATGATCGTGTTGAACTGACGTATCAGGCGCAAGTGTCGCAAAATAGCGGCGAAGATTGGCCGCCCACACAGTTGCTCATTTCAACCGCGCAACCCGCTGTGCATAGCCAATTGCCTGAATTGCAACCCAGCTATGTGGATGTGTATCGGCCTCCATCCCGCAAAGCCATGATGCGCAGCGCGGATATGGCGGAAGCGCCGATGGTGATGGCGATGGCGGCTCCGGCTCCGGTGATGGCCGAGCAGGATGTGGCGCAGGTAGAGCATAGTGGCACGGCGGTCACGTATCGCATTTTGCGCCCGCTGGCGGTGCGGGCCGATGGCGCATCGCACAAAACGACGGTGGCGGTGCTGAATTTGAGCGCCAAAATTGACTATTTTTGCGTGCCCAAATTGGCCGAAGAAGTGTATACCCGCGCCAAAGTGAACAATGCGTCTGAATATTTACTATTGCCCGGGCAAGTGTCTGTATTTCATGGCGAGGAATTTGTGGGTAATACACAATTTGAGACGATTGCGCCGAACGAAGAATTTGAGATGCAATTGGGTGTGAACTCGCAAATGAAGGCCGAGCGCGAATTGGTGACGCGCAATGTGGGCAAGACCCTGATCGGCAATACGCGCCGCACCGAATTGGCGTATCGCATTAAGTTGCACAATCATATGCCTAGCGCCACCCAACTGACTGTGCATGACCAATTGCCCCTTCCTCGCCACGAAGAGATTAAAGTAAAACTACAATCGGCAGAGCCAAAACCGGCTGAACAAAGCGATTTGAATATTTTGAAATGGACGTTGACGTTGAAATCGGGCGAAATGCGTCAAATTCAATTTAACTACACCATCGAACACGCCAAAGAATTGCAAATTGTAGGGGCCGATATTGGATAAAGCAGATGTCTCGAATTAAAATTATTCCGCGCAGTGTGGCGCAAAATGGCAAAGCAATGGCCTTGGCGCTGCCGAAAGATTACACCGATCTTGCTGTCCGTGCCCATGATCGGGTGGTGGCTTTGACCCAGCCGCACCCGCGCACGGCGGCGATGTATGACCTCGTGATGCGCGATGTGGCCTTGGCAGCGCATTGGAATTTATCGAATTACACTACAGTCGGCAAATTGGGCTACAACGATCATGGCCCCATTCACGCCCAAGTCACCGCTTCGTATGCCATGCAAATGATGACGTTGTTGGTCGAGGCCGGTGTGCCGTTTGATGTGGTCGAATCGGGCGCGGGCGATAGCCTCGACGATGCGTTTTTGGTGACGTTGACTGGCATTTTGCTGCACGATATCGGCAATTCGCTGCACCGCACCAACCACGAGGCGATGGGCGTGATTTTGGCCGAGCGCGTGCTGAGCCGCTTGTTGCCCAACATTTACCCCGATATCGAGCAGCAAACACTCATCGGCGATTTTATTTTGTCGGCGGTGCAATGCCACGATATGAATCCGGCCCCGTTATTTATGGAGGGCGCATTGGTGGCGGTGGCCGATGGCTGCGACATGACCAAGGGGCGGGCTCGTATGCCGTTTGATCTCGGCAAAATTGACATTCACGCCGTCTCGGCGCTGTCTATCGAAGAAGTCAATATTAAAGTTGGGCAGGGAATGCCGGTCGAGATCGAGGTGCTCATGAGCAATTCGGCGGGCATTTTTCAGGTGGAGCAAACACTGGTGAGCAAGCTGATTAAAACCCCGCTGGCAAAATACGTCACCGTGCGGGCGACGGTGGTGGATGGATTCGATGCGTTTGATCATCATGGCACAGACAAACGCATTATCAATAGCGTGATGCTGAAAGATGGGCGTTTGCAGCCGGTGAATGGCAAGGCGTGAGTTGAGGGCTTATGTAGCAGGGGCGCACGGCGATTGAGCGCCGTGCGAGAGCTAATCTTTTCTGTCATTTATTTGGCGGAATGGACTAAAGCACACACTTCATTAATATAAATGCTGCCGAATGCCCCAACATAGTATGTCACTTCATAATCTTGGTTGAGTTCAAGGTTGTGATATAACGTTTCTGAAATGTTAATGTGCTTACGGCTCAAGGCTGGCATGATAATTTGGTAATGTGGCGAGCCTTTACCTCCCTTCTGAATGTTTTTTGAAAATAGCTGACCTCTTGCGTGCTGCTTCCCTTTTTTTATAGCTATTGCGATATCTAAGTAAATGAAACCAATAATAGCCAGAAAAATCAACGGAAAAACTGTTAATCCCCTTTCAAATTCAAATAAATCGCTCCATTTTGCTGAATAAACCAGATTAGGCTTCATATCTGGCGCATTTATTACGCCGCAGTAACTTGAAGAGACCTGCATCGCTTCGTAAAGCCGAATTTTCTGAGTGAATGGGTTTTTGTAATATTCTGTCCGATAACATGCATTTTCAGTCAAGCTATTGAAAAGCAATAAAGATGCATCTGTTTTTGTTTGCTTTGCATATTCTAAGGTTAGGCTATAACAAGTGTTTCTTTGTCGCCTGCCACATTTATAAGTGGATTTGCTTAACAACTTGGCATATCCTATCTGTGCAGGTATGAACAAGCTTGTAATAGGGGCGAAATTTATCACAAGCATAATAACCCCTATAATTGTCATTATTACTTTGTATCCTTTTGCGTTAACCTCTTCTTGAAATATCTTTTTCATGTTATATATACAAAGGCATGTCTGAAATAGCTTGCTAACTTGTATTTTTTAAACTAGTATGCGATTGTTAGAACTGCATTACATGCTGCTTGACAATTTGCATCCATAGACAAGTAAAGACAAGTAAGCTAAATTTTTACTTGGCATGTATTTAGAGGCTTGAATTTCGTGCAGTGGCTGCAAAATGCTTAACTGCAATTTGTGCTAAGATTCACCACGAACAGTCGGGCCGAAAACGCATTGCTCGGCAAAAGGAACATATATGCAACAAGCTGACCTTGGGTTAATTGGTTTGGCCGTGATGGGCCAAAATTTAGTCTTAAACATGAACGATCACGGCTTCACCATTGCCGTGTATAACCGCACCACTTCGGTAGTGGATGAATTTATCAATGGCAATGCCAAAGGCACAAACATCATTGGGGCGCATTCGCTCGAAGCATTGGTGAAATTGCTCAAGCGTCCGCGTCGAGTGATGTTGTTGGTCAAAGCCGGCCCGCCGGTGGATGCCTTTATCGAAAAGCTCATCCCCTTGCTCGAACCCGGCGACATCATTATTGACGGCGGCAACTCGAATTATGAAGACTCGATGCGCCGCACCACCGCGATTGAGGCGGCGGGTTTGCTTTATATCGGCACGGGCGTGTCGGGCGGCGAAGAAGGTGCACGTTTTGGCCCGTCCATCATGCCCGGCGGCTCGCCCGCCGCATGGGAAGCCGTCCGCCCGATCTTTCAGGCGGTTTCGGCCAAAGTGCCAGAGGGCGACCCGAATGGCGCACCCTGTTGCGATTGGGTCGGCGAAAATGGCGCTGGGCATTTCGTCAAAATGGTGCACAACGGCATTGAATATGGCGACATGCAAATCATTGCCGAAGCCTATCACCTCATGAAAGAAGGCTTGGGCATGAGCAACGACGACATGAGCGACGTGCTGGCGCAGTGGAATCGCGGCCCGCTCGACTCGTATTTGATCGAGATCACCCGCGATATTTTGGCCTATAAAGACGAACACGGCCAAGCCGTTGTGGATGTGATCTTAGACAGCGCGGGCCAAAAAGGCACGGGCAAATGGACGGTATCGTCGGCGCTCGATCAAGGCACGCCGCTCACGTTGGTGGGCGAGGCGGTTTTCTCGCGCTTCCTCTCGGCGCTGGTAGATGAGCGTGCGGTAGCGGCCAAGCAATTGCCCGGCCCCAGCGACACCTTTAGTGGCGACAAAGCCGCCTTGTTGGCTGATCTTGAGCAGGCCGTTTACGCCTCGAAGGTGGCCTCGTATGCGCAAGGCTATATGCTGATGCAAGCCGCCGCCAAAGCCTACGGCTGGAACTTGAACATGGGCGGCATTGCCCTGATGTGGCGTGGCGGTTGCATCATCCGCTCGGTGTTTTTGGGCAAGATCAAAGAGGCGTTTGATGCCGATCCCAATTTGCAAAACCTGTTGCTGGCCCCCTATTTCAGCGCGGCAATGGCAAATGCGCACATGGCGTGGCGGCGCGTGGTGGCAACGGCGGTGCAATTGGGCATTCCTGTGCCAACGCTGTCGAGCGCCTTGGCCTTTTACGATGGCTATCGCCGCGATCGCTTACCCGCTAACCTCACCCAAGCCCAACGCGATTATTTTGGCGCTCACACCTACGAACGCCTCGATCAGCCGCGTGGGCAATATTTCCACACCAATTGGACCGGCTCAGGCGGCAACATCACCGCACGGGCCTATCAGGCGTAAGCGAATGTGTAGAGACGGGCCGGTGGCCCGTCTTTTTTTGTATAAGGCAAAATAAAAGAGACGGGCCACCGGCCCGTCTCTACGGGTTAAATCATTGCCTGCGCCAGCACATGGCCCATGATCTCAATCGCCACATCGGCTTCGGTGTGATCGAGGATGAGCGGCGGGGCCATGCGCACGGCGCTGGGGCCGGCGCTCAGCACCAGCAAGCCTTGCTCGAAGGCGATTTGCTGCACCCGATCACGCAATTCGCCATCTTCGGTGGTGCTGCCCGGCGCTTTAACAAAATCCAAACCGATCATCATGCCGCGTCCGCGCACATCACCCAATCGTGGGAACTCGGCCTTCAGGTCGTTCATGCCGTTCATCAAGGCCGTGCCGACATCGGCGGCGTTGCGCATCAACCCTTGCTCGATCAAATCGAGCGTGGCATGGGCCGCCGCGCACGAGACCGCATTGCCGCCAAAAGTGCTGCCGTGCGCCCCAGCCTGCCAGCGCATCAGATCTTTGCGGAACAAGGTGGCGCTGAGCGGGTAGCCGCTGGCCAAGCCCTTGGCCGCGACGATGACATCCGGCTCGATGTCTTCATGCTCAAAGGCAAAAAACTTGCCAGTGCGCCCCGCGCCGGTTTGCACCTCGTCCATAATCAGCATAATGCCATATTCTTTTGCCAACGCATGTAACTTGCGAATGAAGCCAGACGGCGGCACGATGTAACCGCCCTCGCCCTGAATTGGCTCCATCACAATCGCAGCCACATCTTCGGCGGCGCAACTGGTTTTAAATAGATGGTGAATGTGGTCAATGACCGCATCGCCGCAGGTGTCGGCGGTGCTGCCCAACGGCGGGCGAAATGGATTGGGGAATGGCACATGCGTCACGGGATATGCCATTGCCCCAAACCCTTTTCGATACTTGGGGTTGCTGGCGGTCAGCGACAACGAACCAGCACTACGCCCATGAAACGAACCAGTAAAGGCCATGAAATTGGGCCGCTTGGTGTGATAACGCGCAAATTTCAGCGCCACCTCGATGCCCTCGGTGCCGCTATTGCCAAAAAACACCTTGTAATTATTGTCGAGCTTGGCGCTTAGCCGCTCGGCCAGCGACACCACCGGATCGTGCGGGAAAACGGCGGCGCACATATGTGTCATTTTTTGCGCCTGTTCGGTCACGGCTTTTACCACATGCGGGTGGGCATGGCCGCTGGTGCTGACGGCAATGCCCGCCATCAAATCCAAAAATTCGTTGCCGTCCACATCCGTAATCCACGCGCCACTGCCGCGCTCGGCCACGATGGGAATGCCCTTGCCATTGCTGTTGCTCATCACGGCGCTTTCGCGTGCCAGCAGGGCGCTGGCACGCGGGCCGGGCAGCGCGGTTTTGATGCTCGGTTTTTTGCTTGCGCCACTGGCCCCATTCCCACGCACCGCCGTTTGGCTGCTAAAGGTGCTTTCGAAAATCTTGTCGGCGTTACCGGCCTCGAAGCCCTCACGGCGCATGGCGCGGGTAATTTGGGCTTTGGGCAAATGGACAAACGCTGGCAACACACGTCGCTCGGCAAATTCGACATAGCTGCCGGCGATGATGTGCTTTTCGCCGCCCGCAAATTCGGCCTCAATCATCTCGGCCACCGTGCTCGATTGCAGCAGCAACCCGTCGGGGCTTTGCTTGACCTCGCCGCCGCTGGTGTTCAATTTCACCCCATTGCGCTTCAAAAATGCGTTAAATTCGGCGCACGTGTCGTAGCCGCTCGGTAAATTGTGAAGGCTGACGGTGTAGTGATTGAGGTAGTAGCGGTTGTAAATGACCCACGCTGCATATTCGCTTTCGCGCATCAGGGCGCTGTATTCGGCAAAGCTGGGCAACGACCACAACGAACGATGCAAAAAGGCGTCAACGGCGGCGGCATCGTTCAGATCGAGCGCCAACACGGGGTCGCTCGTCACCTCGTTGGTGTATTTGGTGATGATGGCTTGAGCGGCGGGGCTAAGCTCGGCGACGCGCAATTCGCTGATGAAAATACGCGGGAAATCGGGCGTGGGCGGCGCATACCAATAGGCGTCGAGTTTTTTGTGGGCAAAGTGAAAATGCTCGCGCTTGACATAACCATAATACAAAAAGATGCGCTCGAGGCTGCGAATCCCCAACTGTGGCACACCCATCGTGCGAAAAGCGATGTGGTCGTTTTCGATGTCGTCGGCCTGACAAATGAGGCCATCGCGCTGCATGGCGCTGACAATGTGCGCCACATCGGGCACACGTTGTTGGTAGCGGCGCATGAGGCCGCGCAAAACCTGATTGAGGGTGTTGAGTTGGGTGGGGGTGCTCATGTTGGGTGCTTTCGTAGGGGCACGGCATGTCGTGCCCTTACCATATAAAACGAACAAGTTTTCGCCGATTTCACGATACCTCCCCTGCCGTAGCAGGGGAGGTATCGTGAAATCGGCATATCGTTTTCTTAATGTGACGTTGTCAAGTTAATAAGCCGATGAAAATTTCTGATACAATTAATCGAAATTATTGATTAATGTTTGAATATTAATCATATTATACTATGAATAAACATCTCGACCTTGACCAACTCGATACATTTCGGGCGGTGGCCCAGCAGCTCAGCTTTACCAGCGCAGGCAAAGGCTTGGGTATGGCGCAAAGCAGTGTGACGGCGCAGATACAGGCGCTGGAGCGCAATGTCGGTGTGGCGCTATTTGACCGATTGGGCAAAAAAGTGGCGCTGACCGAAGCCGGGCGCAAATTGTTGGCGTATGCCGAGCAATTGCTGGCGCTGGAGGCCGAGGCGGGTTTGGCTTTGACGGGCCAAATGCTGGCGCAGGTGCGCATCGGTGCGCCCGAAACCTTGCTGGCGTATCGGCTGCCGCAAGTGTTGCGCCAATTTCGCCAAGCCATGCCCAAGGTCAAACTGGTGCTTAGGCCGGGCATCAGCGCCCAATTGCGCGAGGAGGTCCGCGAGGGGGTGCTCGATTTGGCCTTCACGCTCGACCCGATTAGCCAGCATCCGATGCTGAACAGCGAGATGTTACGTCCAGAGCCGGTGCTGCTCATCGCGCCGCCATCGCATCGGCTGAGTGGGTTGTCCGTTGTGCACGCGGCTGATCTCAGCACCGAGACGTTGTTGCTGAGCGAGCGTCGCGGCAGTTATCGCATGGCCTTCGAGCATGTTTTGTCTGAGGCCGGGGTTGTGCCCGCTGATGTGCTCGAATTTACCAGCATCGAGGCGCAAATTCAGTGTGTGATGGCGGGGCTGGGCATCGCCGTGCTGCCGGAGGTGGCGGTGCGCGAGGATGTGTCGCACGGGCGGGTCGCGGTTTTGGCGTGGCACGGCTCGCCGCTCGGCATGTTTGCGCAGCTGGTGTGGCACAAAGACAAGGTGCTTAGCCCGTCGGCGCAGTTGCTGTGCGATTTGGCGCGGGGGGCGTGAGATTTTGAAGTGAGGCGCAATAAATGCTGTTGCCACAAAGCGCACAGAGAACACAAAGATTTGTATCTTAAATTCATTCATATCTTTGTGTTTTTTGTGCGCTTTGTGGTAACAATAAACAACCCATATATAAATTGAGGAATTGTAAAAGCTTAAGCATAAAGGATTTCCAACTGGGAGCGCCGAACAACAATGAGGCGAAAATGATGCAGACCAGTCTCACGATCGAGACAGAATTGTGATGTCGGGGCAAGGCATTTGCATTTCACAAATCATCACCCCGTTAATGCCGCAAATGCCTTGCCCTATCTTGCCCGTGCGTTACTTGGCTCGCGCATCGGGTAAGGCATTCGCCGCTACACATCTTATTGATCTCATCTCGATGGCGAATGCCTTACCCCTACCCTCTTGTAGTTATTACCCAAAACCTTGGACGCTCCTCACTTAATCAATATTGCTGAGTAAAACTTAGTCGCTGGGCTTGCTGAATCACGAAAGACACGAAGCACACTAAAATAGAATTCCCTTTCGTGTGTTTTGTGATTTTCGTGGTTAAA
>JAHBAL020000072.1 GCA_018500105.2 Anaerolineae bacterium
GCGGCGGCAATATTGGCTGTTGTTTGTGCTACAAGTGCTGCTAAAATCTTAAGTTGTGTCTACCAATCCCCTGCATAGCAACGAAAAGTTATTTACTCGTCAACTAAATGCCGGCGAATATATTGGCATCAGCAATTTGTTGACGGTCGAGACTTTTAAGGCGGATTTTGTTTTTCCGGCCAACGATACCCGTTTGTATCGGCTACAGCGCGTTGGCAAAATAAACCAAATTATTATTGATAAGGCGGCGACAGACAAAGAAAAAAAGACCGCAAACGCGGTTAAACCCAACGAATGGTTTAACTATAAGGCGTTTTTTACCGGCGATGCCGGGCGTGAGCGATTTAAGTGTGCAGCCGATACCGTGTGCTGGTGCTTAGATCGGCAAAAACTGATTGAATTTCTCAAAACAGTCCCCGACTTGGCGGCAGTCATGCCACATAACAATGACACGGTGCAAATTTTGGCGGCGGCAGGCGGCTTGCGTTCGGATGACAACACTATGCCCGATTTGCGCAAGGCGTTTTTTAACGACACGCTGAGCGATGATGATTTTCTCAAAGTTGCGCCCATCATTAAGACCGGCAAAGCCAATCGCGGCGAAGTGCTGATCGAGCAAGGCGGCAATCATGCGCGGGTGTATTATTTGCGCAACGGGCGCTTGCGGGCGCGGCAAATTACGGCCAAAGGGGCCGATGTGCGGCGCGGTGATATTTGGACCGGCATGCGGGTGAACGCGACCTCGTTTATCATCGAGGCCACCAACAAAGACACACTCGAAGTGATTGACACGACCAAATTTTGGTATATCGAACGCGACGATTTTCAAAAGCTGATCAAAAAACACCCGCAAATTGGCGCGGCTTTTCGCCCAACCACCGAATCGAAGACCTTTGCCGAATATCGAAAAAAATATCCTTGGCTAAAAAATGGCGAATTGGTGAAAAAAGATGCCAATCGGCATATGTGGTTTTTCTTGCGGCGCGTGTTGCCCATCATCCCGATTTTTTTAATCGCCTGTTTGGTGACATTTCCGTTGCTTAACGAGCCGATGGGATGGCTGCTCGTTGGCATTTTTGTCGGGTTGCCAATGGCAGGTTGGGTATGGTGGCATTACACCGATTGGAAAAATGACTATTTTGTGATTACTGATCAGCGGGTGGTGCAACGCGAGAAAATATTGTTCTTGTCGGACCATTTCGACGAAATTCCAGTGGATCGAGTGGACAATATCACAACATCGGTCCCCGACTGGGTGCAAAAAAATGTCACCGGAACCGGCTATATCAAGGTCGAGGCGCAAGGGGTCGGCTCGTTGGTCGAATTTAACATGGTTGCCGATCCCGACGGCTTGAAAAACATCATTTTCGAGACCCGCGATTTTGTGCGCGCCCGCAAAAAAGCCTTTGAGGCCAAACACCTGCGCGAATTTTTGACCAAAACCATCGAAGGGTTTAGCCAATCTGACCCACCCCCAGATAAAAAGAAAGATGACACACCGCCTAAAACGCCATTTCAAAAGTGGAAACAAGGGGTTGTTGATGGCTGGAAAGCCTATTTTAAGAGCTGGTTTACATGGCAACGATTTTTTAAATTTGCACACTGGAAAGGCCGGTGGTCGGCGCTGATAACTTATTTTAAAGTGACCGACAAGTTTGAAGACGGCAGCAGTATTGTTTATCGGCGATCCATGTTGTTGTTATATGCCGAAGTGTTTACACCAGCGATCATCATTTTGGTGTATTTGCTGATTTTTGCGTTTTTTATGGTGGTTGAAATTAATACGGGTTGGCAAACGCCTTTTCTGGCCTATTGCCTGCCGTTTACATTTTTTGGGGCCATTTTGATAACGTGGTTTTTATATAATTTTGAAGATTGGCGCAACGACACTTATGTGCTTAAAACCGATGCTTTGATTGATAACTATCGCACCCCGTTTGGGCTGCGTGGCTCGCGCACCGTGCAAACGGGCTACGAGAAAATTACCAACACCGAAGCCCGCACCAACGGCGTGTTGGGGTGGTTTGATGTGGGGGATGTGGTGCTGAAAACCGGCGCCGATGGCGAGATCGTGCTAAAAGGCATTATGTCACCGCGTCGCGTCATTCAAGAGATCACCCGACGGCGCGATAAACTACAGGAAGCTAAAGATGTAAAGCAAATAACAGATCGCCAACGTGAAATCGGCGAAGCCTTGCGTATTTATGATGAATATGTGCGCACCCACAAACGCGGCACGCTATATGCCGGTGAGGCCGGACGGCTGGATGAGTAGTAGGTAAAATAGGAGATAAAGAATACAGATTGAAGAATACAGATTAGGGCTTGTGGATTAGAAAATCGGTTTCTTTGGCTGTGTTTTGAATGCTGATAAAGGAATAGATAAAGTAGCATGATTCGTAAGGTGAGAAAAATTGGCGACCCAGTGTTGCGCAAGCGGGCCGCAAAAGTGGACAAGGTCAACAAAGACGTATTGAAATTACTCGACGATATGGTCGAGACCATGCATCATTACATGGGCATCGGGTTGGCTGCCCCGCAAATTGGCATTTCGCAGCGCATTGCGGTCGTTGAGATCGAGCAGAAGGACGATGTGCCGGGCAGCGGGGTGCTCTATACCTTGATTAACCCCGAAGTGCTGAAAGTGTCGCCCGAAACCAACATTGACCAAGAGGGTTGCTTGTCAATACCGGGCTGGCGCGGCGAGGTCGAACGCCCGCAGAAAGTCGTCATAAAGGCGATGGATCGCAACGGCAACCGCGTCAAGCACGAGGTCGAGGGCTGGCTGGCCCGCGCTATGCTGCATGAGTTAGACCATCTCGAAGGCGTAATGTATATTGACAAACTCGTCGCGCCCGACAAAATTTGGGCGGTGAATGAGCCGGAATTGGGCGAGTAGGGCCATGAGCTTTAAGCCATGAGCCGTGAGCCGTGAGCTTTAAGCTTTGAGATTTGAAGTTAGCTAAAATTCACGACTTATGGCTCATGGACTACGGCTACAGCTACGGCTCATGGCTTATGACTCATGACTTCTGGCTCATAGCTCATGGCTCATGACTCATGGCTCATGGCTCATGGCTCATGGCTCACTGCTTACAAACTAAATGAAAATAACCACCTATACAGACCCTAGTTGCTTTGACACGCTTGCAAGCGAATGGAACCAGCTTGTAGCACGGTCGAGCGCCAACAGTTTGTTTGCCACCCGCGAATGGCTGCAAACGTGGTGGCAATCGCTGAGCGAGGGCAATTTGCACATCGTCGCCATGCACGACGAGGCGGGGCAATTGGTCGGCATCGCGCCGCTGTTTTACCCCAGCGCCGAGCAAATTTCGCTGGTCGGGCACAAGGAAGTGACCGACTATGTGGATGTCATTTTTGCACGGGGGCACGAGGCGGCGTGTTATGCGTCACTGCTCGACTATTTGGCGACCCAAGCCCCTGCTTGGCGCGAATTTGTCATTTACAATGTGCCGGATGGCTCGCCCACACTGAGTGAATTGCCCGCCCAAGCGCAGGCCAAAGGCTGGGGCGCGACGGTCGAATTTGAGGACGTTTGCCCGCAAATTGCGTTGCCCAGCACCTTCGATGCCTATTTGAATGTGCTGGATGGTAAAGAGCGCCGCGAATTGCAACGCAAATTGCGCCGCGCCAGCGAAGAATCGGCGGTGACCTTTACCACCGACCGCGCCAAACTCGACGGCGACATGGCCGATTTTATTCGGCTGATGATGGCCTCGACCTTCGCCAAGTCGGGTTTTATGAACCCGCGCATGGAGCAGTATTTTTATGCGCAAGCCCGCAGCATGTTTGACGCCGGTTGGCTGCAATTGGCGTTTTTAGAGGTGGAGGGCGAACGCGCAGCGGCCTACCTCAATTTTGTATATGACGGCCAAGTGCTGGTTTACAACTCTGGGCTAGACCCCGCCAAATTCTCGTATCTCAGCCCCGGCCAAGTGCTCATCGCCAAGCTGATCGAGCACGCTATCGCCCAAAAACAGCGCGTCTTCGACTTTTTGCAAGGCAACGAAGAATACAAATACAAACTCGGCGGCAAAGATCGCAAGGTGTTTATTGTGCGGGTGACGCGCTGAGGGGATGGGGAGATGACAAGGTGACAGGGTGAGGGGGTGACTAGGTGACAGGGCGATTTGCTTGACAGGCCGCCTTGTCACCCCTTCACCCTGTCGCCCACTCACCTTGTCACCCTGTCACCCCCTCACCTTGCCACCC
>JAHBAL020000169.1 GCA_018500105.2 Anaerolineae bacterium
ATCGCGGCGGGCCGACTGGACCTTTGCCCAAGCCCAACCCTTCTTTGAAAATTACAACCTGCTGCCCTCGGGTGAAATTGAGATCGAATCCGCCTTGCCCGCCGCGATGGGGTTCGGTTCGGACCCAATGCACAGCCTTGCAGCGGCGCAAGTGTTGGCCCCGTTTTACGGCACGGTCAATATTGACGGCGATACGCTGCCCGACGCGCTCAATTTGCCCGCCCAAGCCTGCGAGGTTCACGCCTACCAAAACGGCGGGCTGGTCGCGGTGGATGGGCAAGGCAAATTGCGCCGACATGCGCCCATTCTTTTCACCGACGATGATGATGCGTGGGTGTGGGTTTTGATCATGCCCGTGCCACCCGATGGTTTGCCCGAAGATGATGAATTGCAGCAGCGTCGCGGCCTGTGGCAAAACAAAGGCAATATTGACCGCGAGTCGGCCTTTGCTGCCGCCAACCAGCTATTTAACGCCGCCGAACGCAACGAGTTTAACGCCTTTGCCAAGGCACTGACGCGGTTACGCGCCGAATGTGCCGCCGCCCAAGCCCAATCCAGCGCCAACCACGATGACGATGCCGCCATGCTTGCGTTATTGCAAACCAGCGGCGCAGCCATGCAAGCCCGCGCCCTAAGCGGCCTCGGCTACTATAGCCTCATTCACGGCGGCGACGCCAGCCGCGCCATCCGCCAAACCCTCGTCAAAGCCCTCGGCTACGACGGCCCCGAAGTCATCGGCGTCATTTGCGACAATGAAGGGGCGAGGCTCAGGGTTGAGAGTTGAGAGTTGAGAGTTGAGAGTGATGTGGAGACGCCATCTCAACTCTCAACTCTCACCTCTCAACTTTTAACCCCAACCCCTCACCGCCGGCACGCCGCCGAGGCTGGTGGCGGCGCGGACGGCGTTGAGGACGGCTTCGGCGAGGACATCGGCGGCGAGTGCGCCGATGAGGCTGACGTCGGCTTTTTTGTCACCGTGCGACAGCGCAAATACCACATCGCCATCAAACTGGGTGTGAATGGGGCGAATGGTGCGGGCCAACCCGTCATGCGCCATTTGCGCCACCTTGGTGCA
The DNA here is from genome assembly GCA_018500105.2 of Anaerolineae bacterium. Classification (GTDB taxonomy): domain Bacteria; phylum Chloroflexota; class Anaerolineae; order J036; family Brachytrichaceae; genus AQU-03. The sequence goes on from JAHBAL020000169.1 coordinate 1,076, forward strand.
TTGGGCCTTGTTCAAGGCGACATTACTCGCCACCACCGCCAAGGTGGTATTGGCGCGTTCGCTCCACGCCTCACGCGCCCGCGCAATGGTTTGCCCAATAAACCCCTGCGCCGCCTCGACGGGGTCAATGAAACCTTTGCCGATGGGCTTGCGCGGGCCTGCGATGATCTCGCCGCTCTTGGGGTCAATGACCGCGCCGAAGGCATTGACAGCCACCAACGCCGAAACGATGATGCCATTGGCGATGAATTTGCTGGCGCTGCCGATGCCGCCCTTGCACGCCTGCTTCGGCCCCAACACTTTGCCGATGGTGGCCCCTGTGCCCGCGCCCACTGTGCCATTTGCCACCGCCGCATCGCTGGCGGCTTGACAGGCGGCATAACCCGCCGCCGCGTCTGGACGAATTTTGGCCGTAATGAGCGGCAGATCGAACAAAATGGCAGCCGGCACAATCGGCACTTTTGCCACGCCGACATCATAGCCACGCCCTTGCTCCTCTAGCCAACGCATCGCGCCATCGGCAGCCGCAAGGCCAAAGGCGCTACCGCCCGCCAACATAATCGCATGCACTTTCTCGACGCTGCACTCAGGCCGCAGCAAATCGGTCTCGCGGGTGCCGGGCGCACCGCCGCGCACATCCACCCCACACACCGCGCCGTCGGGCGGGCACAGCACCACCGTGCAGCCGGTCCCCGCCTCTTTGTTCGTCCAATGGCCTACTCGCAGCCCTGTAATATCCGTCAACCCTTTGTTTGTCATGGGATATATGATAGCCGTAAGTGATGAATGATGCGTAATGAGTAATGAGTAATGAGTAACGAGTAATGAGTATAGGGCTTACGCGAAAGTTTGATTTTCACCACAAAGCGCACGAAGAACGCGAAGATTTGTATTGGTAGGACTATGGCCGTTCTATATAACAACGCCCGTTATACGGGCTAAGTTTGAAGCCCACGCAGTGGGCGTTGTTATGTAGCGCGGGGATTGATCCCCGTGCGGGTGCGGCATATGGAATTTTGCTGCCCGCTAAGATTTTCAAGCGATCATTTATTTTCGCTGAATGGCCTAAACCTTTCTTTTCTTTGTGAGTTTTGTGTTCTTTACGATTGCTTATCTGGTTATAGATTCCCGCGTTCGCGGGAATGACGAGGCGATTTTTGAACAGCCTTGCCATCCCCCTCCCTCCATTTTTAGAGGGTCACTTCACTTCACACGTTGTATACTGCCGGAGAGATGTTATTTTTTTTCTTTTATAGCTTCTGTTTTATTATAGAGTTGAACAACATCCTCTTTTTTAGACTGAACCACTGATAAACACAAAAGAATCACAATGGCTATTCCAATCATCACAGATCAGAATTTCGAGCAAGAAGTGCGCAACTCGCAGACACCTGTCCTCGTTTATTTCTATGCAGACGGGGTCGCGTCTTGCAAACAGGTCGCGCCAGAGGTTGAGGCTGCCGCAAAAGACCTAGAAGGCAAAGCTAAGGTGGTAAAGATCAATATAGACCAATCCAAACGCATCACAGCTGCGCTTCGCGTCCAGACAACACCCACGTTCGTCGCTTTTAATAAAGGTCGTCCCATCGCTCAGCATGCAGGCGTGCTACGGCGATATCATCTCTGCGAAATGGTTGAACCAATACTTGCCTCAGACGAGGGCGAAAATCTCGTCCCGGAAGATTCCGAGTAAGCGCTTTGAAGTGGTCGCCGCAAAACACGACCACCTCCAACCCTACCCCGCCACCAGCCCCTGTCTCTTATACACATCTG
>JAHBAL020000173.1 GCA_018500105.2 Anaerolineae bacterium
GGATGGGATAGTGAGACATTTTGGGGAGGGATTTCGGATTTTAGGGGCTGGGAGTATGGATTAGGGATTATAGGGCGTCGCAGGAATTTCGGTTTGGAGGTCGAGGTTTTAGCGGGTGGGTAACATGGGTAACGCAATCCCTAAAATCTAAAATCCAAAATCCAAAACCTAAAATCTAAAATCCCATTACAATGGGCGCATGTCTAACTTTGAAGCTTCGCTCGAGCAGCGTTTATTGCGGTATGTGCAGGTTGATACCGAGAGTGACGAAAAGTCGCCCACATCGCCCAGTACGGCTATTCAATTTGATTTGCTCAAATTGCTGAAAGAAGAGTTGATCGAGATCGGCGCTGCCGATGTGGTTTTGACTGATGCAGGTGTGATTTACGCCAACGTGCCAGCCACGCCCGACCGTGTTGGCTCGCCGACCATTGCCTTGCTGGCGCATGTGGATACGGCTCAATCGTATAACGGCTATGGCGTCAAGCCGATTGTGCATCGTAATTATGATGGCAGCGATATTGTGCTGCCCGATGACCCCAGCAAAGTCTTGTCGCCGAAGGAATTTCCTTATCTTGGCACAAAAGTGGGGCAAGATATCATCACTGCCAGTGGGAAAACGTTGTTGGGGGCTGATGATAAATCTGGCGTTGCCATTATCATGACTTTGGCCGAGCATTTGCTCGCCAATCCGAGCATGTCACATGGCCCAATTCGCATTTGCCTGACGCCCGACGAAGAGATTGGGCGCGGCGTTAAGCATGTGAGCAAGGCTGAGCTTGGCGCTGATTTTGGCTATACGCTCGACGGCGGGGCGTTAGGCGAGCTGACGTTTGAGACATTTTCTGCCGATAAGGCGACGATCAGCATCGAAGGCGTTTCGATTCACACCGGCACGGCTTATAAAAAATTGGTGAATGCGCTGCATATTGCTGCCAAAATTATTAACGCGCTGCCGCAGCACACCCTCACGCCCGAAACCACGCACGACCGCGAAGGCTTTATTCATGTGGCGAGCCTGACCGGCAATGCCGCCAAAGCCGAGATTATGCTGATCTTGCGTGATTTTGATTTGGCGAAGCTAGAGGCGCAAGGGGCATTGTTGCAGGCGATTTGTGCTGCCATTCAGGCCGGCGATCCACGCGCCAAAATTACTTGCACGACCGAAAAACAATATCGGAATATGCGGTATTGGCTCGAAGACGACCGTCGTGCGGTTGATTTGGCGGTGCGGGCCATGCAGTCGGTGGGCATTGAGCCGAAATTTGAGTTGGTGCGCGGCGGCACAGACGGCAGCCAAATGACCGAAAAAGGTGTGCCGATGCCGAATTTGTTCACTGGGATGCAAAATTTGCACGGCCCACTCGAATGGATTTGTGTGCAAGATATGGCGGTGGCGCTCAAGTGTTGCTTGGCGCTGGTGCAATTGGCCTAGTTTGATTGGTAGGGGCACGGCGTGCTGTGCCTCTACGATATTTAACATGAACAAGCAGCCCAAAATACCCACCACCTACCACACGTCTGAAGATGTGGAAGTTTTCGTCGCGCAATTTCGTGATTGCACATTGCCGTGCGAACGCTGGACGCATCACGCACATCTGACGGTGGGGTTGTGGTATGTGTTGCATTACACGCCCGACGAGGCGCTGAATTTGCTGCGCGATGCGATTCGCGCCTATAACACGACGTGCGGCGTGCCAAATTCGACCACCCGCGGCTATCACGAGACCATCACCCGTTTCTATGTTTGGCTAACCGATCAGTTTTTGCAAACGACGGATCGCTCGCGGCCCTTGCTCGAATTGCGTAACGCCTTGGTCGAGCAAGTTGGCTCGTCTGAATTGCCGATGCAGTGGTGGAGCCGCGAGCGTTTGTGGTCGCCCGAAGCCCGCGCTGCTTGGCTTGAGCCAGATTTGAAGGCGTTAGACAGTAGACAGTAAACAGTAGTCAGTAGTCAGATAGATTCGTTATCACCCTGCAACTTGCAACTTGCAACCCTGCAACCTGCAACTTTCACCCCCTATGACCATCATTCACCTTGTTCGGCACGGCCTAGTGCATAACCCAAAGCGCATTTATTATGGGCGGATGCCGTTTTTTCGGCTGAGTGATGAAGGCGAAGCGCAAGCCCAATTTGCCGGTAAATTTTTTGCAGATCGTCAAATTGCGGCGCTGTATAGCAGCCCGTTGTTGCGGGCACGCCAAACGGCCAAGCTGATTGCGGGGAATCATGCCGGTGCGCTTGTGCCGCGCATTACACGGCAAATTATCGAGGTGCATTCGCCCTATGACGGCTGGCCGCAAGCGGTGATGGAGGGCCGAAATTGGGATTTGTATACCGGCACATCTGCCGAATATGAACAGCCAGCCGATTTGGTGGCGCGTATTCAAACTTTCTTTGGGCAGGTGCGTCAGCGACATCGCGGCCAAGAGGTCATTGGGGTGACGCATGGCGATATTGTGGTGTTTGCCACCATTTGGGCGCATGGCTTGCCCGCGCTGCAACAGTCAAAATCGCATTTGGCCAGCATTTTGCCTGGTTATTATCCCGCGAATTGTGGCATTGCGACATTCACTTTCGACGATGCCGCGCCGGATCAATTGCCGCGTTATACTTACACAAGACCCTATTAGCCCAGCGCCAGTGCCAGCACGCCGCATGTCATCACCAATGCGCCAACCATGCGCATCCGCGTGAAGCCCTCGCCGAGCAGACGCATGCCCATCAACGAGCCGACCAAGATGCTGAGTTCACGCGCTGGGGCAATGTAGCTAACGGGCGTAAATACCATGGCCGTTAAAACCAACAAATAGGCCAGCGGATATAGCAAGGCCACGATAACGGCCTCGCGCTTAAATTGCCGCCATGTCGCTTTTACGGTGGGCCAGTTTCGCACGGTGTAGGGCAAAAATAGCCAGATGAGGCCGAAATGCACAAACCAATTCACCAAAATAGGCGGAATGGCGTAACGGCTAACTGACACTTTGTCCCAGATGGTATAGGACATGATGCATACCCCGACCATGAGCGCATAGCCAATGGCCTTGCGATTGGCTCCGGCGTGATGCGATGCGCCGCGGGCAGCGGCGCGGGTCAAAATGAGCACCCCGCTGCCGATCAACATTGCGCCGCCGATGGCGAGCCAACTGGGACGCTCGCCTAGCACGCTAATGGCGACAATGAGCGAAAACATTGGCCCAGAGCCACGCGCAATTGGGTAAACCAGCGACATATCGCCAGTGCTATAGGCGCGGTTGAGGGCGTTGAAATACAGATATTGTAAGACGACGCTGCCGCACAGCAAGCCTAATTCAACCCAGCCGAGGGTGGGGCGCTGGGTGAAAACGACATACAGCATGACAGGCGCATAAAACAAAGCCGCCAATGCCGAGATGAGCACAGTAAAAGCTGTGCCGCCATTGACCCGTTTGGCGAGGTAATTCCAGCTCGCGTGGGTAAAGGCCGAGGTAATAACAATTGCAAGGGCAAGTAGGGTCATGACTCGAACAGAATTGGGTTGATCATGACCATCTTGACCAACCTAAACTTATAGTTGTGGGGCAGTATAAACGGTGGTTGTCACCCCATTGCCCTCATTTTGTGCGGCCTTATTTGCCGATACCCCTGATGCCAGTGCCAACATCAAGACCAACATCACTGCGGCCCAAAATGAATTACGCGATGTATTTTGTTCCATTGAGACTCCTTGTAAATCATGCGCAACACATTGAGGCGTGTCGGCGCTGTTTGTATGTTCAAATCGTAGCAAATGAGCGTTCAATTTGCATGACAAACGCATGATAATCTTCTTACATTCACCCGACGATGTCCATACGGCCTCCGATGGATTCTTGCATCGTGTTTGCGTTGGGCGTTGTGTTTGTCTATGTGTTTGTCTAATAGACAGATAAATTAAAAACCCAGGCGATTTCTTGTTGCCTCTGAAGAATTTCTCGCAAAAGCAAATGAGTTAACCTCTAATACCAACCGCACGATCAAAGTGGATTTTGATCGTATATATTTTGCGGGTCATTCCGACCCTTTAACAAGCTCAGGGTAAACTACGAGGAGGAATCTTTGCGGAAATTTAATCATCGGGCCGATTTTCGGCAAAGGCCCCTCGCTGCGCTTCGGGGTGACGTGACAATTTATGTGCTTGATTTATTCCATCTTGACTCGGAAGCTGGTGTAATACCAACCTCACGGTCAAGAAGGAATTTTGATGTAGGGGCAAGGCATTTGCATTTCACACATCGTCAACCGATTAAAGCCGCAAATGCCTTGCCCAACCTTGCTGTGGCGTTACTTGGCTTGCGCATTGGGTAAGGCATTCGCCGTCACCCATTGAGCGATTTACGCTTGAGGGCGATGCCTTGGCGAATGCCTTACCCCTACAACCTCGTCCGCTTTGATTAAGCGATTGTAAGAGCTTTGAGTGTGTAGGTCTTTTGCATCGCAGCAACCAACGCGCAACGGGCAGATCGTTGACGATCTGCCCGTTGCGCTGAAGAAGAAGGAGAAAATGAACTGACTATCCCACCTGCGGTGATAGCCACCGCTCTATGGTTGTGCGTAGTTGTTTTTGTCCGACTGGCTTGCAAATATAGTCATCCATGCCCGATTGTAACGATTCTTGTTGGTCGCTGGGGTCTGGGCTGGCGGTGACGGCAATAATTGGCACTGGCGAGCGCCCTCTTGAATGTTCAAACTTGCGTATTTCGCTGGCTGCGGTGAAACCGTCGAGTAGGGGCAAATAGCAATCCATTAATACCAAGCCATAAGCGTTGGGATTTTTTAGAAATGCCTCAACTGCCGCTTTGCCATTGGCGACCGCATGGACGGAATACCCCATTCGGCTAAGCTGGACGACAGTTAGCTTTTGATTGATGGGATTATCTTCAACGACCATGATCATAGGCTTAGGTTTTTCGACAAAAGGGTCACTCAGTATCATGCCAAGCTACTCCAAAAGATATAGAACTAGATAGGCACTCAGTCAATATTTGCATAAATTGACTGGTTTAATTATACATAAGAAGATAACACAATTGTATTTATTTGCACTCATCCAAAAGATGGAAAAATTCGTGAAGCGCCAAAACGCCCTATTTTGGCTGTAAATTAATTTGGCATCAAGTGATCTAAACATTGCAAATGGACGTAATGCTTGTTACAAAGCCATGAAAGCACTATTTTTATTGATTACCGCTGGAATTTTTTCGCTTGTGATGACTGGGTGGGTGATGCTGAGCCACGCGCCAACGCCGACGCAACCGCAATCTGTCGGGGCAGAGGTGGCGGCTGCGATTGCGGCTTCGGCCACGTGCCAAGTGAACGCAGATGGGCGCTGGTTGAGCGCTGGCGTTATTTCGCTCAGCCGTTGCGCGGGGCTGGCGGGCAAGATCGCCAATCAAAATAGCAAGGTGATACCGGCGCGTTGGAATGCTGTTGATGTGCGAGTTAGCGGCGATGGCACATTTGTGCAGGTGGTGAAAGGCAAGGCAGCCAGCACACATTATTGGGATAGTGATAAGCTGGTCGAAGACATTGCGCAAGATATTGACCGATTTTGGCAACGCGAATTTGCGGCACGCGGTTGGCGTTATCAATCGCCGACCCGAATTCAGAGCTATGCCCAACGCATTCGCACCGGTTGTGGCTTGGCAAGTCTTAACAATGCGTTTTATTGTCAATTGACGCATGGCATTTATTACGATACCAATTTGTTGGCCCGCGAATTTGATCGGGTGGGCGATTTTGCCTCGGCCATCATCATCGCGCATGAATGGGGACATGCTGTGCAAGGTCTGCGTGATATTTTTCGCCAATCTCGTTACACCATCGAGACCGAACTACAGGCCGATTGTTTTGCCGGTGCGTATGCCCGTGATGCCAATTTGCGGGGGCTGCTAGAGCCGGGCGATTCGGGCGAGGCGGCTGAACTGCTTTACAAGATCGGCGATCCGGCGCATGTGCCTTGGTATGCGCGTGGGGCGCATGGCTCGCCGCAGCAGCGCGTCGGTGCGTTTGAAAAAGGGTTTAAGGCTGGCTTGGTGGCTTGCTTTTAAAAAAGATTTTGGCCCCAAATTATTTAACTCACCTTACGCACACGGCAAGTATTTCACCACGAAGTGCACGAAGGACACAAAGAAAAGAGGGCTTTCGGATACAAATCTTTGAGTTCTTTGTGCACTTTGTGGTAAAAAGTTTGAGCCTTGCGTAACGTTAGTTATTTAAGAGAATAGATCGAATCGTATCTGGATACTCCCAATATAAAGCAAGATACTTTATGGGCTGACCTAGAGATATAAGACAATATATTGGGCTAGACATTGATTTATAACTGGTGAGATAGGCAGTAGGTCAAATTACGCTTGTGAAAACAGGGCATTACCTTTTAATATTCTAAATAAATGTCCTGTCATCACATTTCCCTTTGTTGTATTGCTGTTTTGTCTTTGGCGTTGAGCGCGTGTCAACCGACGCGAAGCAACCACAAACCTGCCCCGTTTGGCAACCCGCCATCGGCACAGGCTGCTGCGCCGCCGACCTCGACCCGCAAGGTAAATGATGCTGAGCAAGTTGCACAATTGGCGGCTATTGTCAAAATGCGTGGGCATTTACATGCCAGCTATAGCCTTTGGAAGCTCAAATTATTTGACGATGCCGCAACGCATAGCAGCGAGCATTTGCTTGAAGAACTGATGTATGCGGTGCGAACACCGCTGAAAAATAAAAATCCCGATGCTGTTATGCCATTGCAAGATAAGATCACAAGCTATGGCAAATCGCTGAACAAAAATGTTTCGACTTCGACAGTAGAAAAAAATTATAAAGCGGTAATAAGCGTATTAGATGAAAGCTATGCGTTGTTGCTTAATGGCGATGCACAGGATTTTGCTTTACATGCGGCAGTGGTGCGTGATGTGTTAGATAGCAGTGCTGGCGAATACGACGAGGCTGTGCTCAATGGCAAAGTGACGAATGCCGAAGAATGGCAAGATACCTTGGGCTTTTTGATCGCTGCCCGCGAGTTATATACAACTGCGGTTGAACCAAACTTGAGCACTGTGGCAGCAGAGAAAATGGCCGCGCTAAATCAAGAATTTAGCGCGTTGGTCAGTTATTTTCCTAGCTACATTAAATTTCCCGCAACGGTGATGCCAACAACGCAATTTTCGCAACGTATTGAGACCCTATCTCAGTTGCTTTCCGAAGTTGCCAACCTGCCGCCACCCATTCGCCTACCCAGAATTTTGCAAGGCTTTGGGCATCACGCGGAGCAAGCTGCAAAGCAATATGTCGCTGGAAATTTTGAGCTTGCTCAAGAATATTTGATTAAGGCCGAGATAGACGGCTTGACCAAAGCACGTGTAGACCTAGCAAAGATCAACCTAGACTTGTTACGCGACATCGAAACACAATTTGAAAATGTGAATAATGCGATTAAGAGTCGCGCAGCAGCCGCCAAAGTAGAAAAATATGCAACAGGTTTAGACTTGGCTGTTGAACGAGCCTTGAACGTGGTTTCGCCTAGCCGCAAACCCGGCTCGAAACACTAACGCGGCTGCGATAGCATCAGTTGGCGCACGCGGTGTTGGGTGTTCCATGTTGATTTCATGAACACAAGCAGCGCCTCAACTTCATCCATCCTCAATTTATCCACAAAGGCGGGCATAAATTGGTTTCCGGCGGCATCTTTGCCAACACTGCCGCGCAAAATAGAACGCCGTAATTCAGCATCGCTGTGATCCCACGCATGACCTGCATCGTTGAGCGGCGGGGCCAAAACCACATTTACGGTCGGGGTAGCCCAGTTGGGCTGCCCTTGCAATTGCGCCCCGTGACAGGTGGCGCAGTGGAGTGCATACAATTGATTGCCCCGCGACACTTGCCGCACATCGAGCGGCGGCAATGGCACACTGGCGGTCGCCACTGGGACTGGCGTCACAATGGGCACAGTTTGGCGTGGCGGCGTTGGCGAGGGCGTCGCTGCCCCACACGCCGCCAATAGGCACATACTCAACCCCATTGCCACGCTTTTCGTGCGATGAAAAATCACTAATAACGACATCGTTGTTACCTCTGTTAGGCGGTTAAGACGGTTTCGTCTAAACTGCCTCTATTATCATTGAGCCATTATCATTGAGCCATGTCAACTTCGGTGCAACCCACACGTTATGTCATTCTTGCCAATGGCGTACCCCCTACCTTGCCTGAAATTTTGCATTGGCTGCGCCGTGACGATTGCCTCATTTGCGCTGATGGTGGGGCGAGGGTTGCGCTTGCCCACGCCTTGCGCCCCGATGCTGTGGTGGGGGATTTTGATTCGTTGTCGGTGAATGAGATTGCGGCGCTCGAACGCCTTGCCACGCCCTTGATCCGTTTTCCAAACACCAAAAACGAAACCGACCTCGAATTGGCCTTGTTGCTGGCAGCGGGTGCGCCCTTGCCGCATTACGATCAATCGCCTGTGGTGCTGCCGCCGCTGCCGCCTTGCCGCGAAATGGTGATTTTGGGTGCATTGGGAGGTCGCACCGATCAAACCCTTGCCAATATGATGCTGATGTTATTGCCCGCCCTTGCTGCCATTCCGGTGCGAATGGTGGCGGGCCACGAGCAAATTACCTGCGTCACCCCTACCATGCCCGCCGAGATGAGCGGCTGCGCTGGCGATACGGTGTCGTTGCTGCCGATTGGCGGGCATGTATATGGCATTCGCACGGACGGGTTAGAATATCCCTTACACGATGAAACACTCTTTTTTGGCCCGGCACAAGGCATCAGCAATGTCATGCTGGGCAGCAATGCGCGGGTTTGGGTCGAACAAGGTCAGTTGTTGTGTATTTTAAGTGGTGTGTCAAGATGAACAAAAAAATAAATTACTTGCAGAGCGTTAGCATTGCGATTGCCTTGCTGAGTGCGTGTGCAACCCCAACCCCTACGGCCAAACCCCAACCCGCCGCCGATGCGATCGGTGGCAAAGTGAGCCTTTATGTTTCGGCTGACCCGATTGAAAACAAAGCCTATACCGATATTGTGGCGGCTTTTAAAAAAACACATCCGACTGCCGAGGTTGAGCTGATTAATGTGCCGAATGGCAGCGATTATCGCAAGCGGCTGGCTGCCGACTTTGCTGCCGGTAGCCCCGCCGATATCTTCTTTTTAAATTACCAACGTTATGCGCCGTATGCGGCTAAAAATCAGCTTGAGCCGTTGGGCGATCATATTGCGCGGAGCCGCGTCATTCAAGAGAGCGATTTTTATGAGCCTGCGCTCAAGCCGCTACGCTGGAATGGTAAATTGACTTGCTTGCCGGTCAATATTTCTAGCTCGGTGATTTACTACAACAAATCGCTTTTTGCCAGCATCGGCGCTGCCGAGCCAAGCAAGGATTGGACATGGGATGACATGGTGCGCACCGCCCAACGCTTTAGCAATTTGAAGGTAGACGGACAGCGTGTGTTTGGCTTTGGCGGCGAAGTGTCGCTCTTTCGCGCCGCGCCTTATATTTGGTCGAATGGCGGCGAGTTGGTAGATAACCCCGACAAACCCAGCGCTCTCGCACTCGACACGCCTGCTGCACGTGCTGCCATTCAAAAATGGGTCGAGTTGCAAACCACGCTCGGCGTGGCCCCGACTGCGGTAGATGACAAAGCCGAAGACCCGACCACACGCTTTATCAACGGGCGGCTGGCCATGTTTATGGACAGCCGGCGTGTCACGCCGACCTTCCGGGATAGCATTGGCAGCAAGTTTGATTGGGATGTTGCGCCCTTGCCACGTTACACTACCCCCACCGCGATCTTGCATTCCGAAGCTGTGTGTATGGCTGCCAACAGCAAGAATAAACCTGCAGCGTGGGCCTTAATCGAAACCTTGGTTGGCCCGCAAGGCCAGACGATTTTGGCCGAGATTGGACGTAGCGTGCCGTCGCTCAAGTCGGTGGCGATGTCGAGATCGTTCATCACACCCGGCGCAAAGCCTGCCAATAGCCAAGTATGGCTTGAGAATATCCCCAAATTGCGCTATGCGCCGGTTGCCGTCAATTGGCCCGACACCGAAACGCTGATTAACAAGGAACTCGAAGGCGTTTATTATGGTCGTCAAAGCCTTGATGACGCGCTCAAAAATCTGCCGAAGTCGCTTCAGTAATCTGAGGCCCTGTTTGATAGAATGGTCATAGGGGAGGGGTTGAAATTAAGATAAATATTTCACCACGAAGGGCACAAAGGACACCAAGAAAAGAAGGTTTTCGAATATAAATCTTTGCGTGCTTTGTGCGCTTTGTGGTAAAAAATCTGAGTCTAGCGTAACATCAGTAAATAGCATGATCAACAGCGCCTTTATCCAAAACCCCTACGACTGGTATCACAGTTTGTTTAACAATGAGCAACGCATTCGCTGGATGCCCGAATTTTTTGGCGGGTCGTGGGTGCTGTGGCATCACGCCGATATCACCAGTGTGATGCGTGACGAACGGCTGACGACCGAAAAGTCGGGCAGCATGGTGAGCTATTACCCGCCCGAATATCACCGCGAATTGATGCAGCTTTCCGAATATTTGGGGCGTTGGCTGGCGTTTATTGACCCGCCAAAACACGTGCGTATTCGCAAATTGTTGCAGGCCGGATTTACGCCGCAGGTGCTGGCCCATTTTCGCCCCACCGTGCAGCGGCTGGTAGATGATCTGTTGCAGCCGATTTTGGCGAAGCGCGAATGCGACTTTTTCCGCGAATTTGCCTATCAGTTGCCGTTATATGTGGTGTGCGCCATGCTCGGTGTGCCAGCCAAAGATTTTGGCTTGTTCATGGGCTGGCTCGACGATATGGCGCACTTTATCGGCAACGCCCAGCCGCCCATTGAAAAAGCGCTGAAGGCCAAACGCGCCTTCGACTCGCTTACCGACTATTTTCGCGTATTGTTGGCCGAGCGGCGCGGGCAGCCGGGTGATGACTTGATCTCGATTTTGATGCGGGCTGAAGAAGATGGCGATGTGCTGAGCGCCGATGAACTTTATGCCAATTGCATCTTTTTCTTGTTTGCCGGACACGAAACCACCAGCAATTTGCTCGGCAATGGTCTGTATAACTTGCTGCGTTTCCCCGACCAATGGGCGCTGTTGCGGCAAAATCCGGCCCTCATGCCGCAATTTATCGAGGAGGTCATGCGTTTCGACGGCCCCATGCAATACACTTTTCGCCAGGCCAAAGTAGATTTTGAGTTGTTGGGGCAGCCCATCAAGGCGAAAGAGGTGCTGGTGTTTTTATTTGCGGCGGGTAACCGCGACCCTAAAGTGTATGCGCACCCCGAAAAATTTGACATCACCCGCGTCAAAAACCCGCAGCTTACCTTTGGTTATGGGTTGCATCATTGCATCGGCGCAAATACGGCCCGCATGGAGGCCGAGTTGGCGTTTGGCGCGGTGCTGGCGCACATGCCCAGCGTGCGCTTGCTGGAGCAGCCGCAGTGGTCAGAGATTTACCGATTTCGTGGGCTGAAAAGCTTAAAAATTGCATTCTAAAAGCCTGCGTAAATTCTAAGCGGCGTTAACAAACGCTACTCATAATCTCATTATTGCCATCTGTGCAATGCAATTGCCACTTTCGGCGCATCAGCAAATCGTCGAAAGGTCTTATCGTTGATGCGGACATGCTTAGACTTAGGTGCAAGGAGTTACAAAGATAGATTTGAAGATACTTAACCTCCTATTTTGCTAGATAATGATCACTACAATCTACGCAATCCGGTTTAGGGCTAAAGTCGTAGGTCTAAATACATCGTTGGTCGTAAAATAAACCAGTTTTTTAAACAGCAAAAGGGGATTAATTGCATGCAAAAAATTCGAACGTCAGCTTGGCTATGTATTGTCGGTGCATTTGCGGCCACCATTTGCGCGGCAACCTTGTCCATCATTTACTCGGATTCGAGTGCGGCAACTGCGACACAATTTGCATCCCCTTCAAAATTTAACGTGTCGTCTATTGCCGCGAACCCAATAGACATTGCTGCTGCCGAAACGCTCTTGCCGGATGAAGTTGCGGCTCCGCAACGCTTTAGCGCCAAAAGTGAAGCCGCCCGTTTGGCTTTGCCCGCCGCGCAAGATGAGCAATTGGCTGACAAGACTTTGGTCGCCGATTTGGCGGTCGAGGTGGATTACGAAGGCTTTGTGGCCTTTGGCGGCACACAGCAGGCCGTCGAAAACTACGTTTACCGGCTGATGAACACCGTGAACGATATTTATCAGCGCGATACCAATTTGCGCGTTCGGGTATCATTTTTGCGGATTGCGACCACGCCAAACGACCCTTGGACCGCCACGACCACCCATCCGGCGTTGGCTGAACTGCGAAAATATTGGAGCACCAACGAAAGCACCCGCCAACGCGCTGCCGTTATTTTGTTGTCGGGCAAAAAATTGGGCGGCGGTGCGGCCTATATCGAATCGGCGTGTTGGTATAACTACAGCGCCAAAGATGCGTTTGATTTTGCGGTGGTGGGCAATATGAATGGGCAGTTTTCGACCAAACGCTCAGACGACAATTGGGATTTGGTGGCGACGGCACACGAGCTAGGCCACGTTTTTGGCAGCCGTCACTCGCACTGCACCAAACGCGCCAATCAAGCCAGCCAGTGGTATGACACCTGTTGGTCAGGCGAAAACACTTGTTATAACGGCACGCCGGGGGCAATGGATGGCACGTTGATGAGCTATTGCGACAAACGCGGCGGCATGTCGAAGGTGATGCTGAGTTTTGCAGACGCATCGGGTGATCCGGCCATCATTAACAACATCCGCTCATTTGCCCAACGCATGGCCGAGACAAACACGGCGGAAGGCGGCTGCTTAAAGGTAGAAAATAATCCAGTTGCCACCGCCACGCCAGCCGTATCGCCCACCCCAGCCGCGACTGCTACGCCAATGCCCACCGCGACGCCTACTGTCGCCGCCCCTGATAATGGCGAACCCCGACAGAATACGAACAAGGTATATCTCTCATTAATCACATCGCGCTATAAGCCGCGTTAAGTGATCAAACTGAGCGACTGACTCGCATGACCCAGATTGCATTACACTGCATCGGTATGTCATTAACCACACCAACACTTTATACCCCGCGTTTGCAGTTACGTCCATTTACAGAATCTGACACAGACCTCATTTTTGCCTTATTGAGCAACCCCCGTGTATTGCGATATTGGGATGCCCCGCCATGGCGCGAGCGTTCGCGGGCTGATCGTTTTATCGTGCGTTGTCGGCAGATGGCAGAAGAAGGGAGCGGCGTGCGGCTTGTTATTGCCAAAAGAATTGACGGTGCTTTTATTGGCTGGTTCAGTTTGTTGAATTGGAACCCAGATTATCGCAGCGCGATGTTAGGTTATTGCTTGGATGAGCCAGCATGGGGACATGGTTATGCGACTGAGGCGGCTGATGTATTGTTACAGTGGGCATTTAACACGCTAGACTTGAATCGTGTGGAATCTGAGGCCGATACACGTAATGCCGCATCGGATAGGGTGCTGACAAAACTTGGTTTTTTGCGTGAAGGCACGCGGCGTGAAAATTGCATCGTTGATGGCGACGTGTCAGATTCTTGGGTGTATGGCTTGCTCAGGCGTGAGTGGACGCCGCTGAGTAATTTAACTCAACGGCGTCCACCTAGCCAGTGACAAAGCTCATCTTAGCGTGTTGGGCATTGCGTGTTGCCAATTGCGGCCCCGCAAAAGGCGGCGGGCAAGTAAACCCGCGCATTGACTGTAAAGGGAATTGTGCCAGAAGGTGGGGGCATTGGGGTGCTGGTGGCGGCAGGCGTAATCGAGGTTGTGGTTGCAGTTGGCGCGGCGGGCGTGTGGGTCGGCGTTAGCGGCAAGGGGGTGGCTGTCGGCGCGGCTGGTGTATTGGTTGCGGTGGGTGGCATGGGCGTGGCTGTTGGCGTAGCGGTAGCCGTCGGGATGGGGGTCGGGTCTGTTGTGTTGGCGCTGATCAGCACATTAAAAAAGAGACCGGCTGGCATGTCACTCCCATCTTGATTAAAAATTGCCCAGTTCGTGCCGTTGTAATAAACACCCAATTCCTTATTGTGATACCTCGTCTCCCAATGTTGGGTGATTTGGATTAAAGCATGAGGGTTATTATTAAGCTGAGGGTGGTCTAGCAACGTGTAATTGCCAGCGCGATTGCTGTCGTTGCTGCTGTGCCGAAACACGCCCAGCGTCCCGGGCAAATAGCTGGTGACATTGAACGCGGCCTGATTGGGCATCGGGCGGGCAAAGTCTTGGTTGAAGATGGCCCATTCGCTGCCCGCAAAATACACCCCGATCGCATTAGCGTTATAGATAAAATGCTCAGACCAATTTTGGCTGACAAACACGCGCCGCTCGGCACTGGCTGGCAAACTTGTGCCCAAAAAGGTAATATGGCCTGATCGGTTCGTTGCCGATGCGATATGCACAAAGCTGTTGTTTGGCACAAACACATTAAAGGCCGCATTCGTCGGCATGGGGGCAAGGTCTTGATTGAAAATATGCCAATGCCCAGCAAAATAATACGCCCCGACTGGGTGATTGTTATACACAAATCCTTGGTCAGATGGATTGTAATTGGCTGTGATAAAGATCGTTGCACTGCGATTGCCATTCAGCGCCGGATGATCTAGGCGAGTAATGTGGTTGTCCAATCCGCCGGGGGCAATATTGGCGGCTGTGGCCCGATGCACAAAATGCGCCTCGGCGTTGGGGGCATCGGGCCGCGCCGTTGCGGCTGGCGCAAACCCAAGCTGGATGGCGGCGAGCGCCGCTGTTGCGGTCAAAGTAAGTGATTTGGGGAATGTGTTTTTCATCTTAATCGTCCTTGATTTGTGTTTAGCCAGTTGTCTTTGCTGAATGTCAATGACGATAGCTGAAAACTGAGGCGAAAAGTTCACATAAATTCACAGCTTCACCCCTTACAATAAAGAACGCAAGTGTCATATGAAAACATCCCATTTCTCTTCCTTCCGATCCTTATTGCTCATGGCGGCTGTCATGCTGGTGCTTGACCTCATCGCTATCAACCTACTCATTTTGCCGTTATTCGGCCAATATTTGGGTGATTGGCTGACACCATCGCCTCGGCTGTGGGCGGTCGGCGTGTTTTATGTGCTGTATCTGGCTGGCGTTTCGTTCTTTGCCGTGCAGCCCGCCCAAAATTCGGCACAAGCGCTGGGGCGTGGCGCGTTCTTGGGCCTGTTGGCCTATGGCACATACGAATTTACCAACATGGCAACTTTACAGCGCTGGGCTGTGCCAATGTTGCTGTTTGATTTGTTGTGGGGGGCGGCGCTGACGGCAGTGGTCGCGTGGGTGGGCCACAAAGCCAGATAAAATATCAGCAAAACTTTATGAAACGCATTATTCACGCCCCACGTGGCCCCCAATTAAACTGCAAAAATTGGCAGATCGAAGCCGCCTATCGGATGATTCAAAACAATCTCGACCCCGACGTTGCTTTTGACCCCGACAATTTAATTGTGTATGGCGGACGCGGGCGGGCTGCCCGTAATTGGGAGAGTTATGACGCTATTTTGGCCTCGTTGCGTAAGCTCGAACCCGACGAAACGCTGCTGGTGCAAAGTGGCAAACCCGTCGCTGTTTTTCGCACCCACACCGATGCACCGCGCGTTTTGCTCGCCAATAGCAACATTGTGCCGAAATGGGCCACCCAAGAAAATTTTGACAAATGGGAGCGCGAAGGCTTGATGATGTATGGGCAAATGACCGCTGGAAGCTGGATTTACATCGGCACACAAGGCATTTTACAAGGCACATACGAGAGTTTTGGCGCATTGGCCCGCAAGCATGGCTGGGGCAGCTTGAAAGGGCGTTTGGTGCTGACGGCGGGTTTGGGTGAAATGGGCGGTGCGCAGGCGCAGGCCATCACGTTTAACGAAGGCGTCGGCGTGTTGGTAGATGTTGATCCTTGGCGCGTCGAGCGGCGGCTCAAGCTGCGGCAATTGGATGTGGCAACCGACAATCTCGAAGAAGCGATGACATGGGCCGACGAGGCCAAAGCCAAAGGCCAGCCCAAGAGTATCGGGCTGATCGGCAATGCCGCCGAAGTATTGCCGCGTTTGCTCAATTAC
Source organism: Anaerolineae bacterium (assembly GCA_018500105.2). Taxonomy (GTDB): domain Bacteria; phylum Chloroflexota; class Anaerolineae; order J036; family Brachytrichaceae; genus AQU-03. The sequence continues at coordinate 16,123 of JAHBAL020000173.1, forward strand.
GGCGTTTTGCCCGATGTCGTCACCGACCAAACCAGCGCCCACGACGTGATGGTGGGCTATATTCCGACCGGTTTGTCGGTGAGCGAGGCCGCCGAATTGCGGCGTGATCGCCCCGACGAATACAAGCATCGTGCCATGCAATCTATGGCAACCCACGTGCAGGCCATGCTCGAATTTCAGCGACGCGGCAGCGTGGTGTTTGATTATGGCAACAATTTGCGCCAACGCGCCTTCGACTTTGGCGTAACCGATGCCTTCAATTACCCGGGCTTCGTTCCGGCCTATATTCGCCCGCTGTTTTGCGAGGGCAAAGGCCCGTTCCGTTGGGTGGCGCTCAGCGGCGACCCCGAAGATATTTACAAGACCGATCGCGCCATTGCCGATTTGTTCCCCGAAAATGCGCATTTGCAGCGTTGGCTGACGATGGCGGGCGAGCAAGTGGCGTTTCAGGGCTTGCCAGCGCGTATTTGTTGGTTGGGATATGGCGAACGCGCCAAGGCTGGTTTGCTGTTTAACGACATGGTGGCGCGTGGCGAACTCAAGGCCCCCATCGTCATTGGGCGCGATCATTTAGACAGCGGCAGCGTGGCCTCGCCCAACCGCGAAACCGAAGCCATGAAAGACGGCAGCGATGCCATTGCCGATTGGCCTTTGCTTAACGCGATGGTGAATGCCGTGAATGGCGCGACATGGGTCAGCCTGCATCACGGCGGCGGCGTCGGCATCGGCTACAGCATCCACGCCGGGCAAGTGATTGTGGCCGATGGCACACCCGACGCCGCGCGGCGGCTTGAGCGCGTGCTCACCAGCGACCCGGGCATGGGCGTGGTGCGTCATGTGGATGCCGGTTACGACGAAGCGATTACGTTTGCCCGCGCCAATGGGGTGAATGTGCCGATGATGAAGTGAAGGAGGGTTCTCATTATGATGATGCCTGCTTTTCAGTTAGAAGAAGTTACAAAACAAGCGATGCATTTGCCGCTTTTGGAAAAGATCAAACTTATAGAGTCTTTGATTAAAAGCTTACCACTTGAAATTTCAGCGATGACTTCTGAGCACGAGCAAGTGCCTAATGAAGAAGTTTCTGTTTGGGGTGGTTTATTAAGTTTGGCAGAAAATGCACCCAAAGGAAAATTTGTTGACCCATCTATTCATCATGATCAGATTTTATATTCCAAAACATGAGAAAAGTTTTTGTTGATACCAGCGCTTGGGTCGCGTTGCTGGATAGTGGAGATAAATATCATGAAGATGCGGTTGAAAAGCTGAAGTTAATCATTCAAAAACGCTGGCAATTGATTACGAGTAGCGATGTGCTTGATGAAACTTATACGTTGTTGCTGATGAATACAAATTACTCACAAGTCATTAAATTTAGGCAACAGCTAAAGCACTTAGCCTCAGCACAGCTTTTGATAACGCAATGGGTCACGCCGGAGATTAGCGAGCAAGGCTGGGAGATTTTTGCTCGCTTTAATCAAGACAAGCAATGGTCATTTACAGATTGCACTTCCTATGCCGTGATGAGAAATTTAGATTTAGACATGGCATTTACGTTTGATCACCATTTTGTTCAAATGGGGAAATCTTTGTTATGAAAACAAGAATTACACCACAAGAAGCGCTTGCATTGTTGCCACTGCCCAATGGCCGCCACGATGCCGAAGTAGGGCGACGTGGCACATTGATTGTTGAAATGTATGCGCCGCAAGGCACAGACCCGCAACAGCCGCACAATCAAGACGAGCTTTATGTCATTTATCGCGGGCAAGGCACATTTTGTTGCGGCGGTGAACGCACCGCGTTTGATGTCGGCGATGTGCTGTTTGTTCCGGCGGGGGTCGAACATCGCTTCGAAAACTTTAGCGACGATTTTGCCACATGGGTTGTCTTTTACGGCGAGACGGGCGGCGAACTGGCTTTGCCAGCCGCCATTGTTGAAGGCGAAAACCCACCCCCTGACAGTGCCCTCAACCGCAACGCGCTGCTGTGGCGCACTCGCACCGCCTACGCTGTGTTAAACGAGTTTCTCGATACGCTCAGTGAAAGCCAAGCCACCGATCTAAAAGACGCGGCGGGTTGGGCGGTCAAAGATCACGTGCTGCATCTTGTGCCTTGGCTGCGCAGCATGATTTGGGTGCTGAACAAACACCCCAAAGTGGATGGCATGGGCGTGACTGAGGCGCAGTATGCGCAAGGCTTCGATGTCGTCAACGATGTTATTTTCCAGCGTGAAAAACATCGCAGTTTTTATGATGCGCGTTGGCAACTTCATCGCTGTTATACCGAATTTATGCGTTTGCTATTGTCGTTGCCCGCATCGGCGGTTTTGCAGCCATATCAGCATTACCAACCTAATTCAAACAAAACCGATCCAGTCATTTATTGGCTATGGGGCAATAGTGGCGGGCATTTTTACGAGCATTTGCCTTATATGCACGCGATTGTTAAACAATAGCGTGTGAATCAATAAAGCTTAGGACTTACGCGTATTAAAAATATTTCACCGCAAAGAACACAAAGTTCACAAAGAAAAGAAAGGTTTACCAATGCAAACCTTCGAGTTCTTTGTGCGCTTTGTGGTGAAAATCAAACTTTCGTGTAAGTCCTAAGCTAAACTAAAAACATTGGAGTTTTTTAATCTCCGATGTTTCATTTATATATGGACTGTGATCTTCTCATTCATTCTGCGGCGCAATTGGTAACTTGTGCCAGCCCAAGCAGCAAACGCGGCGCAGCCATGCGCGAGGTTGGAGCGCTGGCAAATGCCGCCATTGCGGTTAGCGACGGGCAGATTGTGGCGCTTGGCCCAAGCGACGACATTCGCGCCGTTTGCCACGCCAAGCACAGCATTGACGCAAGTGGCAAAACCGTGCTGCCGGGCTTTATTGACCCTCACACGCATCTCGTTTATGCGGGTGATCGGGTGGCAGAATGGGAAATGAAATTGCGCGGCGTGCCGTATCTCGATATTTTAGCGGCGGGTGGCGGCATCGTCAGCACCATGCGTGCTACGCGGGCCGCCGGTGTGGCGGGGCTGGTGGCCCAAGCCAAGCCGCGTCTCGACACGATGTTTCGCAATGGTGTGACCACCTGCGAGATCAAAACGGGTTATGGCTTGAGCCTAGCGGCTGAGCTTGCCATGTTGCAAGCCAGCGAGCAATTGGCCCAAACCCACCCGTGCGATATATTGCTCACCCTGTTGGCCGCACACACCACGCCGCCCGAATTTAAAAGCGACCCCGGCGGCTATGTTGACTTGGTGGTTGAGCGCATCATCCCGCAAGCTGCGCTATGGTTTGAGCATGAAGCGAAATCAAACCATGCCGGCCCGTTGGCCTGCGATGTATTTTGCGAGAATCACGCCTTCGACGTGGCCCAATCACAACGCATTTTGCGGGCGGGCAAAACGCATGGCATGACACCCAAGATTCATGTTGACCAGTTTACCTCGTTGGGTGGGGTGAAAATGGCGCTCGAATTGGGCGCGGTTTCGTGCGATCATTTAGAGGTAACCACGCCAGAAGACCGCGCACGTCTGGCGCAATCGAATACGGTGGCGGTGGTATTGCCAGCGGTGACGTTTCATCTTGGCAGCCAACAATTTGCCAACGCCTGTGCCATGATTGACGACGGTTGTGCATTGGCCTTGTCTACCGACCTTAATCCGGGGTCGGCCCCGTGTCTTTCGCCGTCTTTGGTGATGGCGATTGCGTGCCGATATCAGAAGCTCAGCCCCGCCGAAGCGCTGAACGCCTGCACTATTAACGCGGCCCATGCACTGGGCATTGGGCATCGCGTTGGCTCGCTCGAAATCGGCAAACAGGCCGATATACTCATCGTTGCCGCGCCCGATTATCGCCATCTCGCTTATCAATTTGGCAACAATTTGGTCGAGCGGGTGATTAAGAATGGCAGAGAATATTAAACGATAAGCAAAGGTTTAATGCCGAAATCACTATTCCTCATTCCCCACGGGAATGAGGAATAGTGATTTCGGCGAAAACTTATTTAACTTATGCACGCCTCTTTGGAAAAGAAACAGCCTTGAATATTAATCAATATCCAAGGCTGCAAAACGCCCTCAGAGAGACTCGAACTCCCGACCTAGGCATTAGAAGGGCCGCGCTCTATCCACCTGAGCTATGAGGGCCAGCACGACTAACTTGTCATAATAGGCTTAATGCCATTATACACAACCCGACCGCTTAGCTGAGTGAGCACATCTGCCGAGCGGCGGCCCATCATGGCAGCCAATTCGATCGTGGTGAGCGGCTTGTTGTTGTTCACCAAAAAGATGCGAAATGCTGCCTCGAAGACCGGTGTGCGGGCGCTGATGAAATCTGGGGCCTTGGCCGATTCGTCACGAATCAGTTTGACCGCCGCGTTTACGTGTTGCACTTCGCCTGTGTCTTCGTCAATATAATCGTAGGCGGCATTACTGAGCGAATTTCCCAAACGATCGAGCTGTTCGGCGGTCAAGTATTTTTGAATCAATACATTGACATCTTGGCCTTTTTCTTCGAACCAATTGTAGTCAATGTGGAATTTGGTTTGTTCGGTAGGACGAAAGAATTTCATAAGCGGTATATTTATCTTAGTTGCGGTCGCTCAAATGCCAATAATTGTCACCAATGGTGATAAATGACGGGTTGTTACACAGCGCGTTAAAGACATCACGCGGGGCCGTGCGCATGATCAGATTCACCACCGAGTAAAGGGTGCTGGCATGGACATGGCCTTGCGGGCTGAGCTTCGCAATCTCTGGGAAGACCTCGCGCACGATCTGAGTGACGTCGCGGGTTTGGGCCACTCGCACATTTTCAAAAACGCGCAAATCATCGGCATAAACCGACATGAGGTCATCGGCGGCACAGGTGGTGGCGCGTTGCGCCGTATCCAAACGCAGGCGCTGGTCGCGCACCGAGGCTACGCGCACCCAATCGCGCCGAGGTTTGTGGCGTTTGCCGTCAATGATGAACACATTTGGCTCGGCTGTGCGCGAAATCTCGATGGTTGCACCGATCGGTAAATCGCTGGCTTTATACCAGTCGCCAAGCCCCCAGATGTAATTGCCATCTTTGACGAGCCAAACCGTGAATTGCTTGTTATTGAGCTTGTCGCGTAGAAAAACCGGAAGGCGAGGCTTGTCAGTATTTGGGAAAACCGAGGTTAAACGTCGCCCAAGCCCCAATGTGCCAGCGCGACGATGCGGCGCGGTGAGCACCACAGCCGCCGAATTTTGTGGCGCAAGCGGGCCTAGCTTTTTCAACACTGACGTATCAAGCTCGTCATCGAGCGTGACCATCAATTGATCGAGTGGCGAGGTTGGATCTGCGCTGGTCGTGACTTTGCCTAGCAATTGGGCTGGAAATTCGCGCACTTGGTCTGGCTCAAGCCGACGCAAGAACCAAGCGGGTTTGTCGGTCAGACTCACTTCGTCGAAACGCGGATCTGTCGCCAATACGCCATTAAGTGAGGCTTCTTGCAACGAACGCGCAATTTCTTGCGGCAAGCCAAGGTCGCGCAGGATGATATGGGTGGGCAGCGGGCCGCCCCCAGCCATTTCAAGCACGGCTTCGGCTAAGTTGATATGACCGGTGTTGACATCGGCCATCATTGCCCGCAAGAACCAATCTTGGCCGATGCGAATAAAGCTGTCGTTTTGCGTCAGCGCTGCATCAATGATCCCACCCATACGTGCCGCATGGGTGTCAAATAAGACGTCGGGAGACTTCAGATCGGCTTGCTGATTGAGCAACGTGGCGACGAGGTTGTCATCGTTGATGCGATGCGGTTTGTCGTAGTTGCTGGCAAATTCGCTGCGTGTTCCGTCTCGAAATTCGACCTTAATGACCTCAAATTGCACATTTTCGGGGGTAACGCCGGGGCGTTTGTCTATGACACGCCCAGAATTAAATCGCATGGTTGGGAAAAGGATTTCCTCGCCACGCGCAAATTGTTTTTTGGGTTGATAAATGCTGCTCCGGTCAATGTCTCGACGGATGCGGGCATTTTCCACGGCGACTCGACGCTGAATAATACCCAGCGCCAAATCGTTCGTAGATTTTGACGAACCAGATTCGAGTAGCAGATTAGAAACATATTCTGTGTCTTCTGCACTGAATTGATAATTGGACCAATACTCTGATGTTTGTGTTGCTCGATGAATCACAAGCTAATGACCTTACTTAAACCTTTAAAGATATAACGTGCTAATTATACCCTGACATCACTAACAATGTCGCTGTAATGTTGGTTTTAAGCTAATTCAGTCTAAACTCATTTGTTTTACTTGAATTTTCTGCTATAATTATGCGCCGCTTTACTGAGTATTGGGTAGGATTGATCTTGATGAACAAGGTCCATATTGTTGTGCGAAATATCCGTTACTCTAATAAGCCGCGTTGGGTGTATTTGTCGGCAAATATGAAAAAAAGCAAAATTTTCATCGTGGACGAATATAAAAAGCGACACTCAAATCAAATCTTAAGAGAGATAGTAAAAAGGATAGCGTTTTAGCATGAAAGTTCTACTGACACAAGATGTATATAAGCTAGGGCATGCAGGTGAAGTGAAGACAATTGCCGATGGTTATGGTCGCAATTATTTGATTCCGCAAGGCATGGCTGTTTTGGCGACCGCAGGCGCACTCAAGCGTGCCGACGCCCTGAAGAGCAAGGCCGTGCTCAAGCGTGCCGCCGAGAGCGCCGAAGTTGAGGCGATGGCGCAGGTGATTGGCAGCAAGACCTATTATTTCAACGCTAAGACCGGCGAGAAAGGCAAGTTGTATGGTTCGATCACTGCCGCCCAAATCGCAGAAAAGATTAGCGCAGCACTCGGCGCTGAATTCGATAAGCGCAAAGTTGAATTGCGTGAACCCATCCGCGAAGTTGGCACACATCAGGTAACGGTCCGCTTGTCAGCCGAAGTTACCCCGAAGATTGCCGTCGTGGTTGCGCCCTTGGGCGTGGTCATTCAAGAAGCTGCCCCAGCCGCTGAAACCGCTGAATCTTCTGCCTAATTTTACGGAAATAAGCCATAAAAAGCGCCGCCTCCACTTGTTGGAGGCGGCGTTTTTTGCTTGTTTAAGCGATGCCAGTGTTCTCAAGATGGCGAAGGCAATTACGACGGGCGAAAAACCTCGCTGTGGGTGGTGACGGCCTTGAGACGTTCCGGTACAACATGGACGCCCAAACCGATGCCGGTGGGCACGCTGAGGGTGCTATCGTCGTTTAGGTTGAAGGCCGGGTCAACGATGTCTGGGTTGTAATAGCGGTTGCTGGCGCTGAGGTCGCTTGGCAGTTTGAAGTTGGGTAGGGCCGCCAGCGCCAAATTAAGCGCCCGCCCGATGCCGGTCTCCAACATGCCGCCGCACCAGACCGGCATACCGGCTTCCATGCATGTATCATGCACTTTGATCGCCTCGGTTAGCCCGCCCATGCGGCCTTGTTTAATGTTGATGATGCGGCACGATTGCAGCTCGATGGCGGCGCGGGCATCGCGGGCGGTGTGAATAGACTCGTCGAGACAAATTGGAGACTTGAGTATTTTCTGCAATTTGTGATGCTCGTAGATGTCGTAATAATCAAGCGGTTGCTCAATGAGCAGCAAATTCAAATCATCCATCTCAGGGAAAATTTCGGCGGCATCTTCGAGATGATAGGCTGAGTTTGCGTCTACTTGGATGAGGTCGTTTGGGAACGCCTTGCGGGCGGCGATGGTGTCGCCGATGTCGCGGCCCGGCTTAATCTTGAGCTTAAATCGCCCGTAGCCGTCGGCTTTGTATCCGGCGATGGTTTCAACCAGCTTTTCTGGCGAATCTTGAATGCCGATAGAGACACCGACCGAGACGCGATCTTTGACTGGATGCCCTGTGACCTTGCTGATGTAATCGCGTAGGCTTAACTTGGCCTCTTGGGCAGCGAGGTCCCAAATGGCGCTTTCGAGACACGCCTTTGCCATGCCATGCCCACGCACGCCGATGCGGTTGGGGGTCTCGAAACGCTTGGGAATGTCACGCGGGTCTGAGACGGGCTTGGCGAGCAGATCGGGGATGAGGTATTCTTTCATGATATACCACGCGGTGACATTGGTTTCGGGTGAATAGCCCGGTGTGTCGCCCGCCACACATTCGCCCCAACCCACCAAGCCATCAGCGGTGGTTACTTTCGAGATGATGCCCTGATGTGTGTATTCACGTTTGAAACTGGTCTCGAAAGGGGTAACATATGGGATTTCGAAAAGGAAAAGTTCAATTTGGTTGATTTTCATAGCTTTGGAGTAGTCAGTAGTCAGTAGTCAGTAGTCAGATAGAAGAATCAAGAGCCAAGATATAATACCAATCGCTTAATCAAACTGGAATAAATCAAGTTGCATAAATTGTCATGTCACCCCGAAGCGCAGCGAGGGGTCTTTGCGGGAAATCGGACTATATCTTGACTCTTGGTTCTTGGCTCTTGATTCTTCTATCTGACTACTGACTACTGACTCTAATTTCGCCGCCAAGTTGTGACGACCGATAAATACCTTCGACAATTTGCAGGCCAATTAGACCATGTTCGGCGGGTGATTCTGGCGTTGCGCCATTCACCACACAATCGGCAAAATGATGCACGACGGCATGATGACCGCGCCGCAATGACTCATAGGCCGTGAGGTCTGGGGTAATGGTGATGGGCTGACGCGGTTGTTGCTCGTCGAGTTTGTATAGCTCGACAATGTGCTCGCTATACTTGCGTGTAAACACATTCGCCCCAGCCTCGCGCCCAAACAGGCGCACATAATAATCGTCTTGTTGAGGTTCGCGGTGCGCCGCCCACGATGCCTCTAGCGATAACACGCTGCCGTTGGCGAAACGCACAAAACCCATGCCCATGTCTTCGACATCAAAATTGACCGGCGCGGGGTCAATGGCGCGGTGTTTTTGCGCACGCGGGCCAAATTCGGCAAATGCTGTGCCGGTGACCGAGATCGGTTGTGGGTAATCCATCAGCCACAGCGCCAAATCGAGCGCGTGAACGCCAAGATCAATCAACACCCCGCCACCGGCCTTGTCTTTTTGAGTAAACCAAGCCCCATGCGTCGGAATCCATCCTTCACGCATCCAACCGGCTTTGGCGGCGTAGATATGCCCAAATGTGCCCGCTCGCGCCTGCTCTTTTAGCCAATACACATCGGGGCGGTAGCGATGGTTGTAACACACCATCAGCAAGCGGTTAGCAGCTTTGGCGGCGGCGATCATGCGCTGCCCAGCGGCGACGGTGGTCGCCAACGGCTTTTCGCATAGCACATGTTTGCCTGCTTGTAGTGCCGCCATCACAATCGGCTCGTGCAAAAAATTTGGCACGCATACGCTGACGGCGTCAATATTTGGCTGAGAGAGTAACTCGCGGTAATCGGTGAAACGCGCGGCGGCAGGGATATTAAATTTTTCGCCGCGCTCTTGCAAAATGGTCGGATTGGCGTCGCAAATGGCGACACAATCACTGATGGGCGAGGCTTGGTAACCGGTTAGGTGGCTCCAGCCCACGCCTATTCCGATCACGGCTGCCCGTAATTTGGTTGTCATTGTGCCGCCATTTTAGCCCATGTGATTAAAACTGCACCAATGTGGCTACTTGCACGGGCTGGCCGCTGGCAAAAGCGCGATTGGCCGCGATGCCAGTCAAGATTGACATTGCGCCATCTCGATGCCCGGCGGCGCGTTTGAGCGGATCGGGTGGGGGGCTGCCAAATAAATCGTTGAGCAGGCGAGCGTCGCCGCCCCCGTGCCCGCCTGCCTCCCAGTTAAATTTCATTTTCATTGGCTTGTGCCAGTGCGGGCGCAAAACGACTTCGGGGTGGGTCGAATAGTCAATCAATTCGTAGTCGCCGACTCCGGCGATGGGGGCGCTGTCGTTTTCGTTGGCGTTATAGGCGCTTTCGACCCAACTCAACTCTAGCCGCCCGCCTGTGCCGTTAAACATCACCCGCAGCCCTTCCCATGGCGAATAGGCGGTGAGGTGATAGGTCATCGTTGCGCCATTTTTATAGCGCACCATCACCGCCATATCGTCTTCGGCGGTAATGCCATCGCTAAACACGCCTTGGTCGCGGATGTAGCCATCTTCGTGCTCGGCTTGCAGATAGAGCGACTTGAGTTGTGGTTTTTTGTCTAAATGCAGGGCAAATGGGTCGTTGGCGGCTTCGGGTGTGCCATGCACACGCGCATAGGTGTTGCTTTGCCCGCGTTGTTCGGCGTTGGCGCGACCATAAAAGGCCAATTGGCCCATGCCGAACACGGTTTCTGGCTCCGAATCGAGCCACCAATTGATCAGGTCGAAATGATGGGTAGATTTGTGAACCATTAGCCCGCCACTGTTGTTTTTGTCACGATGCCAGCGGCGGAAATAATCTGCGCCGTGCGCGGTGTCGAGCGTCCATTCAAAATGCACCGAGATCACATCGCCAATCGCGCCATTCATGAGCAATTCTTTGACCTTTGAGGCGTGGGGCGAATAGCGGTAGTTGAAGGTGACGGTGAGTTTTTTGCCGGTGCGTTTTTGTGCATCGAGAATGGCTTGGCACTTTTCGGCGTCAATCGTCATCGGCTTTTCGGTCAGCACGTCGCAGCCCATTTCCATTGCGGGGATGATATATTCGTGGTGGGTGCGGTCTACGGTGGTGACGATGACGGTGTCAACTTTTTGCTCGCGCAGCATTTTGGCAAAATCTTCGGCTTTGTAGGTTGGCACAGCCGGAATGTCAAAATTGCGCACAAATTGCCCGTTGTAATAATCCATGCGCGTTTGGTTGACATCGCACAAGCCGACTAGTTCGGCGGTATCTTTGTATGGCCCCAGAATCGCGCTGCTGAACATTTGTGAGCGATGACCGAGGCCGACAATGGCATAACGTTTTTTCATAATAACCAATTTTCAGTGGGTTAACCTTTCAACCCTGTCGTGCTGATGCCTTGCACCAAATAACGCTGGAAGAAAATGAAAATGATGAACACAGGCACGAGCGAGAGCGCCGACATGGCGAAGATTGCGCCCCAGTCGGTGTTGGCAGATGGGTCGGCAAACGAGCGCAGCGCCAACGATACCGTATATAGTTTGGGTGAATTGAGGTAAATGAGCGGCGAAAGGAAGTCTTCCCATGTCCAGTAAAACGAGAAAATGGCAGCAGTCACCATCGCCGGCACGATGAGCGGCAAAATGATGCGGAAGAAGATGCCAATTTTGCCGCAGCCGTCAATCTCGGCGGCCTCATCCAGTTCTTTGGGGATGCCGCGAATGAACTGCATAAACATGAAAATGAAGAATGCCTGCCCACCGATGCGCGGCAACAATAGCGGATACAAGGTGTTTAGCCATTTTAGATTGCTAAACATGATGTATTGCGGAATGATGACGACTTGCACCGGCAACATGAGCGTGGTGATCATGCAGGCAAACCAAAATTTGCGCCCGGTAAACTGAATACGGCTGAAGCCATAGGCCACCATTGCCGAGAAGAAAACGGTGATGACGACGGCCAAGCTGGTGTAGATGAAAGAATTTAGGTAAAACGTGCTAAACGTGATGCCGCCAAATCCGGCCCAACCATTGGTGTAATTTTCAAAAGAGAGGCGACTGGGGATGAGTGACGTTGTATCACGAAAGACTTCGGCGCTGGGCTTGAGTGAGCTTGAAAATAGCCACAAAAGTGGGTAGATCATGAGCAAACAAAAGAACCCAACAAATAGGTGATAAATGATGCTGCTGACGAGTTCGCGGCGTTGCTTGATAGTCATGTTATTCTTCTTTTTATTCTTCTTTGCTTTCGTAATAGACCCATTGATTCGAGGTTTTGAACACGATTGTGGCGAAAACGGCGATGATAATTAATAAAACCCATGCCATCGCCGAGGCGTAACCCATTTGGAAATTTTCGAAGGCGCGGCGGTAAATATAGAGCGCATAGAACAAGGTGGTGTCGAGCGGTGCGCCGCCAGTAATAATGAAGGCTTGGGTGAACACCATGAGGCCACTGATCATTTGCATGATGAGGTTGAAGAAGATGACGGGCGAAAGCAACGGCAAGGTGATGCTGATAAATTTGCGCACCCCGTTTGCGCCGTCAATCGAGGCGGCTTCGTAAAATTCGGTGGGGATTTGCTTCAGCCCAGCCAAGAAGATGAGCATGGGCGAGCCAAATTGCCACACCGCGAGCGCGATCAACGTCCAGATGGCATAATCGGGGTCGCCGAGCCAAGTGCGCGTGGGCAGCCCCAGCAGGCGAATCGCGGCATTGAATAGCCCCTCGGTTCCAAATACTTGTCGCCACATGACGGCCACCGCAATGCTGCCGCCCACAATGCTGGGTGCGTAAAATGCGGCGCGGTAAAAACTAACCCCATTGCGCCCGGTATTTAACAACATCGCCAACCCCAAGGCCATCGTTAATCTTAAGGGAATGGCGAAGATGACGTAATAAAGGGTTGCGCCTACCGATTTCCAATATTTGTTGTCGTTAAAAAACATGCGCTCAAAATTTTGCAAACCGATCCAACGTGCTTTGTCTAACGAGTCGAGGCTGGAATAGTCGTTGAATGCAAAATAGAGCGATGCCGCCATCGGCAATAAGGTAAATGCTAGAAAGGCTAGCAGCCAAGGGCCAATAAAAAAATAGCCCATCCAATTGTTTTGCTTAAAGTTTTTTTTGCGAATGCTGCTTGCCATCGTTGATGAGTTATGAATGATGAATGATGAATGATGAGTTATGAATGATGAATAGATATCGGAGCATTCATCATTCATAACTCATAACTCATAACCTGTTAATTATTTTTTGTTCTTCGCCAATACCGCGTTCACTTCCTTGCGAAGCAGGGCGGCGGCGTCTTCGGGTTTGGCTTTTTCAAACATCACGGCGTCAATCACTTGTGGGTTAAATACGTTCTTCACCAAGTCGGCATGGCCGGGAGGATCGGCGGGGCGAATTGGTTCGGCGATCTTGCTTACGCGGGCGACGTAATCAAACATCTCTTTTTGGGCTTTGCCCAACTTGGGGATCATCGCTTCGCGCACTTTGCCGGCGATGGGCACACCGCGCTCGGCGAACAAAATATCATTGGCTTCGATATCGTTGGTGAAGAAATCAATGAACTTCGCGGCCTCTTCGGGCGCTTTGCTGTCGCGGGTGACGCTGAAGAATTGGGAGGGTTTGATGTAATTCGACGATTTGCCACCGGCTGGGCGCGGCAACGGAACCATCTTGATGGTGCGGCTATCGCCAGCCGCCTTTTGCACGGCCACCACTTGGTTGCTCCAATGTGAGTCCATCGCGGCTTTGCCAACGGCGAGGGGTTGTTGCTCGACGCTCTTGCCGTCAAAGCTCGCCAAATCTTCGGATCGGCTGGGGATGGCATTGGCCTTTTGTAGTCGCAACAACATCTTCAAATAATTGACGAAAGGCGCATCATCCTTGTATCCAATGGCTGTGCCATCAGTTGCATAAGACCATTCGCCTAATGACAAATACAGCGATTTCCACAATTGTTCGCCATATAAGCCATGCACCGCCCACTTGCCGGCTTTTTCCTTGATCGTCATAGATGTCTTCTCAAAGTCATCCCATGTCCAATCATCTTTGGGCAAAGCCAAACCGGTTTTTTCGAAATCGCCTTGATCGCACGAGAAACATTGTGAGTTTGAGCCAAGGTTAACGGCGACCAATTTGCCGCCCACGCGCCCACCCTTCAAAAAGTCTTCGCTGACATCTTTGAAATTCAACGCGCCACTGCTGGCAAAATTGTCGAGCGGGATGATGAGGCCGCGCCCGGCCCATTCCGCAATCCACGCATAGTCTTGTTGCATGATATCGGGCAATTGGTTGCCAGCGGCTTGGGTCGTCATCTTGGTCAAATGATCGGCAAAACCAGCAAATTCATAGGTGATCTTGACATTTGGGTTTTTCTTCATATACAAGTCAATCACTTTGATCGTGCGGTCGTGGCGGTCTTGGCTGCCCCACCAAGCCATGCGAAGCTCGGTTGCCTTGCCACCAGCCGGTGCGGCGGGTGCGGCAGGTTTTGCTGGCTCAGCCGGTTTGGCAGGCGCTGGGGTGGCTGCGGGGGCGCAAGCCGCTAAAAGGGCGCTTCCGCCAGTAATGGCGGCAGCTTGCAAAAATTTGCGGCGTGACAATTTGGATTTTGGTGCTAACATTTTCTTCCTCTTTTATCTTTTTTATCTAGAACCTGAGCTTTTTAGGGATACCCATCAGCGTGATAACGAACAAAAATTTGATGGTATATCCTTATATGATCATTAGTATATATCAGAAAAAAACACCCCAATTGAATTGGCATCAGCATAAAAAAACGCGAAAAGATGTTAAGATAGCTTCACATGCAACTTCGGTCAACGCTTCTTACCCTTAATCTTGCCGTCGCTGAAGCAGCGTTATTGATGTCATTTTTCGGCATTTTGACGCCGCTTGCGTGGCTTTGGCCGGGCTTTTTTGTGATGATTGGGGTCTTGTTGGCGATTGCCTTGGGCTGGCAATGGCTGGCGCAGCGCGGCATTGCGCCGCAAAGCCAAATGTTCATCATCAGCGTCAGTTTTGTGGGCTTATGGTCGGCAATGTTGGCATTACTGGCGTTCGCCGATAACGATTTTCGGCTCGGGTTTGTGAGTGGATTGGTCAGTTTGCTCATTGCCCTTGTTGTGTGGTGGCGCGGGATAGCACTGGGGCAGTTCAACCCCAATCCCCGACACATCCGTGACCGCATCGTCATTGCAATTTGCGTGTTGTCGTTACTCGGTTTTTTCAATATTCTTGCCCGCAATAGCCAAATGTCTGGCTTAATCATGATCGTGTTTGGGGCGCTGGTGCTGGCTTTGCCGCAAGCGCATTTGCATAGCATCGCACTTAGCCCAATTGGGCGCAAGATCGCTAACGAGCGCGATTATTGGCGATGGGTTGGGCCAAATGTGTTTTTTGCGGCAATGGCTTGCTTATTAACCGCGTTTATCTTTAATCAAGATTGGGCACGGCAAGTGCTGGCTTGGCTGTTAACGGCAATCTTTGGCCTGTTTGCTATTGTATTATTGCCCATTTTGCAACCTGTTGTTGAAGTTTTGTTGGCATTGTTGCGTTTTTTTAACATTGGCTCAATACTTAGCCAAATTCCAGCACTGACGCCGCCACCCATCCCCACCGACCCCAATGCGCTTGCCGAAAATGCCATCGTCATTCCGCCAGTGATTACAAGCCTGATCACCGTCGCAATTTTGTTGGCGTTGGGTGGCGGTATCATTGTGTTGACGGGGGTGGCGCGGCGCGAGCGGGTCGAGGCCGGGCCACGATCTGAGCCAGAGAGCGTGCCCTACGAAGCGCCGAAAACCAGCAGCACACTCGATCAAATTAAACAAACGCTGAATTTACGGCGCTGGCTGGCTGCCATTACAGTCCGACATCTTTATGCCCGCATGACGCACGAAGCCGCCAAACGCGGGCAACCCCGACCCAAATATCAAACAGCCTACGATTTTTTGCCTGCGCTTGACCGCGCTTTTCCAAATCATGCTGCCGAATCGCGTCTATTGACCGATGCTTACGTGGCAGCCCATTATGGCGAATTGCCTGATTCTCCTGATGCAATCGTGGCACTAAAAGTTGCGTGGCAAAATATGCGTAAATCATGACCCATTTACACCTCATCCGACACGGCCAAACTGATTGGAACGCACAAAAGCGCTGGCAAGGGCAATCGCCGGAAGCGCCGGGCCTGAACGCCACCGGCATGGCGCAAGCGCGTGCAACAGCGGCGCAGCTTCTTGGGCGGCATTTCGATGTCTTTTATTGCAGCGATTCACTCCGCGCCCGTCAAACGGCGGATATTGTTAACGAGGTGGTCAATCTGCCCATTGTTACCGAGCCGCGCTTGCGTGAGATCAATCAGGGCGATTGGGAAGGGCTGACCAACGAGGTCATTGCACCCAGTTGGCCTGTCGAATGGGAGCAACGCAACCGCGACCCGCTCAATATGCAGCGCCCAAATGGTGAATCGGTGGCGATGGTAGCGGCTCGCATGAAATGGATGGCCGATGACCTCGCGGCCCGCCATCTGGGGCAAGACGTGCTCATCGTGTCGCATGGCTTGGCGCTTGCCACCCTCATTTGCCATATCAAAGGCATCTATATGGGCGAAGCGCGTCATCATATCCCCGAAAACGCCCAAATCATCACGCTCGATTGGCGGTAGTGTTCAGCTTTTATCGCCTAAAAAGTTGTATATTTGCATCTTTGTTGTGCTTTGCTGCCGTATAATTCGGCTGCATCTGGCCGATGCCCTTGGCCGATCAACTTGTATTAAAAATACGACTAAAGTCTATTCGGAGTAGACTTTTCTAAGCGTGTTTGTCAAAAACCCACCTTTACACAGATAGTCTTTATATGTATAATGATAAGTGTAATGTTAATTTTGTTTGCAATATTAATTAAAAAACCGGAGTATATTTTGATGTAGATATATTGCGGATTTGTCATTCTTATGGATGCGGCAACCTTTTCCCACAGGATTCGCCATGTTTTCTTCGCAGCCTGTATCATTTACTGGAGCATGATTTTTGCGCCCAGCCCACAACTTGCCGCCACTGCCCAACAAAATTTCGTCCTGCACATTAATGTCAGCGGTCTTCGTTCGCGTGATCTGCACGCGATGGTCAATATGGGCAAACTTCCCAATTTTGCCCAATTGCATGCCCAAGGCGCATGGACGCATAATGCGCGGATTGATGCCGACAACGCATTATGGCGACCCAACCAAGTGTCATTGTTGACTGGGCGGCCCATGCTCAACCGCTTTGGCATTCCCAACAGCGGGCATGGCTGGATGAGCGATAGCCCGCCCGACCTCAACGCTACCCTGCATCGGCATGTCGGCTATTATGTCGCCTCAACCTTCGATATGGCCCACGATCAAGGCTTGCGAACCAGTTTATACGCCACCGATCATTTTTATGCCTTGTTCAAAAATTCGTTTAATGCGGCCAATGGTGCATTAGACGCAATTGAGCATGATGATGGTTTCGATAAGATTGATGTGTATGTCAATGCGCATCATGACACCAGCTACATGATGTCGGCCTTGCTCAATGACTTGGCGGTTGCGCCGTCCAATTACACTTTTGTTCAATTTCATGATCTTGCAAGCGCGGGTTATCAATATGGCTGGGGCAGCCCAGCCTATCACAACAATTTGGTTAATCTTGACCAATGGCTTGGCGAGATTTTTAACGCCGTGCGCTCGAATGCGGTTTTAAGTGGCACAACCTCAATCGTGCTGACGTCCGATCGTGCCGGCAGCGAAGTTGGTATCGAAGCCATTGATGGCGTTGACCCGTCGGATGCGGCCAATTACACGGTTCCGTTCTTTGTATGGGGGCCGGGTATTCCACAAAATGCCGATCTGTATGTCCTCAATGGTTGGGCGACAGGCAATCCGGGCACGCATTATGTAGATTATCAAGCCGCCACGCAACCCATTCGCAACAGCAGCAGCGCCAACTGTGCCTTGCAACGATTGGGGTTGCCGAGCATTCCATATTCGTCATTCGACCAATTAAATGGGGCGTGTGGCAAGGCTCCGGTTTTACACAAACCGCCAACGCCGCAGGCTGTGGTAGCGCGTGCGGCCTTGCCTACCTCGACTCCGATCTATGTTTTGGTGACCATGACGCCAATGCCGCGCCCAACCGAAACGCCATTGCCCATCGCCCAAGCCACCCCAGCGCCAACGGCTGGGCCGACAACTGCGCCAGCTAACCCCGAGCCTGTGCTGGCAATTGTGTCACCGCCCAAGGCGGCTGTGGCAAATACTGCGCCGATTCAAACGTCGAGTGTGGCGGCATCGAAGCCCGTTGTGGCGGTGTTGCCACGCCCAACGCTCAGACCCGCACCCGCTGTGGCGGCCAAATTGCCCGCACAAAATGCCAAAACCTTGGTTCCAGCCAAAGCTGCGCCAGTCAAGGCCACGCCTAAACCCCGATAGATTAGGACTTAATCAAAAGTTTGATTTTCACCACAAAGCGCACAAAGAACTCGAAGATTTGCATTTGTAAACCTTTCTTTTCTTTGTGCGCTTTGTGTTCTTTGTGGTGAAA
>JAHBAL020000290.1 GCA_018500105.2 Anaerolineae bacterium
CTCAATGGGTCATCCCGATGCGTAGCGAGGGATCCCCGAAAATGAAATCCGGCAAATACGTCGTCAGGCTAGACAAAGTTTTGCCAAGCCAGTGTGACGCTTGTATTGGTTGAGGCGATAGGGATCCCTCACAGTTTACCCTGAGCCTGTTGAAGGGTATCGGGATGACGCATCAAATATACACATATATCTAAGTTTCTGAGCACGCGCAGCGAGGGATCCCTGAATCTTAAATTCGGCAACAATGTCGTCAGGCCAGCCCAAGTTTTGTCAAACCAGTGTGACACTTAGATTGGTTTAGGCAATGAGGATCCCTCACTTCGTTTCGGGATGACACTTTGAGTTTTGAACTTATCGGGAGATGAGCCTCGTGGTTTTTATCGAACCTATTTTCCTAATTTAATACTGATTGAACCATAAAGTGCCCCCCTGCCGATGTGTCGTGCTTCAGCGCAACAGCACTGTCGTCGTGATGGTGTCGGTCAGGCTGACGGTATCGCTAAACTGGCCTTGTAACATCACAGGGAACAAGACGCGCACTATTTCGGGCACAAGCCAACTGTCGGCGTGAGCAACGCCGTCGCCGCCCTCATCCACAATCGCTTGGTTAAAGAATGCCAGCGCATTGTTAAAACCAAAGCGCG
Source organism: Anaerolineae bacterium (assembly GCA_018500105.2). Classification (GTDB taxonomy): domain Bacteria; phylum Chloroflexota; class Anaerolineae; order J036; family Brachytrichaceae; genus AQU-03. Next base: position 645 of record JAHBAL020000290.1, read on the forward strand.
GCAACGATATCTGATAGCTGATGGTGATGGCATGCCCCGCCGTCAATGCGCCCGTCCAGTCGAGGCGATTGCCGAGCAAGGCCAATTCGCCCACACCCGTAGGGGTTAGCATAAGCGACGATTCGATTAAATTAAGGCGCGTCGGCACGGCATGACGCAGATGCACCTGCGGCGCGTCATTGCTGCTGACATTACGCAAACCGATAGTGACCGTAGCGCGTTCTCGCCATTGCAAAGGCTGTGGGGTCACCTGAATGCTGGGCAGCAACAGGGGCGCATTTACCCGCACCGCTACCGGCTGGCTAAAATGCAGCCCCAAATCGGGCAAGGTGATGTGCAAATGCGCCGTCAAAACCTCACGCCGCCCAATATCGGCATTGGTGTGCTGGGCCACAATCCGCCATGCCAACACATCGCCTTGGGTCATCGTGCCGCGCCAGCCATTGCCCAATGACCCCGGCGGCAGCGTGTGCGTCAACACCTTGAGGGCGTTGGGCAGCGTGACCGAAATTGCCACGCGGGTGGATGTATACGCGCCGAGCGTATTGAGCAACTCGTCGGCCCGCAAGGTTAGACTATAGGCAACTTGCCCACCAGCGGGGATCGTGGCCGGCGTGGCGCTAAACTCCGATTGACCGAGCGGCGACAGCCAGCCCACCATGCGGTTCATCCATTCGGCTTGCACTTGTTTGCTTAACACCTCGAACGAAAAGGGGAAAAAGATGAGGCGCGATTCGGCAGAAATTGGGTTGGAGATAGGGGATTGGGGATTGGAGACTGAGGTTTGTCGGCGGGCCAAGCCAAATGGCTGGCCGCTGTCGCCGCGCAGCACCACGTGCGTATCGGGCATGGGATGCACCGCCGCGCTGAGGTTGAAGCCGTAAGGGAACGGCAAGAGCGAGCCAGACGGCAAGCCATCCCCCAGCACACTGCCGGGCACGCCGCTGATTTGGGTGACGTTGTCGCCAAACTCAACGTAATTGACGCCCAACACATTGCGGTCAAAATCGGGGGCTTGGCGTTGTTCGGGGCCGCTGCTGTAATACAAGGCGGCTTGCGAGGTGAAGAATAAGCGCCCACCCGCCGCCAAATAGTGCCGCATCACCTCACGCTCGGCTGGGGTAATCGGGTCGAACCAGTCGTAGCCATTGAACCACACTACTAACGGGTAACGATGCAAATCGGTGATGCTAGGTGATTGGGTAAATTGGCTGCCGAGGCTGCTGCGCGTGTCCCAACGGTCAACAGTTGCGCCTGTCGCGGTCAATGCGTCGAGATAATCTTGCTCGCGATCATAAAAACGATCATCGTCCACCAACATGACGGCGGCAGGGGTTTTGCTGGTAAAGCGCAGGCTGCGTTTGTGATCGGGCGACCAAGTATGCGGGGTAATGCTGACTGTGAGTGCATCGCTCATGTTTCGCGGCGCATCGGGCGGAATGCTGACGGTCAGGGTGACGATGGTGCTGCGGCATGGCAGCAGACTGATCTCGTGTAGGTCACGCGGACCGCTGGCAGTGCTGGCTTCGGCTTTCCACTTATTGCCGCCAAAATTGATGTTGAAGGTTTCGGGCAGACCAGCCTCGCCGGTGTGACGAATGCGGAAGCTGTGCGTAACGACCTCGCCCGGTGAACCAATGACCGCGCCGGTGGGCGGCGGGTTGAGCGCAGTTAGCTCGAACCCAGTTTGCGGGCGCGGCTGCACAAACGCCTGCAAAATTTGGCTCAAAATATCGGTGCGGTGGGCCGCCTGATTGACCCCCTCTAGCCCAAACGGCAAAAACGCCACGCTGTAGGTGAGGCATTGCGAGGTAAAAATGCCTGCGCCACGACTGGGCGGCAAACCCGCTGGCGTCAACGTCGTGCTCGGTTTGACCTCAACCGCCGCGTAATTGGCGATGAGATGCCCGTTGTCGGGGTTGCGCACGCGAATAATATCGGGCGTTTCTTGGTTTTGCGCGCCCCCCACCCCCGTCAGCGTAAAGA
>JAHBAL020000283.1 GCA_018500105.2 Anaerolineae bacterium
CGCACAAAGAACTCGAAGATTGGCATTGGTAAACCTTTCTTTTCTTTGTGATCTTTGTGTTCTTTGTGGTGAAATATTTTTAATGCGCGTAAGTCCTAAGCTCATGGCTCATGGCCCACAACTACTTCAGGCTTTGCTTCGCCGCCTTGAGCGTATTTTTCATCAACAACGCAATGGTCATCGGGCCAACGCCGCCCGGCACAGGGGTAATGGACGACGCGATCGGGGCAACTGCGTCGAAATCAACATCGCCAACAAGGCGCGAGCCGCTCTTGCGGCTGGGGTCTGAGATGCGATTGATACCGACATCAATCACAACTGCGCCCGGCTTCACCATATCGGCGGTAACAAACAGCGGCTTGCCGATGGCGGCAATAACAATATCCGCCTCACGCACAACCTCGGCCAAATTGGCGGTGCGGCTGTGGCAAATGGTCACGGTGGCATCGCGGGCCAGCAACATGAGCGAGACCGGCAATCCAACGATGGTGCTGCGACCCAACACAACCGCACGTTTGCCCGCAATCTTCACCCCAGTGCGGTCGAGCAACTCGATACACCCAGCCGGGGTGCAAGCCGCAAACGCGGCTTTCTTGCCCTTTACCCCAAGCATACCGAGGTTGCTAGGGTGAAAACCGTCCACATCTTTGTGTTGTGGGACGAGCGCCAACAGCGGGTCTTCGTTTAAGTGCTTCGGCAGTGGCAATTGCATCAAAATGCCATGCACTTTGGGATCATTCGCCAAATCGGTAAGCACCGCCGCAACTTGTTCTTGGGTGGCGTCGTGGGGCAACACATGCCCAAATGAGGCAATGCCAGCCTCTTCGCAAGCCTTGTGCTTGCTGCGCACATACGTGGCCGAAGCGGGGTCATCGCCCACCAACAGCGTCGCCAACCCGGGGGTAATGCCGAGCGTGTGCTTCATTTCCGCTACTTCTTCTTTTACCTCGGCGCGAATCTGCGCCGCAATGCTTACGCCATCAATCAATTGTGTCATAGTAGGCGTATTATCCACGCCTCTAAATTGTTCCACATGGAGGGATGACAAGGTGACAGGGTTGCAGAGTGGCAGGGTTGAAGGGTTGCAAAGTTGCAAGGTTGCAGAGTGGCAAAGTATCGAGGTATTGACACACTACCACTTTGCAACCTTGCAACTTTGCAACTTTGCCACCCTATCATCTATAACTACCGCCAAAATTGGTGATGAAGTAGAAGCCGCCGTTGGAGGCGGTGATGCCAAAACCAACCTCGCGGTAAAAACGCGACATAATATTGCCGCGATGCGGGCCATTGGGCGGCTCTTGGGTGAACCACATATCCCACGCAGCAGGCACGCTACGCGCCCATGCCCAATTTTCGCCGACAGCATCGCTCATATAACCGACGCGCTGCAACCGTTGGCGCGTGTTTGAGCCGTCAGCGCCTGTATGACCACACCAACGTAACGCGGCGCATTCATCCGAGTGTTGTTGGGCTGCCAATTGCAACGCGGGCGATGTTTGCAGCATGGGCAGGCCCCCCGCCAAGCGAGCGGCATTTGACTGCGCCAACAAATTAACCCGCATGGCGGCGATATCCACCGCATTTGGCCCACCGACGGCATTCTCTAGCCCCGCCACGACCTTGGGAAATTGCCCCGTCACGACCGTCGGTGTAGGCGGCGGCTTGGCGACCTCACGCAAATTAACCGGCGTCGGTAACCCCTTGGTAAGCGCTGGCGACGGCGCGGTGGGCAAACCTGCCAAAACGTTAGTCGCCTCCGTCGTTGACTTTGGTGCAGTTGGGCGCGGTGTGGCCGTTGCGGCTGCAGCAACGCTGGCGGATTTTGGCGTCGCGCTGGCAGGGGGCGGCACAGCCGTCGCCGTTGGCAGCGTGACCGTGGCAAACGCAACAGCAGTCACAAACATCACCGGCGTAGCAATCTCATCCGCCGCCGATTGGTTGGCTTGCGCAATCACCGGCGCGGCGGTAGGCGGATACACCACAATTGGGGTGACCCCCTCCTTATTAATGTTGATGGGTGCGCCACAGGCAGTGGTGAGCAATATCAAAGCCAAGCGCAAGGTGGGTGAGGATTGATGCTTTAACATTAAAAATAGGTGGCTGGTAATTATGGCACACCCCCAAAGTCGGCAACAAAATGCACCACCCCGCCCGCCGAGGTCGCAATGCCAAATCCGACTTCTTGAAAAGCCGGATTTAAAATATTTTGCCGATGTCCGGCGCTGTTCATCCACAATTGCCAAGGCGTCAGCACGCCATTTGGGCGATTGGTAAACGCCCAATTTTCGCCGGTGGTGTTGCCCGCGTAGCCTGCGCCTTTGATACGCGAAAAGAACGACGAGCCATCAGCGCCGGTGTGGCTGCACGTTGCCCCGCGCTGAGCGCAATCATTGGCCAAACGCTGCGCCGAAGCCTGCAATGCCCCCGACAAACGCAATGGCCCAAGCCCGCTGCTGGCCCGCGCTTGGTTGTGCAAAGCCAACAATTGCGACGATGCGCCGCCCCCGCCCATATTGCTATTGGCCGCAGAAGGCGGGGGGGATGTCGGCGGCGGCGGTCGCGGCGGCGTGGCGCTAGGCGGTGGTGGACGGGTAGCAGTTGCGGTGACAATAGCGATCGGCATTACCGTCGCAGTAAATATCGGCAAAATAATGGTTGGGCGAGCCGTCGGTGGCGGGGCTGTCGCCGTTGCCGGTATCGCCGTTGTGGCCAGTGCAGTGGGCGCAACCGCAATCGTAATGCGCGTTGGCGTTGCGGTGAAATCAATGCTCGGCGCTGGCGGCGTTTGACACGCGCTGCTTTCGATTTTGCAGCCTGTGTCGGGTGTTGCAGTGTGATTGATGACGGAGGTGATGTTGGGGGATGGAGGTCGTGTCGGGTTGGGTGGCGGTGTCGGTGATGCTGCACAAGCACATAACGTCGACGTCGCCACAATTAAACCTACTTTTCCATCCAAATTTCACCTCCATCTAACATCAAACAATCGCCATTAACAAAAGGCGGGCCGCTCAGCAAAAAGAGCACAGCCTCGGCCACTTGCTCAGCAGACCCGATCGCCCGCATTGGGTTGCGGGTGCGATAAGCATTCCAACTGGCTTCGGATTGCGCGTCGGGCTTGAGCACCACGCCCGGGCAAATGGCATTCACCCGCACATGCGGCCCAAGACTGACCGCCTGCACACGGGTGAGCGCCAACAAAGCCGCTTTCGACAGGCTGTGGGTGGCAAATCCGGTAAAGGCGCGAAAAGCGCTTTCGTCGGTGATGTTGATGATGTTGGCATAATCGGGCGCGGGCTGGCTGGCAAAAGCCGCCGATTCGCCGCGCACAGCGATCATGTGTCGCCCGATGCTTTGCCCAAGCGCAAAAGGCGCTTTGAGGTTAACATCGAGCGCCGCGTCAAAATCGGCCTCGCTGGCATTTGGGTAACGCGCCTTGACAAACGAAGCCGCATTGTTGACTAAAATATCAACGCGGCCAAAAACGGCGATGGCCTGCGCCGCCAAGCGCTCGGCCTCGGCCCATTGCGCCAAATCAGCCTGCACAATAGCCGCTTGCCGCCCAAGTTGCCGGATGTCATGGGCGGTTTGCTCGGCCTCTGCCGCGCTGTGCCCGTGATGAATGACAATATCGGCCCCATGCGCAGCCAAATGCAAGGCAATCGCTCGCCCCACCCGCCGCGCACCGCCGGTCACTAACGCAATTTTTCCATTCAGTGATCTCATATTTTTTCGAGCTATCCAGTTTACGCGATTGCAAAATGGGTCTGTGTTTTTTTGACAAGATGCAAGGCTGTTCAAAAGTCGAAAACCTTCTTCTGTAAAAAAAGCCCGATAGGGCTTCGCTACTAAGGGCGGCGGGTTTACCCCCGCCCATCGTTGCTC
>JAHBAL020000321.1 GCA_018500105.2 Anaerolineae bacterium
CGAAAGACACAAAACACACGAAAATAGAATTTTTTTTCGTGTGTTTTGTGTCTTTCGTGGTTAAAATGTCCTGAACGACTTGCCTGCCTAAGCTTTTACTCCATTTATTTTGATCTTGCGTGCTTGCCCGCTGCTCGCTCATTCCCGCGTTTATAGTTGCCGGTTATTCGCGCCATCAGTTGTTGCGCTTGCGCAAAACTTGCTGAATTTACCTTTTTTAGAAAATCAGCCGCAGCTGCACCACGCAATTCACTCGCCATCCGCCGATGATGGCGAATCAACACGAGTCCGGCCTTGGTCGCCAGATACGAGAAGCCGAGATCTGTTTGATCTTCATGGTTTTGATCCGTGTCGGTTGTTGGCTCACTCATTTACTTTTCGATCGGGCAAGATACTCGTTAGGATAGTCGCGCACGCGATAGCTCAGATGTTTCAAAAACCGCTCGCCCTCGCGCTCCCAGCCGGCAATCTCTTCGGCATTTAGCGGAAAAGCAATGGTGTAAATGGCGACGGTCCCGCACACCACGTCGAAGATCAACCGCCCCGCGCTATCGCGGTAAAGCTGAAAATCCCAAGTGCTTTCAAATAAAATTTCGTCAGCCACGCCTAATTTGCAGCAACAACCTTACCGAATTGCTAACTTATTCTCAAAGGCCGGGATAAGCAAGTTGTCGGTGGGCACATACTCGTCGGTCAGCACCAATTGCGGCGGCTTGGCAAGCCATTTGTCAAGTTCGGCGCGGTCAATCAGCCAATTGCTAATATGCGTGACGTTGTCATGCCCAGTTGCTGCTCGCAACGCTTTTTCATCGAGCGGCTTGGCCGAGGCGATGAGCAACATGGTGTTCAGCCGAATACCGTCGTAAGCCTTGTTGGTGGGGCAAAAATACAAATACGGGAAATTAACCGAAACGGTGCGAATGAGGGCACGGGCAAATTCGGCGTCACCGCCATCAATCATATTGACCAAATATACGCCGTCTTCGGTCAAATGCTGCTTAACCAATGCGCCAAATTCGCGGGTGGTGAGGTGATACGGCACAGAGAAATCGTTGAAGGCATCGGCCTGAATGATGTTGTATTTGCGATCATTCACATTGCGCTCAGCCAAATATTGGCGTGCATCGAGGTTATATGAAGTCACGCGGGTATTCAGCCCCAACCCCATGTGCGTTTTGGCGACTTGGGTCACCATTGGGTCAATTTCGACCACATCAATAATCGCTTTGTCAGCTGGGTAGGCGTTTTCAAGATACCGAGGCATGGTGTAGCCGCCGCCGCCGAGCAATAGATAGCGCACTTGCCCGTCGCGCTTGAGGATAAATTCGGCCACTTCCGAGTCAATTTGCTCGTATGAGTAGCGCAAATCGTCGGTTTTGGTGATATGGCTGTAGCTGTGCACCAAATGATCGAGCGTCAAGACGCGATAGATATTGCCGCCTTGCTCTTCATCACGCACGCGAATGCAGAAATAATTTGACTCGATCATGCACCAGCTATTGAGCAATTGATTGATGGGCGTGAAAGGGATGGCAATGGCAACGGCGGTTGCCGCGATCACGGCTTGCCACCATTGGCGCGTCCATTGACCGAGCAAAATGCCCATCACAATCAGCAACGTGCCTGCGCCAAGTGTGGTATAGCGTGTGCCAAACCACGAAATGAGGTAAAACCCAGTGGCGAATGTGCCGATGATCGCGCCAATAGTCGAGGCAGCATAAATGCGCCCCATCGTGCTGCCGCTGGTGTTCAGGTCACGCAGCGTCAATTTAATCACAATGGGCGAAATGAGGCCGAGCAAAATACATGGCAGCAAAAAGATAACGGAGACGAAAGCCGTCATGCGCAAAATAAGCGGAATGCGCAATTCTGGCAACCCTTTTGTGCCCATAAATTCAAACAGCGCCAAAATGCTCAGGCTGCCCAAGCCAGCCAAGATGAAGATGACGCCAAGCAATCGCCGCGAGGCAAAGCGATCGGCCAAAAAGCCGCCGATAAAATTGCCCGCGCTCAATCCGGCCAACATCACCCCAATGACGGTGGTCCAGCTATACAGCGAGACACCGATTACGGGCGCAATGAGGCGGCTGGCGATCAATTGGATCACCATAATACAAACGTTGCTGGTAAATACGATGAGGGCCGGACGCCAAAATGGGTCAGATATGTTCGAGTAAGTGCGGTTTTGCATAACAAAGAAAATTTACAGGATAGGCGATAAGTTGTTTAATTTTAGCAATGTATTGATAAACGCTTTGAATTCGGGACAAGCATTGATCGAAAGGCCGAGGTCTTTGCCGCGCAAAATGGCTGGCATTTCTTTGGTTTTAACATAGCGGCGCGGCGGTTTTGCGCGTTGATAAAGGGCTTGCAAGCGATACGCTGGCGGCTGTGTGCCATTCACATTTTCAGGATGCTGCGATATCGGTGTCTGTTTGACGCCAATGCGTTGGCAAATGGCATCCCAATAAGGCAAAAGCCACGCTTCGACATCATATTGCGCCGCATGCGCATAAAAATGTTGACGAATGCCCGCATCTTGGGCAATATTCATCAACCATTCCTTGGCTTCGATTGCATGCTTAAATTGTGGGTAAACATCTATTAACCCCACTACGGCATTGACATCAGGCATATTTAAGCTGTTGCGAATTTGTTTGCCAATGGTGATGGGATTGCGCCCATCCATCACAATTGACTTTAATTTGGCAGGTTGACGATTAAATTGCTTGGCCTGCATCGCCACAAAATTTCGGATATGGTCAATCAGACCGACTTCTGTATTGCCTTCCACTAAAATCACGATGGTCATGGCTGCCCTCCCAACACGCCCATCCGCCACAAATCGCTCAAGTTAAAGTCGTTGAGCCAATCGCTCAAATTAAACCTTGCATCAGTCGCTGCAGTAAAACGGGTCTCGCCATCTTCTTTATCGGCAATGACAATGGCTTCTGGCGGCAACCAGCGTATGAGGTCAGAGGCATGGGTGAGCACGATGATTTGACTTCGGGTTGCGGCATCTTGCAACAGGCCAGATAAAAGATGCAATAACGCTGGGTGTAAATTTAGCTCCGGCTCATCAATTACAAGCAAAGCCGGTGGTTCGGCACAAATCAAGTTGGCGATTAGCCACAAAAATTGCAGCGTGCCGTCAGAAAGTTGGTTAGGATACAGTGCTTGACTGAGATTATCATCGTGCCAAGTTAGGGTAATTTGACCTGCGCCAACCACAGGCAATTCAAAATGGTCGAAACCCGGAAAAGCTTGCCGCATCGCCTCTTCGATTTCATCGAAAATGCTGCGCAACTGTTGGGTGTTGCGCAAATTGTATAAACACGAAAACAGTGTTTCGCCGGCTTGCCCCGGACGCAGCTCAGGCAACAAGGTTTGCGGCAAACGAATAGGGCTATTTGCCGAAGTGTTAAGTCGGTTGAGAAACAGACAATTTGTCAGAAGTGCATTTAATCCAATCGCATCAGCAATGCGCACTGGGTCAGGCGCAGCATTTGCCATTTCACAAAACATCTTCAAAGACATATTTGGATTAAAAATAATATTAGTAGGTGTAAGCGTCGCCTTCCATGCCTCAATAAAATTACTATTTGAATGTAGCGCCTTAAATGATGAATGTTTTTCTTGAATAACGACGGCCTCTTTAACTTCTACTTTATAGGCGTAATTACTGGCGAAAGCGAGTTGATATCCAAGATGTGTGTCAGTCACGGCCTCAATCGTGATTTGTTTCGGTGGCTCACCAATCAAAGATCGGATAGCATTCGCGCCGCCCAATCCAATAATACTTTGCTCGAATCGTTTTGTATCTCCTGCCGCACGCGCAGTTAATAAGCCCAGCGCCTCAGCGATGCTGGTTTTGCCGCAGCCATTTGGCCCAATAATGACACTTAATGGTTGCAATGGCAAACTCGCATCTACCAAAGAACGATAGCCTTTAAAGTGAAGAGAGGCCAGATACATGCGGTAATTTTACGCTATTCGCCAACAAAAGGCGTGATGCCGCGCCGCCAAAATTCGACCTCTTGAATCTGCGCGGTCAGACCGCCATCCACACAAATGGCCTGCCCATTGACAAAACTGGCCTGTGACGACGCCAAAAACAAGGCCACATTCGCCACCTCAACCGGCTCGCCGGGTTTGCCACGCGGGTAAAGTGTCGCCATACGCCGATTGTTGTCGTCAAAACGCATGCTTTCAGTAAATATCCAGCCCGGGCAAATGGCATTGACACGAATATTATGTTGGCCGCCATCAATCGCCATTTGCCGCGTCAGGTGAATCAGCCCAGCCTTGGCGGCAGCATAGACCGGATAACGCGGGGCCGCCACCAAGCCATGAATGGATGAAATGTTAATCATTGCGCCGCCGCCGTTGCGCAGCATATGTGGAAAAGCGTGTTTGCCAAACAAATAAACGGCCTTGAGCATGACATCCATGCCTTTGTCCCATTCAGCTTCTTCAAGCGCCACAACGTCCTTCACCACCGACCAATAAGCATTATTGACCACGACGTCCAGCCGCCCATAGCGATCAATAATATGCGCAACCGCGTCGCGAATTTGTGAGTGATGCTCGACATTGCACGCCAAGAACTCTGTCTCTTATACACATCT
>JAHBAL020000186.1 GCA_018500105.2 Anaerolineae bacterium
ACATTTGCGAGTGCCGCGCCCGCGCGGGGATCAATCCCCGCGCTACATAGCAACGCCCGTTACACGGGCTAATTTTGCAGCCCACGCAGTGGGCGTTGTCACGTAGCGCGGGGATTGATCTCTGTGTGGGTGCGGCACTGCCCACTAAGATTTTGGATCATCTCCCGATAAGTTCAAAACGCAACGTGTCATCCCGAAACCCTTCAACAGGCTCAGGGTAAACTGTGAGGGATCCCTATCGCCTCAACCCATACAAACGTCACACTGGCTTGGCAAAACTTTTGCTAGCCTGACGACGTATTTGCCGGATTTCATTTTCAGGGATCCCTCGCTACGCATCGGGATGACCCATTGAGGTGATAAGTTTCTCTCCCTCGCTGGACGCCTCGCCCTCGCCTGCGTCTATGTATTGCTCAGAAACTTAGATATATGCGTATATTTGATGCGTCATCCCGATACCCTTCAACAGGCTCAGGGTAAACTGTGAGGGATCCCTGTGGCCTAAACCGACACAAGCGTCACACTGGCTTGGCAAAACTTTGGCTGACCTGACTAAGGCTGTTCAGAAGTCAGCGCATGACCTAATTGGAAAAGCCCGATAGGGCTTCGCTGATCAGCCGGACGGGTTTACCCTCCGGCGAACGCGCCTATTGGGCAACGATGGGCGGGTGTAAACCCGCCGCCCTTAGTAGCGAAGCCCTATCGGGCTTTTTTACAGAAGAAGGTTTTCGACTTTTGAACAGCCTTGATAGCTACAGTGCAGAGATTGCCCCGTTGCGCTAAAATGGGCGCACCGCCATGCCCAATCTGCTCATTCTCTATGCCCCCGATGCCACAGAGGTGGCGCGTGACCTCAATGCCAATTTGCCCGCTTTTGCACTGAATACAGAGGAGCGAAAAAGCCTCGCCAGCCAACTTCAGGATGCATTTAGCTTGGATGAATTGAAAGTCGAGATTTGCTTTGATCTCGGTATCCCCTATGAAAGCATTACAGGCAACGATAACCACAGCGTCAAGGTGCGGAGTTTGATTTTATGGGCCGAGGGGCGTGGGAGATTGGATGCGTTAGCAGGATATGCGAAACTCACTCGTCCGCAAAAGCAGTTTGCGCAAGCCAATAGTGCCATTTGCCAAATGGCCTTTGCCCAGCAAGTTACGAGAACGGGAGATTATGATCAAGTATTCGACTACGCCCTCGCCCACTGCGATGGCGTGATCATGATCGCCTCGCGGCAGAGCGTGGCGGCGGGGGCGGCACAACTGGCGCAAGCCCGCCGTGCGGTGGTGAGCCACAAAAAGCCGCTGACCGTGCTGCGGCATGGGCTGGCGCGTGGCGTGACGCTGCCGCCGCTGTTGGCCGAGCGCAAACACTGGCAAACCCCCGACGAGGCCAGCGGCGGTATTGCGGCGCATCTCGATTGGCTGAATACGCCCGACGGGCAACTGGGCCAACGGCGCGAATGGATACGCGACCTTGAGCGTGACCTCGCCAGCGCTGCGCCAACCGAGCAAGCCCGCCTGCGTGCTGAGTTGGACGCGCTACAAGCCGACTTGCAGACATTGCGCCAAGATGCTGACGCGGCCCAGACCGAACGCCGCATCGAAAGCGGGCTGGAACGCGAACGCCAACCGGCGCAGCCCGTGAGCGGCATCGTCCGTGCCCGCTTCATTAACCGCCCGCCCGCCGAAGCGCCGAGTTATTTCCAAGACCGCTATTATGAAAGTAAGCAATTGGCGGGCTTTTTGCGCGAGGGCGACAATGGGCGGCGGCTGGCGGTGGTGCTGGGGCGCGGCGGCGCGGGCAAAACCGCGCTGGTGTGTCGCCTGTTGCGCGGGCTAGAGCGCGGCCTTTTGCCCGATGACTTGGGTGCGCTGAGCGCCGATGGCATTGTTTACCTGAGCATGGTGGGCGGGCGCAAGATCAGCTTCGAGGCCATGTTTGCCGACCTGTGCAAGCTGTTGCCCGCCGAGGCGGCGCAGCGGCTGGCGGCGCTGGGGCGCGAGGCCCAAACGCCGAGCAGCGAGAAGATGCACAGCCTGTTGCAAGCCTTGGGCGAGGCCGGGCTGACGCGGGTCGTCTTGCTGCTCGATAATTTTGAAGACTTGGTCACGCCCGATAGTGCGATCGCAGACAGCGAGGTGAACGCGGCCCTGACCGCCCTCTTGACCGCGCCCGCCCACCCGCTCAAGGTCATCCTCACCAGCCGCGAGCGCCCGTTTTGGCTGATGCAAGCCGTGCAACCGGCCCGCCAAGCCAAAATTGAGCTGGATGAGGGCTTGCCCAGCCCACATGCCGAACATATGCTGCGCGAGATGGACGCAGACGGGCGGCTGGGGCTGGCGCAGGCCGACGCGGCGCAATTGGGCCAAGTGCGGGTGCTGACACGCGGCTACCCGCGCGCGCTCGAGGCGGTGTATGGCTGGCTGAATGCCGACCGCGATGCCACACTTGACCAATTGCTCAAGACGCAGTTGCCCGAGCACGTGACCGAGGCGCTGGTGGGCCAAGCCTACCAACGCCTCGACCCCGCCGCGCAGCGTGTGTTGCAAGCGCTGGCGGTGTATGGGCGGCCCGTCAGCCCGACGGCGGTGGACTATTTGCTGCAACCGTTTGTGCCAAACATCAACAGCGCGGCGCTGTTGCGGCGGCTGAGCAATATGCACTTTGCCCGCCATAGCCGCGAGGGCGGGGCCGATGGGCGCTATTATCTGCACCCAATTGACCGCGCCTATGCCTTGGCCCAATTGCCTGCCGAGGCCGAAAAACCAGAAACACCGCTTGATAATCAAGGTATTGAAAAGATAAACCAATCAACAAAGATAAACCAATCAACCAGTTGGGATATGCCCGCCCTGTCGCGCCGCGCCGCCGATTATTTTGCCAAAACCCGCCAACCCCGCGCCAACTGGAAGACGCTGGACGACTTGCAACCCCAACTGGACGAATTTGAACTGCGCAAACAGGCCGGGGAATGGGACGAGGCGGCGCGGGTGCTGAGGGCCATTGGCTTCGACTATTTGTATTTGTGGGGGCACGTCAAACTGTGGGCGCAATTGGGGCAAAGCCTGCTCGGCAACGTGCAAGATGCTGATTTGCGCCAAACGGCGGCTGGCTATCTTGGCAGTGCCTATCGCAATATGGGCGAGGTGCGCAAGGCCATCGGCTATTACGAGCAAGCCTTGCGCATCGCCCGCGAGATCGGCGACCGACGCGGCGAGGGGGCTTGGTTAGGCAATCTTGGCCTAGCCTACAGCGATCTGGGCGAGGTGCGCACGGGCATCG
>JAHBAL020000500.1 GCA_018500105.2 Anaerolineae bacterium
CCCCCCAACAACGAACCCACCTGCGCGACTTGGTTGCGCAATGCTTTAGCACCGACGAGCTAAAGACGTTTTGCTTCGAGTTCGGCCTCGATGCCGAAGAACTTGTGCCCGCCAACGTGGTGAAATCGGTGGCGGTGCGGGCCATCATATTGTGGCTCGAAAATCGCCAGCAACTGGACTTGCTGCTGGGCTGGGCGCGGCATGAGCGCCCATCGGCAGATTGGGGCGATTTGGCCAGCCTGCCGACGCCGAGCTATGACCAATTTGACCGCCACACGTCGCCATTGCCGCGCATGGGCGTGTTGTGGGCGGCCCCGCTGATCTACGAGAAAGACGGCCAGCGCCACCCGATTGACCTGCTGAATGGGCAGCAAGAGCGCCAGCGCCTGCACGACAGCCTCGACGAGGCCGGGCGCAGTGGCGGCAGCGCGGTGTTGCTGCGCGAAATGATCGCCACCGTGCCCAATTTGCAAAAACTGCTCAGCATCGGTTGCCAAATCTTGCACTACAGCGGGCATGGTGCGCCCGACTTTTTGGCCTTTGAGGGCGAGGCCGGCATGGCCCACGCGCTCAGCGCCGACGCACTGCGCCAATTGTTGCAGGTGGCGGGCACAACCGTGCCCAAGCTGGCCTTCGTCAGCGCTTGTCATTCGCGGGTGGCGGGCGAAGCCTTTGCCGCCGCCGGGGTGGCGCATGTGGTGGCGGTGCGGGTCGAGCAAGCCGTGCTAGACGAGGCCGCCTCGGTCTTTGCCCGCCAATTCTATTTGGCGCTGCTGATGGGCAAAACCGTGCGCCAAGCCTTCGAGATGGGCCAGCAAGCCATGCAGCACGACTATATCCTCAGCACATGGGGCGCGGCGACGGATGAGCGCGACAAGTTTTTGCTGCTGCCCGAAAACGCCGACCACGCGCAAGCCATTTTTGCAAACGGGCTGCGCGGGCAGTGGCGCAATGACAGCCCGCCCCCCGCCCCAATGCTGGGCGATTGGCGCTGGCCGGAGGTGTTTGTTGGTCGTTCGGACGAACTGCAACATGCCGTTGCGCAGGTGCTGACGCATCGGCTGACGGTGGTGACCGGTGCGCCGGGCATTGGCAAAACCACCTTGTGCCAAAAAGCCGCCGAATATGTGGTGCAGCGCACCGACGGCGCACGCGGATTTAAGGATGGCGCGGTGTTTGTGCCGCTGCGTGGGGTCGAATCGGCAGAGGCGTTGGTCAGCGCCTTGGCCTTGGCGCTTGACCCAGCCAACCCCGCCCAAAACGAGGCCCAACTGTGGGCTAGCCTGCGCGGCAAGGCCATGCTGGTGCTGCTCGATAACGCCGAAGACCCCATTTACAGCGCCCAAAGCGCCGTGCGTGACCTGATTGACAAGCTGCTACGCAACCGCGACACGCATATTTTGATGGCGACGCGCATGCTCCCGGCCTTGCCGCGTGGGGTGCAAATGCACCTACTCGAACTCAATCGCCTCGGCCCGCCTGCCGCGCTGGATTTGTTTGTGCAGTTGTCGCCCGCCGCCTTGCGCCACCAACTGTATCAGCCCGAACAGGTGGCGACGCTGACGCAATTGCTCGGTTATTTGGCTGGGCATCCCTTCGCCATCGAGTTGGCGGCCAAACAAGCCGCCCGCCAAGGGCTGAGCCAGTTGGCGCAGGCCATTGCCAGCCAAAAAACGGCGGCGCTCAAAGACCCCTATTTGCGTGGGCGCGATGCGCTTGAGCAAGACACCTTGTCGAGCATGATTGCGGCCTTGAATGTCAGCCGCACCCATGCCCATGATTTACACCCCGATGCCGAGCGTCTGTTTGGCCTATTTGGCCTGTTGCCGGGTGGGGCGGCGGCCCCGCTGCTGGATGCGGCTTGCCAAGACCTCGCTTGGCGCGACCCCGTACAGGTGCTGGTAGATGTGTCGCTGCTGCAATACCAGCCCGATGCCCAACGCTACAACACCTTCCCTTTTGTCACCGATTACGCCCATGACCGCTGTTTGCAGCCCGCCGACGCTGCGCTGTGGGATCAACGGATTGGCGAATGGCTGAGCGCCGTTTGCCGTTTGCTTTATGACAAATTGGGGCGACAAGAGGGCGTGACCTTTGGGCAAGCCGCGGCCTTTATGGGCTATGAATTGCCTAACATCCGGGCTGAATTGACCCGCGCCAAGACTATATCCCTGATCGGGATGTTGGGCGGAGTAACATCGGAAATGTTGCAATTAGTTTCTCGTTATAACGATGGCTTACATCTTGCATCGCTAACCCGTTCAATTTGTCAAAATATTGGTGATCGTGTAGGTGAAGCAAATGTAACGAAGGTGATAGGCACTCTAAAAGTATGGAAAGATGACCTTTTGGGGGCGCGAACAGACTATGAATTGGCATTGTCGATTTATCAAGAGATTGGCTCTAAAGGCGATCCTGTGATTAGTTCGGGTGAGGCGAATGTTTTGGTTGCGTTAGGTGATTTAAAAGTAAGAGAGAGCGATTTGGTGGGTGGACATAGGGATTATGTGCGTGCTTTGTCGATCTATGCCTCAATTAGAGATGATATGGGTGAAGTGAGTGTTTTGCAATCGTTAGGCGATTTAAAAGTGAGGTTGGCTGACTTTAAAGGCGCACGGGTTGATTATGAGAAGGCGTTAAAGACTTGTTATTCTATTAAATATAAATTGGGTGCTGCACATTTATGGCATTCTTTGGGTGATCTGAAAATACGGTCGGCTGATTTACTTGGCGCACGGAAGAACTATATACAAGCTTTATCATTATGTGATGAACTCGAAGATAAGTTGGGCAAAGCCAATATATTACTCGCAATGGGCGAGTTGAAAGTGTTGAAGAGCGATTTAAAAGGAGCAGAATTAGATTATAAGGTAGCATTACAGATTTATCGTGAAATCGATCACAAACTAGGCGAAGCCAACGTATTGCTTAAATGGGGGGATTTAAAAGTTAGAATTGATAATTTTGCCGAAGCACAAATCAACTATGATTTAGCTTTGGAGGTTTATCGTATTATTAGATTTAGGTTAGGTGAGGCTAACGCACATTTTAGCCGAGGCAATTTAAATCTGCGGATGGCGTATTTAAAGGATGCACAAACAGACTTTGATCTCGCTTTATTGCTCTATCGCTCTATAAAAGACAAGTTAGGTGAAGCTAATGTGATGCGATCATTGGGAGTAGTTGCCAAAAAGCGTAAGGAATATACGAAAGCCTTGGATTTTTGTGCTCACGCTGCAAAAATCCATTCTCAAATATCTGTTGCAATAGCGGTTGGGGCTGATCTATTAGAAATGGGTCGCATAGCACAGATGGCGAAACTTTATGTGCTATCGATGGACCGGGCTGAACAATCGTTGGAAATTTATCGTGATCTTGATCAAAGCTGGGGGCAAGCCTTGGCGTTAGAAGATCAAGCCAACGCCTTGCTGCAACTCGAAGCCTACGATGCCGCCATCGCCGCATGGTATCAAGCCGCCAGTATCTTTCAGGCCATCGGCGATGAGCGCAATGCTGGGCGCATCCTCGGCATCCTGCAAAACATCCAGTTGCAAGTGCCGCCGGAGGTGTGGGCGGGTGCTGGGC
>JAHBAL020000138.1 GCA_018500105.2 Anaerolineae bacterium
AGATGTGTATAAGAGACAGCCCAACAACAGCTCTGTATCTTGCCGCGAGCGGGCAAAGCAGATGGTTTGTGCACCAGCGGCAATCAGCCGCGCCGCAATGTCGCGGGCGATGAGCAAACTGCTGCGGCGTAAGCCTTGCGCGGCTTGATCGGGAATGATGGGCGGGTTGACAATAATGACGTGCTGCTCGCCATGCGGGCTGCCATCGTCGCTGTCGGGGATGAGCGTGACGGGCGCTTCGATCAGCCGCTCGGCGTGTTCACGGGCATTGCCGATGGTGGCCGAGGCCAAAATAAAGACCGGACGCGAGCCGTAAAATTGACACAACCGCCGCAACCGCCGAATGACATTGGCGACATGGCTGCCAAACACCCCGCGATACATGTGCATTTCGTCAATGACGACATAGCGCAAATGCTTAAAAAACGCTGCCCAGCGGGTGTGATGCGGCAAAATGCCAATATGCAACATATCGGCATTGCTCAAAATCACCCGAGCATCACGACGAATATCGGCGCGTTGGCCTTGCGGTGCGTCGCCATCGTAACAATAGACCAACTTGGATTTTGAACTTGGCGCTTTGTTGGTCGGCACATCTGCCAATAGCGCATTTAGGCTGACCAACTGGTCTTGGGTCAGCGCCTTGGTTGGAAATAAACACAAAGCGCGGGCGTTTGGGTCACGCAGCAGCGCATCGGCGATGGGCGCATGAAAACATAGCGACTTGCCCCCCGCCGCGCTGGCGGCAATGACCGTATGTTGGCCCATCAAAACCGCCTCAATCGCCGCCGCTTGATGCGAATACAGTTGCTCGATGCCACGCTTTTGCAATGCCGCCACAACCCGCTCGTGCAGCCGCGCCGGAAAAGGCGCATGCCGCGCTGCCACTTCCGGCGCACGTTCCCACGCGCTCACATCGCGCATAAAATCGGCATCGTTACGCAGGTCGGCGAGAAAGTTCAGCATAATTAATTACGAATTACGAATTACGAATTGGGTTTTGCGGAAATATTTGGTTTGCTTAACATCAATAATTGTGTGCAGGTCACCAATTAATTTCATCATTCATAATTCATCATTCATCATTCATCATTCGTAATTCGTAATTATCTAAACAACACGGGCAAATACGCTTGCTTGCCTTGGGCAACAGTGAGCCAGAGGGCGGAGGTAGGGCCGCAGGTATTGCTGGCATCGCAGCCGCGCACATAGACCATGTAGCGTCCGGCGACGGGCGGCGCGGCAATTTGGGCGCTGACGATCTCTTTGGTGGCATTAAATGTGCCATCGGCAGCGGCAAGCGATTTGGGTTGCGCACCCGCCACGTCGAAAGGCACGCCAATGCTGTATTCGGCGCGGGTAATGGCCTGTGGGTCGGGTCGGTTAAACCCATCGTCACCATAAACATCATCCGAAACCGTTGCCGAGAGCGTCACAACCCCATTCGGCGCTACAAACGGGGCACTCAGGCTGGGCGAAATGACGCTTGGCCCCAAGGCGAGGGTAAATGGCCGTTGCGCAGCCTTGGCAGCATACATAAACGCCGGACGATTGAGCGCCCAAAAGCGATCTTGACAGCTAAACGGCGGTGTAAACGTGCCGCAGCGCTCAGCGCTGGTGAATGGGCCGATCTCAAACGTAAAGGCGGCAATGCCCAATGTGCCATACGCCCAATCGTCGCTGGTGCCGCTGGCGGCATACAACACCTCAGACGGCTGACCAGTCGTATATTTGTTGAAATAACTCAGGCGAAACGCCATCGAACGCAGTGCCGCGTCGTTGGGCGACTGTTTATCAGGCGAGCAAGCATCGCCCAAACACTCAAACGCCCCCCAAGGGAAAAGCACCAAATCGCTGTAGCTGTGCAATGAAATCAGCGTGCCGGTGGCATTGCTGGCAACGGTATCGGTGATGAGCGGGCCGCGCTGGTCTTTATACAAATTGCGCAACAAATCTTCGAGCGCTTTTTGCTCTGGCTCCGATGCCGCCGCAATACCCGGATAAATCGCATGGCATGGGTCGGGGTCTGTGCCCGATACATTCCATTGAAAACTGGCGTTGCGATTGAGGTCAACCCCATGATGATAAGTCATGCCGGGTGGGGTTTGGCAATTGCCTTGCGAGGTATTGGCGTTTTTGCGCTGCAAATACGGCGAAATATTGTTTTGCTCGACAATTTGCCGCCCATCGGGGTTGACGATCGGAATGACCCACATTTCGGTGCTGTCGAGCAACATCGTGACTTCGGCGTCCACGTTGTAATTGTCAATCAGGTAATCAATCCAACGCCACGCCATTTCAGAAGTGCTTAGTTCGCGGGCGTGAATAGCCGCCATCAGCAAAAATCGCGGTTTGTCGGCATTCGGGGTAAGGGCGCAATCGCTGCTGTTTGGGCGAATTTTGGTAATGCAAATGGCCTTCAGGTCGTGGCCGTTCGGCTTGTTGTTGAGTTTGCGCCACGAATCGCCATAATCTACCAACTTGGCGAGCGTTGGCTGATTGGCAACGACGGCATCAAGGTGGTTGTAATGCTCGGCAATGGTGCGATAGCCGCCAAAAAACGTGCCCGGCCCGTCGGTTTCGTCGCTGCGGCTAAAGCGCTGGGCCGGCAACGTCTCTTCGATCTCGACAACAAAGCCTTGCTCGCGCAGTTTGGTCGCCATGCCGTCTGTGCCCATCACAAAAAGCCATTCGCCTCGGCGTGCCTCCAGCACATCCGCACCCGCTTTTAGCAATTGCTGACGCTCGGAAACGGTGCTGGCTCGCACCCGCAAAATGTGTAGCGCTGGGGCGGCTTGGCTCGGCTCGGCTTGAGTGGGCTGGGTGATGGGGGCGATGATCAGCCGCATACTGAGCAAGCTGGCGAGGATGAGCAAGTAAAAGAGCGTGGGTTTTGTTTTCATTTGTTGGCTAAAACATTGATGCTGACCACCGATAGCATAAAGCATACCAGAGCCGTAATGAAAAGAACACGAAACCGCTTGCTCGGATCAGCCTTCCGCCAAATCGAAAACATAAGCGGCAAGCCCGTCACAATGATGCCGATAAACATATGCTCTAACACTTTGAGGGAGAAACTGGGCTTTGAAAAAAAGGTCAAAAAACCTAAAATCGCCTGCCCAATGACAACAATGACGAGCACAGCCCACAAAATATTGTCTAGTGCGACAAATGTTTTTTTGCCGACCCATGACGACACCCCGCGCACCACACCCAATAAGCAGATGAGATATACGGCCCACTGCACATAATAATGGTAATCAATAAACTTAAGAACACTCATAGTTTTCAGATTTTAACGCCTCATCACCCCTTCCCCTTCAGCGTATATAATCACCCGATAGAACATGAATATTTTAGTTGTGGTGGCACACCCCGACGACCCAGAATTTTTTGCGGGCGGGATGCTGGCGCGGTGGTGCGCCGAGGGGCATGTGGTGCGATATGTGATCGTGACCGGCGGCGACAAAGGCACAGACGACCCCAATATGACCTTGCAGCGCTTGGTCGAATTGCGCGAGACCGAGCAGCGCAACGCAGCAGCGGTGCTGGGGGTGCAAGATGTGGTGTTTTTGCATTACGTAGATGGCGAACTCGCCAATACGCTTAGCTTGCAAAAAGACATTGCGCGTGAAGTGCGCAAGTTTAAGGCTGATATTATTGTCACCACCGACCACGAAACCGTGCATTATGGCGCGTCGCGCATTAACCACAATGACCACCGCATGATCGGCATCGCCGTGTGCGATGCCCTCTTTCCAGCCTCAAATAACCGCATGTATTTCCCGCAATTGCTGGTGCAAGGCCACGAAATGCATTACCCAAAAGAGGTATATTTTGCCGGAGCCGCCACACCCAACACGTTGGTGGATGTGACCGACCACATTGACCGCAAAATTGCGGCCATTCGCTGCCACATTAGTCAAGTGAAAGACATGGACGGCGTCGCCAAGCGCATTAAATCGGGCGCATTGCGCATGATGGCCGACGGCAGTGTGCGCTACATCGAAAATTATCGCAAGGTGATTCTGTAAAAGTGCTAAGTGCTAAGTGCTAAGTGCTAAGTGCTAAGTAGTCAGCTATTTTTACTTAGCACTTAGCACTTTTCACTCACAGTTATGACAATCTTCGACACAGATTCCCGGCAGGCGTTTAGCAGCGGCATCGCGGCGCTGGCGTTGACGCTGACATTGGCGGTGCTGATGTTTGCGGGCGCGGTGCTATTGCCCAAAAACGGCGTGACTTTTGTCATGATCGTGCTGGGGCTGGCGTGTGTGTTGATGAGCGGCTGGCTCGGTTATCATCTCTATGCCATCGCCAATTCGAGCTATGCGCTCGACCGCAATTCGCTCGTCATTCGCTGGGGCGCAATTCGTGAAGTGGTTCCGATGGCCGAAGTGCAAAAGGTGATTGATGCCAAAGATGTGGCGGCACAGATCAAATTTCGCCCCATTCCGGTCTTGGGTTGGTGGTATGGCGAGGGAATGCACCCCGAAATCGGGCCAATTGGCTTTTACAGCACCGCGCCCATCGAAGAGCAATTGCTTATTATCACGCCCTACGGCGGCTATGCGCTCTCGCCTTACGACAGCGAAGCCTTCCTTGAGGCTTTCCAGCAGCGTTTTTATATGGGGCCAACCCAATTGCTTGAACCGGCTCGCCTAATGCCCAACTTTATGGAAAGCGAGTTTTGGGTCAATCGCAGTATTCAGACCTTGCTGGTCTTGCCTTTTCTCATCTTATTGACGCTGATCGGGGTCGTGCTTTTTCGCTATCCCACGTTGCCCATCCAATTGCCGTATCACTTCGATGCCACCGGCCAGCCCGACCGCTTCGGCCCGCCCGATCAATTGTTTACCTTGATCGGCATTGCCATGCTTATGTTGCTGCTCAATTGGGTGGCTGGAGCGCTGGTTTATTGGCGTGGTGAGAAGTTGGGCGCATATTTAGCATGGGGCGGCAGCATTGCTGTGCAATTGCTATTTTTGGTGGCGGTTTTGTTTGTCACATTTTGGGGGTAATATAGCTCAGAAATCGGGTTTCTTTTAGAAACCCGATTTCTGATGCTCACTTGCGACGCAACGACGGGATACCGCGTTGATAAATCCACCATTCGACGAAAAGCACGAGCAAGGCCAACGCCGCCAGCCAGCGCCACAATTCACGCTGCGACAATGAGGTGCTGGTCAGCACATTCGACTCACTTGGTTTTTGTTCGCCGACCACCAATTGTGGGTTTGGCGTAATTTCAGATTCGATAGAGTTGAAAAAGTTAACGGCAAACGCGCCGCTAATCTCGCCAAAGGTGACGAGATATGGGCCAATCTCATCGGTATCGGCAAAACCACGCTG
>JAHBAL020000198.1 GCA_018500105.2 Anaerolineae bacterium
AGTGCCACCTCAAGCGGCCACATACGCGCATACATAAATTGCAAATTGTCGAGAATATGCACATGCCGCTCGATGTCGAATGGATCGTGACCGATGAATAAATGCTCGTGTCCGGCAAAGCCCAACATGCTGTCGCCGCTGCCGACGCCCTCAAATTCGCCCGCCCGCACCCGCACCAGCGTGGCGCTGTGGGCCTTGCGTGGGCGCGGGTCCCAGCTTGCGTTAAACGGCGGGTCGAGCGGCAGCCGGGAGTGGGGGATTTCGATGGAATCAATTTTCATAATGAGTGAGTGAGTGGGGAATGAGTGAGTGAGTGAATGAGTGAATGAGTGAATGACTGAATGAGTGAATGATACCCCCCAATCAATCGCTCATTCACCCATTCACCCATTCACCCATTTACCAAATGTCCCCAACCGTAAACCCATTTGGGTATGGGTCTTCGGGGTCAACGACATATTGGGCGAAGCCGGTGATCCAGCCGGTGCCGCTGATAGTGGGCACGACGGCGGTGTAGGGGCCGATTTGCATTTGCTCAATCAGGCGGCCCGTGAAAACCGTGCCGAGCACGCCTTCGTGATGAAAATCTTGGTGCAGGCCGAGTTTGCCGCGTGCGAACAGGGTCGCCATGCGGGCCGATGTGCCCGTGCCACACGGCGAGCGGTCAATCACGCCCGTCCATGTGCTGGGGCGCTCCCAATCCAATTTGCCGGTGCTGACGGTGACGACGTTGCGCATGTGGTTGGCGGGGTTGTGGGCCGGGCCAGACAATTGGCCGATGGTGATGCCCGAAAAGCCGGGTTGGTCGGGATGGGTGACCGGCAATTGCTCGGCGGCGGCGGCCTTAATCATCTCGGTGATGCGCACGATGTCGCCGCCTTCGTCGGCGGTGAGCCTTAGCCCAAACTGGGCGGCCTCGGCGATGACGTAGAACATGCCGCCATACGCCACATCTACCGTCACCGTGCCGAGATGCGGCACTTCGATGATGGCATCTAAATGGGTGGCGAAGGCTGGCACATTTTTGAAGGTGACGCGCCGCACCTTGCCATTGGCGCACTCGGCCCGCACGCGAATGAGGCCCGCCGGCGCTTCGAGCGTCAATTCGGTGACCGGCTCGATCATCGGGATCATGCCGGTTTCGAGCAAAGCGGTGGTGACGCAGATGGTGTTTGACCCCGACATACCCGGATATTCGACCTGTTCCATGATGACGAAACCGGCATCGGCGTCAGGATGCGTGGGCGGCAAAATGAGGTTGCAGCACAGCGCCGGGTAGCCACGCGGCTCGCGCAACATGCGCTGGCGCAGCCCATCGGCTTTGGTCGCCAAATACTGCATTTTGTCGAACATGGTCGCGCCCGGCACATCGAGCACGCCCCCCACGATGACCCGACCCGGCTCGCCGCAGGCGTGAACATCAACGGCTTGAATCATGTTGGATAGTCGCATAGAGGAAATGAGTGAATGGGCGAGCGCAGTCAATCGCTTATGTGCTGCTCACGTACTAGATATGGACAAATATTATCATCTAAAAATAAATGGCTTATTCTAGGGTGCTTGGCATTATATGATATACTGCGATTCGCTCTTGATCAAGAGCGGCTGAATTAAACCAAATAAATAGGTGTCACTCCATCCTGCTTTCAAACGAGAGGTTTTCAAGCTATGTTTACGATTGGCATCCTGCTTAATCAGATTGGGGTCCACCTTAATGTAAGATTCAAAATCTTACATATCATTTTTATTTTTTTATGAATAGAAAAATTTTTACATCAGTCATGAGTTTTAGTGTATTGGTTGTTGGCTTTCTGATCATACTTAGCAACCTGACTTCTTTGCGGCAAGAATCTTCGCTGTTTTCAGAAATTTCACCACTTCTAAGTCTTGGGCTATCTGCATCTGCCTTTATATCAATCATTGGCAGCTATCTTGTTTATAAAGGCAACATGGTGGCAATTCTACTTTTCCTGTTTTTATCCACTATATTTACCATGCTAGGGTTTTATGATTACCGGCAAATTCCTGTCGAAATGATTACCAATCCTATTGCTTTTAGCGATGAATTTATTAAATTCTATGGGGTTAGCACGATGATTCATGTCTTTAGCATCATTATATTAATTACTGGTGGATGGCTTGCAATCAATATTCGACCAATTAAAACCTCTTAATGGTCAAATATGCTGTTAACAGAGAAGAATTGAGGGTTGTAATTTCAGCCTTACGCTTATCCATTTGCTCGAAGGATGAAGGGCGAAGGATGAAAAAATCCTTCGCCCTTCATCCTTGCTATCAGAGGCTGGCTAAAAATTGTGCGCCGAGGGTGATGCCGAGTTGCTCGCCTGCGGGGCTGCCGTTGAAATTGACGTCTTCTAGCTCGATGGAAATCATGCCAGCGTAATGATGGGCATGCAAAATTTGCACGATGTTGAGCCAATTCGAGCTGCCATGTCCGGGGATGGTGTAGCGCCACGCCTGATTGCCAAAATCTATCGGTTTGGCAAAGGTGGCGGGCTGCTCATGCCCATATTCATAGGCGTTGTCGGCCAGCAAGGCGCAATCTTTGCCATGCACATGATGCACCCGCCCGATGAACTCGCGCAAGAAGCGAATGGGATCAATGCCCATGCGTTGCAGATGCGACGGGTCATAATTGACGCCCATGCTGGCGGATGGCACGGCCTTGAAAAAGGCGCGATAACCTTCGGGGGTGCAGCACAACGCGCCCGGCCCCGGCCAGCCTTCGATGACGATATGCCCGCCGTGTTGTTCGAGCGTTGGCGCTAGGGCGCTGAAACTCTCGACCATATAGCCAAAATTTTCGGCGCGGGGCAATTCGGGCTTTTCGGGCAACATGACCAAAAAGTAGTTGAGCGGCCCAAGTTTGGCACAGGCTTCGATGTAGGCCACATTGGCAGCTACTGCGCGTTGGCGCGTGTCGGCATCGGGCGAGATCATGCCCTGCCACGCTTTCAAATCCACCGAGCCGAGCTTGAGGCCAGCGTCTAAAATCTGCGCCCCAATCACATCGGCATCGCGCCCGATGTCAATGGCTTCTAGGCCGTTGGCTTTGGCCCATGTAATCAATGCGGCGGTGTCCTTAAACCAATCTGTCCACCCACGCCGCACCCCAATCGGAAATTGTCCTGTTCGTGTCTTCATCTTAATAGTGCTAAGTTGCAAGTGCTAAGTGCTAAGTATGAAACCTTGACTTAGCACTTAGCACTTGCAACTTCTTACTTCTTTAAAGGGCTGCTCGATAGAGTTGCTCCATCACCTTTTCGTTGACGCTGCGGGGGTTGGTCCACCAGTTCAGGTCAACGGTATAGGCATATTTTGCCATAGTCGGGATGACTTCTTCGGGCACATTGACTTCGCTGAGGCGGGTGGGTAGGTTGCAGTCTTTAGCGAGTTGGGTGACGGCCTCGATGCCGCGCTCGGCGCGTTGGCGCAATGAGCCAGTGGCGGGCACGCCCAGCGCTTCGGCAACGGCGGCGTAGCGCTCAATTGCGCCGGGCAAGCTATAGTTCATTTGATGTGGCAGCATCAGGCTACACGCCAACCCATGATGCACATTGGCGAGGCTGCTTAGCTGGTGCGCCAACGAATGGCACGCCCCCAGCCATTTGCTGCTGATGACCACCCCGCCGATGAAGGCAGCGTGGGCCATGTCTTCGCGGGCTTGGCGATTATCGCCTTGGGCCACTGCTACCGGTAAACTCTGCGCAATCAGACGAATGCCCTGTAACGCCATTGCATCGAGCATTGGGTTCCAATTTTTGCTGACATACGCCTCGATACAGTGCGAAAGCGCATCCATGCCGGTTGCGGCGGTCAAAAAGGGCGGCAAACCCAGCATCAGTTCGGGGTCAATGATGGCGATGGTCGGCATTGAACGAGGATGCCCGACCCCAAATTTCATTTTTGCAACAGGGTCGGTGATGACGGCCCACGAGGTGGCCTCAGCCCCGGTGCCTGCGGTGGTGGGGATGGCGATGAAACCGGGCAACACTTTCGGGCAAGGTCGCGCCTTGTCGCCCATGCGGTAAGCATATTCGGCGATTTTGGCATCGGCAGGGCCACCGGCCACCAACATCAGGGCCTTGGCGGTGTCGAGTCCGCTGCCGCCGCCCACGCCCACAATCAGGTCGGCCCCGCTGGCGCGATAGGCTGCCGCTGCTGCATCCACTGAGGTGTCAGACGGGTTTGGCTCGACTTTGTCGTAGAGCGTATAGGCCAAGCCCGCGCCTTGCAGCGAGGCTAAGATCGGGTCTACCAACTTGGCGGCGACCACACCCGGGTCGGCCAATACAAAAACGTGGGTTGCGCCTTCGGCTTTGGCGCTGGGGCCAACTTTTGCCACAGTGCCATAACCAAAATGCACTTCGTTGGGCCAAATGTAATATGAGGTTGACATAGTATAGGGTGATATTATCTATGCAAAATCAGTTTGCCGTCAGGTGATTCAAAACGACTCGACTTTACTTGCTATATCATGAAAGATGTGGCTGATGATTATCTCAAGACAAAAGAGCCGCCGTGCAATGCACGGCGGCTCTTTTATTTTTGACCTGAGAAGTTGCCTTTAGTTCAATGTCACTAATATGATGCTGCGATTATTGCCCGGCACTTCATACAGTGCAGACAAATCTTCGGCACTTAAGCCCAAGCTATACTGGCCCGGCTCAGCCGAGGCCCGCAGCGTAATGATGACTTTCATCCCCGACCACAATTCCCCGATACCGCAATAGGCTGTGCGCCCATCAAAACTGCATGTTCGTGGCAAGTTGCCATCGCTATACCAACTGCCAGTCTTCTCCCACTTGATCGAGCTAACGTTCATTCCGGATGGGATAGTGAGGCTAGCCAACACGGCTGGCGCATTCACTGGCGATGTGTTTTGAAATTGCAAAACAATGTCATATGCTTTTCCTGCCGCATTTCCGCCGCTGGGCACGACGACAACGCTACCATCAAACTGTGTGGTCAATTGCAGTTGGTGCTCATAGATCAAGCGTTGCGCAAAATCTCTTATTTCTGGTGGGATGGGTGTGCTTGCTGTTGGAATCGGTGTGTTTGTCGGGGTCGGCGATGGACCGGGTGTGCTCGTATCCGTTGCTGTAGCAGAAGGCAACGGGGGAAGCATCATGCCAACATGATCTGGCTTAGCCGAACTTGTTCGCGGCGATAACGCCAGTGAAACGGTGACGAAAGTAAATAGTAGAAATACCGGAAATAAAATCGCGATAAAAATATATAGCAGCAATAATCGGGTGTTGCGCGAAGTGGTTTTTAAGCGCTGGTTTAATGACATTGAGATCGTAATTTTCATTTTTTATTTGGCGCGGTTAACGGGTGTAATTATGGCTGAGAATGAGACAATTGTAGTCGCAAACAATCATTGCGAAATAAAGCTTATTTTATAATGATTGTTACACAAAACCGCTCAATTGCCGAACAATTTGCGCCATTTCACCGTAACGGTGCGATACACAATCATCATGCGGTCGCGGGGGGTGTCGCACAAATTGACGCTGGTGCTTTGCTCGATGATGCCATAACTGACTTCGCTACGGGCCATCAAAATACAGTTGCTGTTGGCCGAGCGTTCGGGGCCAAGCTCAAATTGGCGCGAGTAGTAGTTATACACCTTGGGAAACTCGTCGTCGGTGCGATACAGCCCAGCCCGTTGCACGCTGATGTCGGGCCACCATTCGGTGGTCACGTCTTCGCTCGATTCGGTGGCATTTGGGTAATCAATGGACTGGTAGAGCGGATAGCCTACCCACAAGCCCACGCTGCCCAAGCCGAGACAGGCCACCAGCCCAATGCACAAAAAGCAAATACCAACAATTGTGGCAACCAATCGGCGCGGGCTGGGGTTTCGCATATCTCATACTATATCACTTGGCCCACACCACCGCCAACATTCCCCAAGGCGCAAGCAGCAATTGTGACAGATTAGGCGACAATTCGCCCAGCACCGCCTTGGGTTTGGCTTGCTCTGGCACGGGCGCGGTGGCGGGGTCGAAGGGGATGTTTTGCGCGGTGTCGCTAAAATTAAACACGAGCAGCGTCGCCTCGTTGGGGCTGTGCCGCCAAATCGCCAAACATTGGTCGCAATCGCCGACATTTTCCACCACGCTAAACTCGCGGGAGCGCAATGATGGATATTGTGCCCGCAACTGCCCCAAACGCCGGTAAAATGACAACAGGCTGTCCGGCTTGCCGTCTTGCTCTTGCACCGATACGCCATCGTTGGGGGCGTTGTGCCGATTGGCGGGCTTAAACCAACGTGGCATTCCGACGCCGTTCTCGTTGGCATACCAATCCATCGGTTCGCGGCGCAATTCGTCATACACCGGCCCTTCGCCTTTGTTGCCGCGCATGCCGATTTCTTCGCCATAATAAATCATGGGCACGCCGGGCGTAAGCAACGCCGCCGCTGCGGCCAATCTCATGCGACGCGGGTCGCCGAGGCTGTCGCTGGCGATGCGGTTGGTGTCGTGGTTGCTGCTAAATCGCACCAATTGCGCCCCGTGCGGGTAGGCCCGCTGCATCAACCGATAGGGGGTTTGCAGCAAATTGGCGGGTTGTTTGCCATTTAGCACTCCGTCGCCGTTGCGGTCGGGGTTGCCGGTCAGGGTGAGATACCAAGGGAAGTCAAATAAGGCGTCGAATCCGGCCTCGAAATAGCGTTTGAGCGTCAACGCGCCGCCGTCCCATACTTCGCCCAAAATGACGGCATTGGGGTGGCGTTGTTTGACACGCTGGCGCAATTCGGCCCAAAATGGCGCTTCGACCCCCAACGCATAGTCGCAGCGTAGCCCGTCGGCCCCCAAATTTAGCCAAAACAAGGCTGCATTAAACAAATAGTCGCGCACTTCGGGGTTGTCGGTGTTCCAGTCGGGCAAATTGGGCACGCCAAAAAATGAATCGTAGACCGTATTTTGCTTGTCGCGGAAGTGATACCACTGGGTATAGCGCGAGGCCGGATTTTTATAGGCGGCCTTGAAAAACGGATGCCCATCTGACGAATGGTTGGCGACAAAGTCAATGATCAAGTGCATATTGCGGCGCTTCATCTCCGCCGTCAATGCCTTAAAGTCATCTAGCGTGCCAAATTGCGGATTGACCTTGAAATAATCGGTGACATCGTAGCCGTGATAGGTGGTGCTGGGGTAAAACGGCGTCAGCCAAATGGTATTGGCCCCCAACGATTGAATATAGTCGAGTTTTTGCCGCACACCGTTTAGGTCGCCGATGCCGTCGTTATTGGTGTCGTAAAAACTGCGCGGAAAAATCTCATACCCCACCGCCTCATCAAACCAATCGGGCGATTTCAGCACCTTGTCGCCCAGTTTTGGGGATGGGGTTTGGCGA
>JAHBAL020000340.1 GCA_018500105.2 Anaerolineae bacterium
ATCAACCAATCAACCAATCAACCAATCAACCAATCAACCAATCAACCAATCAACCAATCAACCAATCAACCAATCAACCAACCAACCAACCAATCAACCAATCAACGCAACCAACCAATCAACCAATCAACCAATCAACCAACTAAAATATCAAGATTATGCAAAATCAAGCCCTTACCTACGCCCGCGACCACCGCGAGCAATATTTGAACGACCTGTGTGAATACATCGCCATCCCCAGCATCAGCGCCATGCCCGAACACGCCGCCGATGTGCGGCGGGCGGGCGAATGGCTACGCGATCATTTCATCGCGCTCGGTCTGCAATCGTGGCTGATCGAGTCGCCCATCGGCGGCAATGCGGCAGTGTATGCCGAATGGAAGCACCCGCAACCCGACAAGCCGACGGTGCTGATTTACGGGCATTACGACGTGCAACCCGCCGACCCGCTCGACCTGTGGCAATCGCCGCCCTTCAGCGCCAGCGTGCGCGATGGCTATATTTACGCGCGCGGGGCCGACGACAACAAGGGCCAGCACATGTCGCACGTCAAAGCCATCGAGAGCTACCTCAAGGCCAGCGGCTCGCTGCCGTGCAATGTCAAGTTTATCGTCGAGGGCGAGGAGGAAGTCGGCGGCGAAACCTTGCCGCTGCTGATCGAATCGCACCAAGACTTGCTGGCCTGCGATGTGGTGATGGTGAGCGACGGCGGCCTGTTGGCGCTCGATCAGCCTTCGCTCGAATATGGCTTGCGTGGCTTGGTGTATTTTGAGGTCGAGGCCCGCGCCGCCAACCGCGACATGCACTCCGGCATTTATGGCGGCAATGTGCAAAATCCGGCGATGGCGCTGGCGCAAATTTTGGCGCAACTGAAAGACAATACCGGGCGCATTTTGGTGGATGGCTTTTATGAGGATGTGCGCGTGATGGACGCTGACGAACGCGCCGAGTTGGCGCGTGTGCCGCTCACCGAGGCCACCATTCTCAGCGAAACCGGCGCACTCAAGACCTTCGGCGAACCCGAATTTACGGTGGTAGAGCGCATGGGCGCACGGCCCACGCTCGAAATCAACGGCCTGTGGAGCGGCTACACCGGCGCTGGGCAAAAGACGGTCTTGCCCGCCATCGCCAATGCCAAAATCAGTTGTCGGCTCGTGCCCAACCAAGACCCAGCCAAAATCTTCGCCCAAGTGCGCGACCACATGCAGCGCCTCGCTGGGCCAGAAATTAAACTGAGCTTTAAGACAATGGGTGATGGCGCATTTGCTACGCTCATTGATCGCAATTCGCCACAACTGCGGGCCGCCGCCCGCGCTGCCGAGGCCACCTACGGCAATCGCCCGGTTTATAGCTTGTCCGGCGGCTCGATTCCGGTCGTCAATGAGTTCAAGCGCATCTTGAATCAGCCGGTGGTCTTGCTCGGCTTTGGCCTCAACAATGACAATATTCACGCGCCCAACGAGCGTTATGCGCTGGCCTGTTACGAGAAGGGAACCGAGGCCAGCATTCGCTTTTTGGCGGAATTGGTGGCGTAGCGAAAAGAAATCGGGTTTCTGGGAGAAACCCGATTTCTGCCTCTACCTGCCTCTACCAACCACTGACCGCATTGCGCATGACGTTCGGGATGTAATATTTAAACGAGTGCGTGCTTGGCAATTCGGTCGGCGTTGCGGTGGGGAACTGTGTGCCGGTCGCGGTTGGCATGGGGGATGGCGAAGCGGTTGCCGATGGCACGGGCGTTGCGGTGGGGATGGCTGTCGGGGTGGCGGTGGCGGCGGGCATCGCCGTCGCCGATGTGCCATTCACATTCAGTCGCAGCAGCGTAATCGAATTGGGCGCAAAGGCATAGTTGAAGCTATTGCCTGTGCCGGTCTCGACCGATTGCGACGGCGCATTGCTCAAATCATCGCTCGGGTTGGCTTGCCCGTTAAACACCGCGCTTTGGGCCGACAACGACCCCGCCGTGACCACATCCACCAGCCCACCGCTCAGCCCGCCCGCGCCTGTGACGTTAATCTTGCCCGTTACCACCCCGCTGGTTTTGTTGATCGCCAACAGCGACATTGTGCCCGGGCTGTGCCAACCGGCATACACGCTCAGCGTGCTGGCGGCATTGGCGCTATTGGTCACCGGCAGCCATGCCCCGCCAAAGCGCCGCCACAACACATAGGCGTAATATTGCGGGCTGCGCGTCATTTCGGCATCGTTTTTGAGCAAGCCATAATCTGTGCCATTGCCCGCCGCCCCGTTCATCATGTCCCACTGATTCGCCCCCGCGTAACCATTGACGATCATTTGCCCGATCGAATCGGCCACAAACAAGGCATTCACCATGCGCGTAAGCAATTGTCCGTTGTCTTGATCTTGGGCCGCCACCACATTAAATTCGGTGGCATAGAGCGGAATATTACGCCCAGCCGCCTTGCTGACAAATAACGTTTGCAGCGTATTTTTGATCGGCCCATAATGCGCCTGCGGTTTCGCCAAAATTTGGGCAAAGCCTTCGCTGGTGTTGGCAGGCGGGATGAAGTAGGCGTAGGGGTGAATGCTGACGAAATCCATCACGCTGCCGCCTGCCGCGATCACCTCCGTCATCCAATTGGCAAATTCGGTCGGCGACTCATGCCCCACCGCGCCGACCTGAATGCTGGGGTCAACCGCCCGCATGGCGGCGCGTAACTCAAGATAGCCCTCGCGGCGATTCGCGCCCGACCCCATGCCGTTGATGTATTGCGTGCCGTCACACGTCCAAGTCGTCTCCCAGCCATAATTTACGCAATCTTGGTTGCCCGGCTTGCCGCCATAAATCTCGTTACCGATCTCCCACAATTTAATCCCCAGCGGCTGCGCATTGCCACGATCAGCGCGTAATTTGGCCCAATGCCCCGCCGTATACCAATTTGTGCCGCGTATGTCTGTGCCGATCACGGTGGTGTCGGTGATGTGGCTGTTAAAAAACGCCACCGCCGCCGCCGCCTCACCCGACGTGACATTGGCGTTCATCACATACATGGCGGGGGCGTTAACAGCGCGAATGACATTGATAAAGTCGGTCGGTTTGGCTGCCCATGTCCAATTGCATGGCGCGGCCCCCGCCACATTTTGCCCCATCTCGCAGCTCAGCCAGCCATACTCGTCGGACCAACTGCCGCCCGGAATGCGCAATACGGTTGCCCCACTGGCCTGCACCCGTGCGCGAAATTTGCTGCTGTTGAACATGGTTGGCCCCAGCCACGCCGGTAAATTCGTGCCAAGCAAGGTCGGTGACAACGACGACGCGGTGACGCTGACATCCACGCCAATGTCGGCATTGCCGCTCGATGGCGGCGTGGTCGGGACGGCGGTCGGGCCTGCGCCGCCGCTGCCGATCAGCACAATGTCGTCGAGCGAATAGGCGGCTGGCACGCTGCCCGCGCCCTCTTGCCAATTCAGCCGCGCCAGCGTGCTTGGGTTGCCCAATTGCGCCCATGTCACCGTATATTGCGTCCACACCCCCACTGGCGCAGTGAAATTAAATTGCGTGCTCTCGCCGCCGCTGTCGCTGCTCTGAATATAAAACCGCACCGGATTGCCATTGCCATTCACCCAAAAGCCCACGCCCGCATAGTCGCTGGTGTTGATGGGGCTTGGGGCGCGTAATGAGACCCCCGCCCACGCGCTATCATATTTGACCCGCAGCGCCGCGCTGCCGCCATGCACCGGGCTGTTGCTGGCAAAATTGAGCGTGCTGCCCCACGACCAATTCTGCCAATTGGTCGCCAGCGCGTCAGAATAGACGCTAAACTCGGCGGCAGAATGAATGGCAGCCGTGGGCGCGAGCCATGAAACAGGTGTAAAAGCGGTAAATGCGGCGATAAACAACAAACATACAGAGGCGATGCGTTTCATAATTGTAATTTTACGCGGCCCTCGCGTCTGCCTTACAATTCGACGCACCATGCCAAACGGGATTGATAAAAACAATCGCTTACTACTGCGTTTTTTTTTAGCGATGATCATCGGCGCAAGTTTGAGCGCCTGTGCCGCCCCCCCCCCAACCGCACCCGCCAAAATTAGCTTAACTGTCTTTGCCGCTGCCTCGTTGGCCGATGTGTTTGCAGAAATGAAAACGGCTTTCGAGCAAACCCAACCCAATATCGCCGTTACGTTCAGCTTCGCTGGCTCACAACAATTGGCCCAGCAAATCGGCGAAGGCGCCCCCGCCGACGTTTTTGCCAGCGCCAACGCTGCCCAAATGAGCGCCGCCGTCCGCAGCGGACGCGTTAACGAAGCCGACAGCCGCATTTTCGCCAAAAATCGCCTCGTCGCCATCACCCCCAGCGCCAATCCAAGCGCCATCAACGGGCTAGCTGACTTGGCAAAGCCCGGCCTAAAAGTGGTTTTGGCAGATAAATCGGTGCCGGTCGGCCAATATACGCTCGATTTCTTGCAAAAAGCCAGCGCCGCCGAGGCATTTGGCCTCAATTACGCCAGCGCGGTGCAAAAAAACGTGGTGTCGTATGAGCAAGATGTCAAAGCCGTGCTAAGTAAGGTGGCCTTGGGCGAAGCCGATGCCGGTGTAGTTTACGCCACCGACCTTGTCGAATCGGCGGCTGGCAAAGTGCGCCGCATTGACATCCCGGCTGCGCTCAACACGGTCGCAGTCTACCCCATCGCCATCGTCAAAGATCGGCCCAACACCGCCGCCGCACAACAATTTGTCGCCTTTGTCACCTCGCCCGACGGGCAACGCATTTTGCAAAAATATGGCTTTTTAGTTCCGTAGGGGCGCAGTTTGTAGCGGCACGACATGCCGTGCCGCTACAAACCGCGCCCAATACGCCCGTGAATAACGGGTAAAATCTGCGCTCGACGTTTTGCGTCTGCTGATTTGCCATGAATTCACCTCAACCCCATTCTGCCGCCCGCCCCTTTTTCGTCTTCGGGTTGCTGCTGGTGGCGGTGTTGGCAGTGCCGTTGGCGGTGGTGATCTGGCGCGGGCTGGGCGACGATTTCTTCAGCCATATTAGCACGCCGACGGCATTGGCAGCGCTGCGCCTCAGCCTCATCACCAGCGGCCTCAGCCTCGCCATTTGCGTGGTGTTTGGCACGCCCTTGGCCTATGGCCTCGCCCGTTGGCGGTTTCGCGGGCAACGGCTAATCGAAACGCTAAGCGATTTGCCAGTGGTGCTGCCGCCTGCGGTGGCAGGGGTGGCGCTGCTGCTCACCTTCGGGCGACGTGGCGCGTTGGGGCCTTGGCTGGCAGAATGGGGCCTCAATTTGCCCTTTACCACTGCCGCCGTCGTGTTGGCGCAAGTGTTTGTATCGGCGCCGTTTTATGTGCGCGCTGCCCGCATCGGTTTTGCCGCCATTGATAAAAGCTACGAAGAGACGGCCTTGGTCGAAGGCGGCAACGCATGGCAAATTTTCAGCCTCGTCATGCTGCCGCTGGCAGCACGCCCCGTCATCAGCGGCATGATCTTGGCGTGGACGCGGGCGCTGGGCGAGTTTGGGGCCACCATCATGTTTGCCGGCAATTTAGAGGGCGTCAGT
The DNA here is from genome assembly GCA_018500105.2 of Anaerolineae bacterium. Lineage (GTDB taxonomy): Bacteria > Chloroflexota > Anaerolineae > J036 > Brachytrichaceae > AQU-03. The sequence goes on from JAHBAL020000340.1 coordinate 5,533, forward strand.
CAAACCATGCCACTCGCCATCTACATTGGGTTCGAGCGCAATCCCGACACCGCCCTCGCCCTCTCCGTCGTCCTCATCGGCCTCTCTGCCTCGCTCATGTATCTGTTGCGGGTGATGGATGAGAAGTAAGTGGATAGTGATAGTGGTTAGTGGTTAGTGGTTAGTGGTTAGTGATAGTGGTTAGTGATAGTAGGTAATAGTAGATGAAGTTTCATACTATCGCTCATTTACAAGGATATACTGTCCACTATCACTATTCACTATCACTATTCACTATCCACTACTATCTACCAACTAGAAAAATGATCAAACAATCCTTTTGCCTTCCCCTCTACCGACCACAAGACATGTCGTTGCGAGCGTTGCTGACGACGGCCAAAGGCATTGGCTATGCGGCGGTGGAAATTTGGCAGCGTGATCAAAATGGCGTGGCGTTTGGTGAATTGTGCGAGACCGCCAGCGCGGTCGGGTTGCCCATCGCCAGCATGTGCGGGCATTATGCACTCGAAGATGGCATGAACAAGCGCAGCAATCACGCCCGCATTGGCGACGAGTTGCGCATCAGCATCGAACTTGCAGCCAAACACCACATTCGCGGCCTCATTTGCTTTAGCGGCAATGTGAATGACGGGCAAAGCGACGATGATGCCCGCGCCGCCTGCGCCGAATGTTTGCGCCAAATTGCGCCACACGCCGAAAAATACGGCGTTTTGCTCAATATGGAATTACTCAACAGCAAAATTGACCACCCTAACTACCAGTGCGACCACACCGCATGGGGCGTAGATGTGTGTCAACGGGTGAACAGCCCCGCCGTCAAGTTGCTATACGACATTTACCATATGCAGATTATGGAGGGCGATATCATCCGCAACATCCGCGATCATGTGCAGTGGCTTGGGCACATGCACACGGCGGGCAACCCGGGTCGCGGCGATTTTGCCGACCCCGACCTGCCCCAAGAGCTAAATTATCGCGGCATTTGTCGCGCCATCGCCGCCACCGGTTACAGCGGCTACCTTGGGCACGAATTCAAACCGCGCGGCGATGTGGTGGCGGCTTTGCGCTCGGCGTGGCAGGTGTGCGCGGTATAGTCCAACAGCCATCACTTCATAAGCTGCCAATACTCGGCGCTGCGTTTGCGCAAAGTGGGCAAACTGGCATCGCAACGCGCCGCCGCCACAAAGGCCGCCTCGGCCTTGGGCGCATCGCCCAATTCGCCCCACACCACACCAGACGCAAACAATGCCGATGGCAACGACGGCGCCAGCTTGAGCAAACGATCGGCCCGCGCGCGAGCATCATCGAGGGCACGTTGGGCCTCGCCAGCTTGCCCCAAACGTTTGAGCGCAACGCTACGATGCAACGGCAAATCAATCTCTAAAATGGCCGCATTCAGCCAATCGGCCTCGGCATACGCCGCAAGTTTGGTCTGTGCCGCATCAAATGCCGCCAACGCCTCGCTCGGCTTGTTTTGCGTCAACGTAAGGCTGCCCATATATAACTGCGCGTAAGCGTGATTCGGCTGCGCCTTTACGGCTTGGGCAAAGGCTTGCTGTGCGGCTGCGCCATTGCCCTTTTGCAGATACGCCCGCCCCAGCAACAATTGCGCTCGCGCCATATCGCTGGCCTGCTTGATCTCTGGCACAAGCTGCAAAATTTCGCTGGCGGTTTTGTCCCATTCACCCCGCAAAAATAGATATTCGGCATAACTCAAATGCTCGTTGACCTTACCGATAGGGGCAGCCGCAAAACTGGCCTGAACCCGTTCAAGCGCCGCCGTTTGACCTGTTGCCGCCAACATCAGCCCATACAGCGGCTGATACGCCGCCTCACGTTCGGCAGCAGCTTGGGCAAACCCCAGCGCCTTATCGGGCATACAACGCAAATAATCGGCCAAAGCCGCGCCAAAATAGGCTTCGGGGGTGGGCTGAATAGCAAGCGAGGCTTGAAAATCGTTGGCGGCGGCCTCAAACTTAAACTGGCGCGTTAGCCCATTTGCCCGCTGCCAATAGGCCGAACGCGCCCCGATGATCGCCACCGCATCTTTGGGATCGAGCGCCAACAATCGCTGCGCCTCGGCGATGCTGTCATCCGATTTGCCTTGCGCAAACAACGCCTGCAACAAGCCACGCCGCGAGTCGGGTTGATCTTTCAGCGCAATCGCGGCCCGATACGCCTCGGCGGCCTTCTCATACTGTTGTTGCTGCAAATAGGCCCAGCCCAACCCGCGCGAAATTTGCTCGCGATACGTCGGGTCGCTGGTTTTGTCGAGCGCCCGCGCATACTGCGTCGCCATCTCGGCCCACTTGCCTTGTTGCTCATACACAAAGCCCAGCGAAAACGCAGGCGCAAATTCGTTAGGCGCAAGCTCAGCGGCGCGGCTCAGTGCCTTGAGTGCCTGCTCATGTTCGGCGCATACTTTGGCCGCATCACCACATGCCGCCAGCCATGCGCCGCCCGCCGCCTGCCAAAACAACCAGTCGTTGCCTTGAATTTCGGCGGCTTTTTGCTGCGCCTTGGCCGCCGCTACAAAATTCTTTTGCACATAATAGGCCGAACCCAACAAACTCAGCCCATTGGGATCGCACGAATTGATGTCGGTGGCTTTTTGCAGCGCCTGCACGCTTTCGTTCACCTTCTTGTTGCTGTAATGCACAATCCCCAACAATTTATACGCCAGCGCGTCTTTGTCGTTGCTTTGCAGCGCCTTGCCCAACACTGCCTCGGCCTCGGCATATTTAGATTGGTAAAGGTGTGTGGTCGCCAAGCCGCGCAAGGCGATGCTGTGTGTGGGCGAAATGGCGAGGGCCTGCCCGAAAGCCGTCACCGCCGCATCATATTGGCTATCGTTTAGCAAAGCGTAGGCTTGCGACACCCGCGCTTGCAATTCGTTGCCGCCTTGCGCGGCCTGTGTCGCCTCATCCTTGCGCAAACCGACCGCCTTGCTCAACGCCGTTTGGGCATCGGCAGGGCGATTTAAACGGGTGTAAACGGTATACAAGCGGTCATATACGGTCACTTGTTGCCGCTGGGCATTTTGGGCGGGGCTGTTCAATTGCGCCTCGGCCTTCAAATATGCCTCAAGTGCCTTGGCGGCTTGCCCCTCTTCTAAATACAAATCGCCCAATAATAGATAGCCTTTGATACTGGTCGGGTCGAGCCGTAATGCCTCACTCACTTCGATCACCGCACGTTTGGCCCGCGCATTGGCATCGCAGCCTTGCCCATAGGCCACCGCCAAAAGATAACGAATATCGGCGGCATCGGGTTTAAGCGCGGCGGCGGCTTCGAGGTCTTTGGTCGCGCTATCAATTTGCCCTTGTTGCAACCCAATTAGCCCGCGATAAAAATAGGCGATATCGCGCCCATCTACCTGTCTCTTATACACATCT
>JAHBAL020000035.1 GCA_018500105.2 Anaerolineae bacterium
TCTACCCCTAGGCCTTCGTCGGCAGCGTCAGATGTGTATAAGAGACAGTTGCCACGCTATAGTGGCTCGGATTTGTGTCGGTCACCGAATTCATCCCCACGAGCACCGCACCCGTAAATGTTGCGCTGCCTGTCACCGCCGCCGTGTTGGTGTATTCACCATTGGCGATGGCTGTGCCGGTCTTGATACATGACACACTGCCACCAATTGCCAATTGCAAGCCGCCCAAGCTGGGCGAACAATTCGTGATGCTGCCTTCGGGCACGTCGTTCAACACTAAATTGGTTAAAGTGACATTGCCCGTGTTGGTAAACAAATAAGTCCATGTCACCACACTGCCCGCTGTCACCACCGGCCCACTGCCTGCCGCGTCAGCGTCGGCACTGTTTGTATATTTCGTTAGGTCAATCGCAGGCGAGGGCAACCAGAAACCCAAATCCACCGCAAGATTGTTGCGGCTATCGCCGTTAACTGTATTGCCCGCGCCGTCTTCACCCAATGGGTCATTGCTGCCCAAAGTCACCTTGGCCGTGCGCACGCCATCCACCGATGGCTGTGGTGTATCAATGCCATGATCAATCGTATTGTTGCTGGCGCTGGTATTGGTAAAGGTGCTGCTTGCACCGCTACTGCTAAATCTGCCCAACAACGTCCCGCCGCCTTGAAAATTACTGGCTGGGATAAACACGTTATAGCTGCCCGCACTCAAGTTGGTGAACGTATAGTAGCCATTCGCGCTTGTGGTGGTGGTAAAAATGGGCAACCCAGTGCTGTGGTTATACAGCACCACCGTCACGCCAGACACACCCACCTCGCCGCCGTCAAATACACCATTATTATTGGTATCAATCCACACCCGGTTGCCCAGATCAAACAAGCCGACCAAGCCAAAGTCAATGCTGGGGTTGACCGTCGTGCCGTTGGCGTTGGTCGCCACAATGCTGCCCACGTTTGCGCCCGGCGTGGCTGTAAATGCCCCGCTCACAATAAACGCACCGCTCGCGCTGCCGTTGTCGTTGTTGTCCACACCAACGGTGTTGGTCGTTGGGGTGCTGCTGGCATATCCCGCCGGAACCGTGATGCTAACGACATAGGTCCCGCTTGGCACTTGGGTAAAGGTGTAAATGCCGGTGCTGGTCGTGGTGCTGCTCAGCACCGCGCCCGTGTTGTTATCTACCAGCGTCACCGTGATCGGCCCCGCCGTATACGGTTGCTCGCCGCCGTCAATGATGCCGTTATTGTTGCTGTCTACCCAGATCGTGTTGCCGATTTGCTGGCGATAAAAGCCAAAATCTGCCGTCAGGTTATTCTGCGCGTCGCCATTTGGCGTGGTCGCCGCGCCCGTGTCTTCACTTGTCGGCTGCAAACCGCTGCCCAGCGCCACTGGGCTGGCGCTCACGCCGTTGGTGGCATACGTTGCCAAGCTGGCTGGGTCAATGCCGTGATCGCGCCCGTTGGTCGCCGCCGTATAGGTGCTGGTGAAGCTGGTGCTGCTCAAATAGTTCAACAACACGCCACCGCTTTGGAAATTGCTCGCCGTCACCGTCGGGGTATAGGTTCCGGCGGGCAAATTGGTAAATGAGTAATAGCCGCTGGCGTTGGTTGTGGTCGTGAGTGTGCCGGTCAGCGTTTGCAAATTCACCACCACACCCGCCACACCCAACTCGCCGGTGTCAGTAATGCCGTTGTTGTTGGTGTCGAACCAGACATAATTGCCGAGATCGAATAGGGGAATGATGGCTGGCGTGGTTTCGGTGGCGGTGCGGGTGCTGGTCATCCCGGATGAGCCAACCACTGCCGTGTTGGTGAAAACACTGCTCACTACCGGGCTATTGACTGTGGCAGTTAACACCACTGTCAATATTTCGCCCGGATTCAGCGTAATATTGTTGCCGCTGGTGATCAAACTCGGCGGTGTCCCCGATGCAGTAGTGGTGATTTGCTGCCCATTAAGGGTGTAGGTAACGACCAAAATAAATGTGTTTATTTGGTTGTCAATACCCGTATCGTCAAAATCTTCGCTAAAATTCAAAATATAGGTACCATTGGCGTTACCTGATACCGCAGTAGACACTGCAGCTACGTTATAGCTTCCGCTGCTGCCCGGTAAACCCAAATCATTGCCAAAATCCCATGACACAGTGCCACCGCTCGGCGTTTGAATCTGCAAATCAATCTCGTTACGATAACTACCGTTCAATGTTGTACCACTGGCCGCAAACCCAAGCCCGGTTAGCGTGGCCCCAGCGGGCACACTGGGCGACATGGTCAGCGCCAACGTGTTGCTATTCGATTGCGGCAAAGCGGGTGTCGTCGTGCTGGTCGAGGCCGAGCCAGAGCCGCTTAACGAAGTGGGGTATGAGATTTGCCCCGACCCCGGCACATAGGTCAAACCCGAAGGCAAGTTATCCGTCAATACAATATTATTCAGGGTCGCCCCGCCCGTATTGGTCACAACAATGGTATAGGGAATGCTGCTGCCAGCGGTCACTGGCCCAATCCCGCCGTCGGTTTTGGCAATGGCTAAATTGGGGTAAGCATTGGTAAATGTCACGACCAAATTCTCACCATAATCGAGCCGCAAAACCGCTTGGCGATTGGTCAAATCAACCGCTGAAAATGATCCGCCTGTATCACCGGTCACGGTAATCGCCATCAGCGATGTGCCAACGGCGGCATTTTCGGTGATGGTATATACGCCGGTCGTCTTGGTCACCACAGCACTGCTCGCCACATTCCCCACCGTGCTCAGGCTCAATCCGTTAAAGCTGGTTTCGGAACTAGTAAAGGTAAATGTGCCGTCGCCGCCGATCGTCTGCTTCACCACCTTGATCGTGCCGAGGCTTTCGCCCGCCACACACGCGGCAGGATAAGCAAAATGTGGCCCGCTGACATTGCTCGTGATGGTTTGTAATAGCGTGCCGGCAGTGTCATACACATGCACCTCGTTTTCACCGTAGTCAGCAATATATAGTCGCCCATCGCCTCCCCACTGAATACCGGCATAGGGATAAGAACTCGTATCAAGCGTTACAAAGGTGCTTCTGACGCCAGCAAGTGTAATCTTGTCAATACGCGAGGTTGACATTTGCACCACCGCATAAATATTGCCATCTGCGCCCATTGTCAGGCCGCTTGGTCGCTCGCCAGCCGGATAGGTGTATAGGGTTGAAATATAGCTGCCGGTGCTGGCGTTATATTTGCGAATTTGCCCCCCACTCGCCTGGTTGGAAACATACAGATTGCCCGCACTATCAAATATCAAACCGGTTGGATAACTCAATCCATCAGCGCTGTCCAACACCGTGCCAATTAATGCACCGGTTGTTGCGTTAAATTTTTGCACCAAGTTATTTGCTTGGCTCGCCACATACAGATAGCCATCCGGCCCAATCCGCAATTGTTCGGGGAAACTGAGGCCGCCAGCAGGTGAGCTAACCAATGTGCCCAAACTTGCGCCAGTGTAGGCATTAAATTTTTCAATGGTGTCACTTGAACCATTAGAGACCAAAAGTGTGCCATCGGGCAATACCAAACCCGCATTGGGCTGACTCAATGGCGACCCGGTATATAACGTGCTTTCAAAGGTGCCATTCGGCAAGTAGCGCGTAATCGTATTATTTTTATAGTTCACCACCTGAATGGCGGGTGGGATACACGCCAAAGGCGCAGCCGCCGCGCTTTGCGTTTCGCCTAGCAGCGGTTGAAATGCCGTCAAAGGTTCGGGCAGGGCTGGCTGTAGCGTGGCAATGGTCGCCGTTCCTACGGCTAACCCCAATTGAGCAGTGGCTTGGCTCAATGCCAATCCCACCCTCAGAATTGTTGCAAAGCAAGTTTTGGCTGTTGTCGTCATCGGTATCGCTGTGTTTATTTTTAAAAAATTTAACGGGCTTATTCATAAAGCATCTGTAACGTGACAAGTAACCTTTCGACTCTCATGCTTGCACCGCAAATCGCTCAGACTTTACGGTAAAACAGCTTAGACTCAACCCAGTTGCAACAGTCTAATTTCAAAACATATAACTTTAGGTGTAAAACATCTCTCCCTATATATCAATCTCCAGATCTAATTCAAAGCGAAAGAAAATAAATCTAAGCGCCTCTAATCAGCCGATAAATTAAGCAAAAGACGAGCAAAAACAAGCAACAAAACCTCGGAGGTCTTGGCACAAATTTCGGCCCCCCCATCAAAATGTGCTCAGACCTCCGAGGTTTCAGCCATCCTCAACCGCGAAAAACAACGCGGCCCAGCAGACATCATCTCTGCTGGGCCGCGTTTTGGAATTATGAATTATGAATTATGAATTATGAATTGTTGTTCGTTATTCATAACTCATAACTCATAACTCATCATTCATTACTCATCTTCGTAACATCGGCAAATAGACCTTGGTGGCTTTGCCGGTGTTGGCGCTGCCGCCCCACTTGGCCGGGCCGTAGACGTTGGTGCGTCCCGTCGCCTCGGTCTCGACCAGCCAGTAGGTGTAGACCTTGCCGCCAGCCGCGCCAGCGTCGGCCAACTCATCCGTTGCGCCGCCGCCACCGCGACCCTCGCCCAAGATCGCATTCGCCGTCACCTTCACCGCGTCATCCGGAATATGGTCGCCGCTGTGCTGCCCTTCGGCGCGATATAGCACGCAGCTCCATGTGTCAATTTCGCTCAGCGTCACCCATTTCACTTTCACGCTGCCATTGGTCGGCATCGCCGCAAAGCTCGCCA
>JAHBAL020000410.1 GCA_018500105.2 Anaerolineae bacterium
AGATGGCATCGAGCCATGCGGCGTAAGGGGCGTGTTGATAGGCAAAGCACAACATGGTCAGGCCGTTTTTCGGCAGCGCAAGGCCCCATTGTGCCAAAAACGCGGCGGTGTCGGCGGGCGATTGCGCCAGCCAACGATCACGCCGCGCCACAAGATCGGCCTCGCGCAAGATGCCGCCACTATTGGCGTGAACGCCGGGGAAGAAAAACCAGCGCGTCGCCTTGACCTCCGCATCATCACCAGACAAACCGTGAAATGACGGGATCCAATCTTCGGCGCTGAAATAATCAAGGTTGACCCATACCGGCTTATTGGGCCGCGCCGCCAATTGCGCCAACGTCGCCGCTGGCAAGGTGCAGGCGAAGCCCTCAATCAGCACGTCGCCCGTGACATCACGCGCAGGGTCAACATGCGCCCATGCGTCTATGCACACGCCGCCAACCAGCGTCAGGGCGGGCTGATCGGGTAGCTCGCGGATGAGTTGCCGCGCCGAAAACCAGTCATCCACCCACAACGTCACCGCGCAACTATGCTCATTCACCAACTGCCGCGCCAGCCGCCAACACACGCCAATGTCGCCAAAATTGTCAACGATGGTGCAATAAATGTGAAAATGAAGCGGCACGGCTAGAATTGCCCGCGCTTCCAGCGCAGATATTGATCAATTTCGCGGCGCAGCCCAGCGCGGCCCTCGCGCCGCAAGGTGTTGATGGCCTTGATGCCACGTTGCAGCCAATTGTTCGCCGCCACCGTCACCACTGCCGTCTCATCTTCCAAATCAGCCGCCGCCAGCCCAGCCCCATGCGCAGGGCGACGAGCAGGCAGCGTCAAAACACGGTCATAAAAGGCCAGCGTTTCTTGCGCCACCGTGTGCCAATCAAAACGCCCAGCACGGGCGGCAATGGCGGCGACTTGGGCGGCGGCGACTGCGCGATCGGTCAACATTTGCCAAACCAGCCCGACACTGGCCTGCGGGTCGTTATTTTCGAGATACCGCACTTCATCGCCCAGCACTTCGGCCACCGAGGTGTTGCGCAGCGCCAAGCATGGCACACCCACTTGCGCGGCCTCAAATGGCACAATGCCAAATCCTTCGTAATTGGAGGGGTAAAGCACCAGCGCGGTGTTTTGCAACAGCCAGCTTTTTTGTGCCTCGTCAATGGCGCCGAGGTAGATCACACGCGACTCAAGGCCAGCGACAGCCTCGGCTTCCTCTTGCACCGAGCCGCCAGAGGCGACATTTGGCCCAGCAAAGACCAAATTGCCCGCCCAGCCATGTTGGGCAATCAGCGCCCGCAGCATGTGGATGGCATACGTGCGGTTTTTATGCCGGAAATTGGTGCCAAGCACGAGCAAAAACGGCGCGTCGCCCAATTTGCCCCGCAGTTTTGCCACATCGTCGGCGCTGGCTTCGGCCAAATGCAACTGATGATTGACGCCGAGATAGGCCACGCATTCGCGTTCGGACGCAATAAGCAGCCCGCGATGTTTGGCATCGTGGCGGGCATCGGCGCTGATATAGGTGATGCCGTCAGCCAGTGCAAACACGCGCTCGGTCAATTGGCGATACGCCACCCATGTTTCGGCGTTGAGCGCGTAGCTGGGGTTGGCATAGGCAATACAGTCGAGCTGCGACACGATAAAGCGCCGCGCCGAGCTGAGCAAAAAGAGCAAATCGCGGCTGCTGGTTAATTGAAATGGGCGATGCAGCAAATCAAACGGCGGTGTTTTATCCTCTTTAAGGCGTTGGCGCAGCGTCTTAATCGGCATCAGTGTGCAAAAACTACCCGCCCGTGCCGCCACTTGCTGCAAAATATCGGGCAGCGGGCCGTCGGCCACCACGAGGCTCAATTTGAAAGGAATGGGTGAATGCGTGAATGCGTGATTTGGGGATTGGCGCTGGATGAGCAAGCGATCAATAACTGCATTAATGAGTTCGAGTGTGAAGACTTGCGTGCCGGTGGTGTATTGGCTGACGCAAGTGGCATCAATGGCGATATGATAACCAAGCAAAGCGGCACGGGCGCGCACGGCGGCGCGGGCGAAAGGGCTATCGGCCTCGTTGGCATTCAGCCCACGCGCCGCCTCATACCAAGGGTAGCGCTGGTTAATGAGGCGTTCGTGCGCCTCTTGAATCTCGCGGCGGCGTTGCTCTTTTTGCGGCGAACTCGGTCCGCCGAACGATTTCGAGCCTTTGTGATGCACAAACAGATCATCGGCGACCACATGGCAAAATCCCGCCATGATGCTGCGTTGTGAAAAATCAACCTCCTCGCCATAGCCCGGCGCAAAGGCGTCATCGAATCCGGTGAGGGCGTTCACCCCCACCACCGCGTCGAGGGCGCTGCGTTTGATATAAGTGAGGTGCCCAATCGCGGTGGGAATGATGGGATAGAGACGCAAAGAGGCATTGCGCACCCGCGCATCCACCTCGGCCAAGCTCATGCCAAGCGGTAAATCGTGGCTGGGGCGGTCAATATGCGGCAATGACAGAATCGAACCGTGATTGGTGAACGGCGTGGCGCTGGCGATATTGCTGCGATGATAGGCGGCGGTTTGTAGGCGTAACAGCCAATCAGCGGGCACAATCACATCGCTGTTGACGATGACGACATCGTGCGGTTTTGCCATCTCGAAGCCAAGATTGCACGAGCCAACAAAACCGGTATTGACTGGCTTGCGCACATAGCGCAAACCGTGCTGTGCCGCCAGCGCCGTCAGCGTCGGTTGCACGGCGGGGTCGGTGCTGGCATCGTCAATGAGCAAAATTTGCGCTTCGGGCGGCGTATTGGCCCGCAGGCTTTCGACACATTCAAGCACGTCGTCGAGTGCGTTGAAAATGGGGACAATGATGACGGGAAGGTTAGTCAAGATCAAACGTTAGGGTTGGCGGCATCTAGCCACGCTTGCAGGTCTGTCAGGGTGATAAAGCCGAGCAAAGCTTTCATGAGTTGCTCAATTTGAGGCAATTTTAGCTGACGAATGCGGTCTTGCACATCTTGTGGCAATGTGCCTAGCTTGTAATCGAGTTGAATCAAGACAGCTTGCATTAAGCCTTCGGTGCGGCCTAACGATAAGCCTTCGATGCGACCTAACGATAATCCTTCGGTGCGACCTAACGATAATCCTTCGATGCGCCCCTTCGCCAACCCCTCAGCAAGCGCGATTTTTCGATCATATATCTTTTCGGTGATGCGGTCACGCAGCCAAATTTCGCGGCACTCCAGCTCATATTGCTCAGCCCCACTGAGTTGGGCACGCTCCAGATTTTCATAAGCGCGTTTAATGACCGGATCACTCATCAAATAAGCTTGTGTGGCTTGATCTAACATTTCACCCTCCTTTAAAAACAAGGTCCAACAATCTTCTTTTCGCTTCAAGTCAGCTTGTCGAATATCAAATTTGGGCAATTCGACAAACACCAATTCAATGTTATTATCGCTGGGATACCTTAAACCTGTATGGTTTTCGCGCAATACAAAGTGACTGCGCCAATGGTCATGCTCATCAAACAATTTAAAATCGGTGATGGTTAGCCCAATCACGCCGTGCATACTCAGATAATCGCTGCCACGATTGAGTTGATTGCCATAGGCTTTGGCAGCGTTATACAACACACGCTGGGCAAATCCACCCACATTCAAAATTTGCATCTCGATCAATACTTCGCGCTCATCGTCCAGTCTCGCCCGCACATCCACATAAGTTTCCTTGTCAGCATATCGTTCGCCCTGCATGTAAGGATTCAGAATATTGACTGTTTTAATTCGTGCTTCACCATGATATAGCACCGCATTCAAGAAATCAATCAAGATGTCGGCATTTTTAGTTGAGCCAAAAATGCGTTTGAACGAAAAGTCAATACGCGGGTTAAAATAAATTGAACTCATGTGCCGCCAATATATCCATTTAACTTAAATGCGCAATTAAATATTCGGTCAAAATCATGCCTTATTCCCCAACAACTTATTACGCAACATCCAAACTGTGTTGCCTATTTTATCGCCCAATTTAATAAATGGGCGTTGCTTAAATCCATCAAAATCAGTTTTGACTTGATTTAGCTGAGTATTTAAATCAAGGTTAAGTTGATGATAAGCGCTCTCCCACTCGAATGCCTTCATGCCGAGGGCATCGCGGTCACGGCGCAGGGTATCGATTTCGCTGCGCAACGACACCAACCCGCCAATGCTAGCGCGGGCGGCATCAGCATCGGCGGCCAATGCGGGCTGACGAATGAAATGGAGCAGCGGCTGCACCACCGCCGACCAGCGCCGATGCGCGATGACAGGCCGTAATTGCGCAATGCGTTCGGTGCGCGAGGTTGGGTCGTTAAGTTGCGCCAAAATTGCTTGTGCAAGCGCGGGCGCATCGCCGGGCTGCACCAATTTTGCCAAGCCAATGTGCGCCGCCCAATCGGCATATTCGTCGCCCGCGCTCAGCACGCATGGCAGCCCTGTCCATACATAATCTAAAATTCGCGCCCGCACAGCGTAACGATTCTCGATGGTGCGCAGCGTCAGCCCAACCCCGACATCGGCTTGCATCAAGAATGCGCCGCGCTCGTCGTAAGGCAGCCAATCGCCAAAAAAGACTTGCTTACCCAATAACCCCTCGACCTTCACTTGGGCGATCAACTTGCCCGCCACCGACATTTGCGGCACGATACGTTGATCGTAATGATGCAATGCGCCAAATACAAGTTTGGCGTCGCTGTGCGTCTGCCACACCTCGCGCATCGCATCCAGCAAGGTCAGCGGGTCTGTCCAATCCCAAATTCCCCCACCCCAATAGACAATTTTGTCGCTCGGCGACAACCCGGCGATGGGGATTGAGTCCCGAGTCCTAAGTCCTAAGTCCTGAGTCCTAAGTCCTGAGTCCTGAGCCTTAAGTCCTAAGTTCTCATTACTTGGTTCTTGGCTCTTGGTTCTTGGCTCTTGGTTCTTGGCTCTTGGTTCTCCGGCCTCCTCATCTGGAATGCCGAGCGGAACCATGCCGATGAGGTTATCAACGTGAAATCGGTCGAGGGTGGCAGAATTGAGCCGCCCGTTCGCCAGTAAACCGCCCAGCCAAAAATCGTATTGATGCTCGGTTGCCACCAGCAAAAAATCGGCTTGACGCAAATACGTGCTCATCTCGTTCACAAAAATCGGCGTCGGGTCAAACTCGCGTTTGTGCGTGGTGATGTTGAGCAAGATTTGCTCAATTTCCGGCACGTAGTACGTGTCAACAATCGTCGGTTTGACGATGGGTTTGCCGAGCAAGGCAATCACCCGCGCCAACACCGTGCCGATGCCCATGACCGCGCTGGCTGCCTCGATATGCTGGGCAATGCTGTCGGGCTGCGCCCAATCGAAGGTGACAATTTCGACATTTGGGGCGCTGCGATGGCTGTCGTAAGGCGTAATAATACGCACCTGCGCCCCATGCTTCCCCAAAGCCTTGGCAATTTCCCAACTGCGGATGCTCGGCCCCGCCATGCGTTCGCCAATATTTTCGTGGGTGATGATCAGTAACATAAATAACGAGTAACGAGTAACGAGTAACGAGTAACGAGTAACGAGTAACGAGTAACGAGTAACGAGTGGCAAACAAATCATTAATTACTCATTACTCGTTACTCATTACTCATTTATTTAGCAATAAGCGGCAAAAAGTAGCTGAGGTCGGTAGGGAAAGCGCGAAGGGTGGGCGAGGCGCTCAACACTTTATTTGTGCCATCCAACGCCAGCACTTCAAGATTATAGAGCGCATAATTGCTCAGCCCAGTCAGCGCCAACTTCGTGTCGGTGGTGCTGATCGGCACACCACACCCGCCTTGTTCAGGCGGGTTGGCGGCAAATGGGCAATTGACCAGCACATGATACTTGACCGCGCCCTCAATGGCGTTCCAAGTCAAATTTAAACGGCTCGACGTGGGCGCAATTTGCACAGCCAACTCGCTCGTGCCGCTGGGCGGGGTAAATGTCGCCTCAGCCGCGCCAATGTCTGGATTGACACGCGCAACCTTGTCAATATCAATTTGGGACGGGCTGCCAGCGGCTTGGTCTTTGGCGGGCGAATTGGTGGTAATGCGATAGTTGTAATTGGGCGCGCCCGGCGAAACAAAACCCGCCGTCGTCGTCACCAAATTCAGGGCCGTTACCGTCGGCGTGCTGCCATCTATATCTTTCACATTCCCAGCAAACATATTGCGATGCAACGAGGTCAGCGCGTTTGCAGCGATGAAAATGCCGGCGCTGCTGGTATTTGAATGGCTGGCAACAATGTTATAGCTCAATTGCACTTGGGTTTGCGAAGGCAAACCGCTGTCCGAGTTGACCAACAAACCCGCGCCATACATTTGGCTGATTGGCAATTTGTTGTCGGCGATGGTGGCATGGCTAATCGTTGTGGCGATGTTGCTCAGCCACAATCCGCCGCCGCCGCCGCCCAACGTTTTGCCAACGCCGCTCAACACCTCATTTGCCGCAAAAATGCTATTATTGATCGCCAAACTGCGCTTGGCGTTTGAAATAATTGCCGTGGCAAAAATAGCACCGCCGCCTGCCGAACCGCTGTTGTTCACCGCATTATTGGCATTGCCGCTGCGAGCCAAATTATTTACCATCTCGGCCCGCTCGATGGTGACAGCCGAGTTAGCGAACGTGGCTGCCCCGCCATGAGCGCTGCCGCCATTGACACCATCTCCCCCCCGCGCTTGATTGCCGCCAATTTTGGCATCATTAATGGTGACATCGGCGGCATCCACAAACAGCGCCCCCCCCCAAGCCGCGCCAGCATCGCTGCTGGTGGCACTGCCGCCAACGGCTTGATTGTTATTGGCGGTCAACTGGTTCGGCTGCCCTGTGCTTTGACAAAACATCGCGCCGCCGCCAAACGCATCGGCAGTGCTGGCGCTGAGGCCCGTCACGGCCCCGCCCACCACCTTATTTTCGACCAATGTCACGGTTTGCATTTTCAGGTCAGAGCGAAAGACAAATAGCCCACCGCCACGTGCAAGACCGCCTGCTTGCGAGACCGCTGGGCCGCCTTGGGCTTCGCTGCCTTCGATGCGCACCTTAGTCAGCACCGATTGGGTCCCGCTAATGGCGGCTGCGAATGCGATCCCGCCACCGCCGGTAATTGAATCGCCGGGGTTGGCTTGTCCCAAGGCACGGCTATTTCGAACCAGCGCATTCGACAAATTCATGGTGGCGGTCTCGACCAACACGCCTCCGCCGAGCGCCAGCAACGGAATGCCAGTCGCGCCCGCTGTGCCTTGCGCCAAGCCATTTTGCACCGTCACCCCATTCATGGTCAAATGGGTGTTGGCGACGGTGCTGCTTGTGCCACGCACAATGACCCCACGCTGCACATTTTGCCCATCCAAAATGGTGGGGTGCTTAACTGGGTCGGCAGTGCCCCATTCACCCGCTCTATACCCGCCGTTGATGGTGAGTTGCTTGCCCAATACACACACCACCGCCTTGGCGCTGATGACGCTATTGCAAGGATCAACCGCCGCATTAAACGTATAGGTGCCTTCGGCGACCAAAATCGTGTCGTTGTTGCTGGCGAGGTTGACCGCCTGCTGAATGCTTCGGCAAGGCGCGGCGCTTATGCCACACGTCGCCACATCCACCCCATTGGGGCTAACGTGCCATGTGGTCGCTTGTTGGGCTACGCTGGGCATGATCGCGCTGGGCGAAACATCCCCATTTGCAGGTGTGAATGACATAACGACAAGGGGCGAGGTGGCTAAAAGTGTGGCGAGAATAATCCGGTAAGGTTGCGTTTTCATAAGGCTGTGGCCAATCGGTTATACATTCTGCGTGCGTTTTGCGTGCATTTTGCACCGCGTCATGCGCATGATCGCATCGTTTGGCAGCCGAAAAAGTATACATGATGTGGCGTTTTATGGCAAGAAAATACGAGGCAAAAAATCAACCTCGTGCCCTATCGGCGGCGTATGCGCGTTCGATGGTGCTGTCGCGGGTAAAATTTGACGCCACATAACGCACCGCTTGGGCACGATCGCGGTCGTCGTCCTCACTTTCAAACACCTGTTGACAATACAACGCGATATCTTCGATGATGCGCTCGTAACGATAATAGGACAGTGCTGCAAAATTGATATCTGCTATGCCATACCCGCGATAAAACAGCGTTTCTTCGCTGCTTGGCGTGTGCCCAGCAAACCCCAACCCGCCGCCAACAAACATCAGATCGCGCTCCTTGGGCGCAAACATCGGTGCATCCCAATCCACCACATAGAGCTTGCCATCATGCTCGCCACCTTCGCCAAGCAACACATTACCCGCATGGGCGTCGGCGTGGCACAACACATATTCAAGCGGGTTGGCTTGCAACTGTTGCGCCAAATCCGCCGCCCGCGACAACATGTGCATAATTTGGCGATGATGTCGCAACAAAACAGCCGCCAAATCGGCGGCAATGGGGTCAGCAAACGTAGCGCGGGCGACCCATTGCAAAAAATGGGCGACCAACATTCGCCAGCGCGGTGAATAAGCTTCGCGCCGAATAGATTGTGCCAGCGACGGCGGCACGGTAAAGCGATGCAATTGCTTGAGCGTTACGCCAAAATCGTGCCAATGTTGCGGCGAAAGCACAACATCATAGGCATTGCGGCTAGACACAAACGGGTAAAGCAACAACGTAAAGTGCGCACACTCGGCCCATAATGCGCCTTTTCGGGTGGCAATTGGGGCAATCACCTGCTCAAACCCGTGCTCGGCGAGCCATTTTGGCAACACAATGCCGGTCTTGTCAAATTCGCTAAATTTGAGTTTGGCAAAATAGTCGCCCGTCGTCGCGCCAATTCGATACACGGCGGCATTGGCATCTGCGCCGATGGGCAAAAACATGGCGTTACTGGCGACCACACCGTAGTGCTGTTCAATATCGGCCAAAATGATCGCATCGGGGAAATGGGGTTTGGTGAGCATGTTATTGCTGTTTTCGCCTACTATACTTTACCTGCGCTAGCGGCGACGCGATGAATTTTGGCAAAAATCGTGTGCGAATTGGCTGGCGCTGGACAAGCTCAATTAGGAATCGGTTTTTGGCTACTGCGTGATCTCTTGAAATCAGTTAATGGTTTCGGTTAGATTTCCACGATATGGGAAAGCATATAAAATATTAATTTTTACAACCTACAATATAGATCTAAAAAATACCGTTCAAAAACATCAATTTGTTTTTCAAAAAACGAACTGGCGTTTAAAAAACGAGGTGGGTGACGACTTGCCGAGTTGGCAAGGGGTCACCCGTTTTTTTTATCTATGAAAATCCAAATTAACAGAAACCGCCTCAAGCAGGCAATCGCCGAGGAGCAAGCGCTATTTGCGCACAAGCATCCAAAATCGAAAAAGTTATACCAACGCGCCCAACAACATCTATTGGGTGGCGTGCCCATGAGTTGGATGGCACGTTGGGCCGGCCACACCCCTATTTTTGTCTCACATGCCAAGGGGGCGCATTTTGTGGATGTGGATGGCAACGACTATGTTGATTTTTGTCTCGGTGACACCGGCGCAATGACCGGCCACGCGCCCGATGTGACCGTGACCGCTATGACGGCGCAAGCCGAAAAGGGCATTACATTGATGCTGCCAACCGAAAACGCCATTTGGGTGGGCGAGGAATTGTCACGGCGTTTTGGCTTGCCCTACTGGCAGTTTGCCCTAACCGCCACCGATGCCAATCGGCATGTGCTGCGCTTGGCGCGGCACATCACCCAACGCCCGCTGGTGTTGGTGTTCAATTATTGCTATCACGGCACGGTAGACGAGACGTTTGTGAATTTGATTGATGGCGAAACCGTGCCGCGCCCCAGCAGCATCGGTGCACCGGTTCACCCCAGCCACACCACCCGCGTGGTCGAATTCAACGACATTGACGGGCTGGCAGCGGCACTGCGCACGCACGAAGTGGCATGTGTGTTGGCCGAGCCAGCCATGACCAATATCGGCATTGTCAAGCCAGCCAATGGTTTTCATGAGGCGTTGCGCCAATTGACAGCCGAGACAGGCACGCTGTTGGTGATGGACGAAACGCACACCATTTGTTGCGGCCCCGGCGGTTATACGGGGGCCTATGGCCTACAGCCCGACATGCTCACCATCGGCAAACCGTTGGCGGGCGGAATGCCCGCGGCGGCGTATGGGTTGAGCGAGTCGGTAGCGCAACGCATTCAGGCCCGCACCAACACCGCTGGCATTGACATCAGCGGCATCGGCGGCACGTTGGCGGGCAATGCGCTGTCAATTAGCACCATGCGGGCGACGCTAGAACATGTGTTGACAGATGAGGCGTTTGATTACACCATTCCACTTGCCACCGAATGGACCAACGGCGTGCAAGACATCATTGACGAATTCGAGTTGCCTTGGCATGTGTCGCAATTGGGCTGCCGCGCCGAATACTGGTTTTGCCCCACCCCGCCCAGCAACGGCAGCCAAGCCGCTGCCGCCGTTGACCCTGATCTCGATTATTTTATGCACTTGGCGGCGCTCAATCGCGGTGTGCTGATGACGCCGTTTCACAACATGGCGCTCATGTCGCCCAGCACCACCCAATCTGACATTGATTTTCACACCGAAATCTTTAGGCAATGTGTGCTGATTTTGAATGATAGTTAAAGATTGACGAACAGAGATTAGGGATTTAAAGAACGGAAATTTCACGCTCTCCATTTGAGACACGCTTGAGGGAGAGCGTGAAATCAAGCTAAGCGACATGCTGCCACAAGGCCGAAACAGGGATCGCACTCAAATTCGATTCAAACGGCACAACTCGTTCGCCCGTATAAAGAATAGCCCCACGCAAGAATTTGTCACCAGTGCTTTTGCGTAATACATCTAGCCCTTTAAAATCTTTGGCTCCGATGGTGGCCGAGGCTTTCACCTCAATTCCGACCAATTTGCCATCGGGGCGCTCTAACACAAGGTCAACCTCTTGTTGGGCGGCGGTTTGAAAATGATACAAATGGGCAATCGTGCGACTCCATGCCAACTGTTTGGTCAATTCATTGGCAACAAACGTCTCTAAAAACATCCCCAATAACGTTGGCTCATTGACCAATCGCTGTTGATCTGCGCCAATCAGATGCGCCATTAAGCCGGTGTCTGACATCATGAGCTTAGGCGATTTGCTTAAACGCAGCCCCAAATTGCTGGCCCAAGGCGGCAACCGCCACAGCAAAAAGGTGGTTTCGAGCAGGCCAAGATAACGACGCAGGGTGTTATGTGGGATCCCAATGCTACGCGACAGGTCGCTCATGTTGAGCAAACTCGATGACCGGCTCGCCAACAGCGCCAACAATTGCGGAAAAATCACCAGCCCTTCGACATTGGCTAAATCGCGCACATCGCGTTGCAACAGGCTGGTGATATAGGCACTAAACAACATCTGCCGATCAACAGCGTCGTCGTGAAAAACTGACATCGGGTAGCCGCCACGTATAATTTTTTGGATGAGTGCCGTGCGTTCGCTGGGATAAGTGCTGAGCGGTTCAATCGTTTTTGTGCAATCGGGGTGCTCAAACAAAGCATCTATCAGTTGCGACGGGGAAAAACTGAGTTCATCTTGCGAGAATGGGTGCAAGGTAAGAATTTGGAGTCGCCCAGCTAACGAATCTGCAATACGGGGCAACATGAGCGCATTGGCCGACCCTGTTAGCAAAAATCGCCCAGCTTGACGGTTGCGATCTACTTCAGCTTTGATGGCTAAAAATAAGTCTGGCACACGCTGCACCTCATCAATAATCAGCGGGCTGTTGCCACCTGATACAAAGGTAACTGGGTCACGAGCCGCCGCTGCCAACGCTGACCCTTCATCAAGCGAAACATAACGCGGCGTTTTGCCAGCAAAATCGAGCGACTGCACCAATGTGCTTTTGCCTGTCTGCCGCGCCCCTTGTAGCACGACCACCGGGCTTAGACGCATGGCGCGTTGTAACTGACCCAGCAAGTGGCGGGGAATAAATTTGCCACTTGAGGTTGTAAAATTTGCCATCATGTGGCAAATTTTACAACATGCAGTTTTTTACCCGTGCGGAGTATCAATGCTTGCCAGCGCCAACACTGGCGGCTTTTAAGCGCAAATAGAAGCGGCCTTCGTAGACGAGGGTGAAGGCGGTGAAGATCATGGCGATGAATGCGCCCGCGGCGATCATTAAGTTGCTGCCAGCGGTGTAAATCCAAAAACTATTCACTCGGCTAAACAAAAAGGGAAAAAGTGTGGCCTGAGAGATGATGGTAGGCAGGATAAAAAACATGGCCCATGCCAAAGTGGTCAAAATACGCAAGACAGCGAAATGCCAAAACAGTTGCCCGAAATGCCGAATGGCGAGCCGAATACTTTCGCCTAAGCCAGCCCACATGTGCAACGATTGCGCATTCATGGCGGCAACCACGCGCAGCCGCAGCAGCAAATCAAACAAGATCATGCCGACACCACAACCAATGCCCACCGCCCAAGTCGTCGGCGAGATGGTGGCAGCAGGGGCGCTGGCGTTGAAGATGGGGATACTGTTGGGCGTTTGGCGCACCAACCAGCGCACATAGGCGATGATTTCGCGGAAGGGCGAATCGGGCGCAGGGAAAACAAAGTTGAGCACGCGCACATAAAATCCACGAAAAAGCAAGGCTGGGTCGCTCACATTACGGGTTTGCCCAATATTTGATTCGTCGAGACGCAATTCGCGCAGCAAAAACATGAGGCCTAACGTGCCCAAGGTGATCAATACGCTGTAAATGAGGCCGCTGAACAAAATCATGTGCCAGCGGCGCAGCGCCGCCAAAGTCGCCTCAAACAAGGTGATGCGTTGCATCTCTTCGTTCTGGGTTGCGATCCAAGCAATTGCCCCACGCGCCAGCCCCATCAAAAACATGCCGATGCCGCCTTGCACCACCCATGTGGTCAGGCTCACATTCCGAAAATTGTTAAGATTGAGTGTGCTTGTGTTGGTATTGTTGTAATAAGCATATGACAATACCGCCCCGCTGATGGTCCCGGCAACCACACACAGCGCAAAGCCGAGAAAAGCCGCCCACAAGATTGGCCCCGCATGGGCTAAAAATATAGCAAGCGTTTCCCCCAATAATTCGCGGATACTAACCCGCAAACGCTGGGTGCGGCGACGAAGAGGCTGGATGGTTGAGGCGGCATCTGAACTGACCCCAAAAGCGTTGGGCATTACTGTTTGCATAGTTAACCTCCTTAAGCGGACAACACTACTCTTGATTATATATACGTTGCAAAGCGACGATTAAACGCGAGGTGTCATTTCTCAAATTGCGCGGGGCGTCATCGCTTGGCTGGCCGGGCGGGCCAACACAGGCTGGGCAGCCCAATTCACACGTGCATTCGTTGATGCGCTGTAGGCACAGCGTCAACACCTCGTGATGCCGCGCATATAACGCCTCGGCGAGGCCGATGCCGCCGGGGGTCATTTCGTAAAGTGTGATGGTGGGCAATTTGGTATGCGGGCTGGCCCAATCGGCAATGGCAGCCAGGTCGGCGGGGTCACACATGACAAGCAAAGGCGCAATTTGCCCGATGAGATAGCACAGCCCATCGAGGCCAGTCGGGTTACGGTCGGCGGTTTCGATACGCTGATGACATTCGGGGCAAACAGTAACAAGGTTATCGAGTTGGTTGGCCTGCAAATAATGCTCGTTTTCACCCGCGACATAGCCAAATTTGCGGAATGGGATTTTGTGATGCACATCGTGTTGGCGTTGCACCACGCCTTGCCCTTCGGGTTTGCCGCATACGGCGCATTTGTAGCCATCGCGGGCGCGGGCGGCGTTGCGTTGTTTTTGCCAATTCGGGCCGTAGTCATTCGGCAATTTGATCACGCCTTCTTTCGATAGCTGTTTCGCCAAGGCTTCGTTTAGCCAAAACCAATAGCCAGTGGTCAGCAACCGCTGTTCCGGCAAATCTAGCTCGTTGCTGGCGAGCACGTGATGGGTGTCAAATTGGATCTGTTGATAGCGCGTGACGCGATTGACCACCTCAAGTTCGCCGCTTTGAAAAAGCTGCTGCTCGGCAACGGGGTTAAATTCGCGCAGCACGATGACCTCGGAGGCCACGCTGGCGCGAGTGTAATAATCCACCTCAGCCCGCCGCACCCGTGCAATGCCGGTCTCCCAGTCGAGCGATTGCACAAGGCAGCGCTCGGCTTGGTGCATATATACCGCGCCAACATGCACTCGCGCCGCCGCCGTGCTGCGCTCGGTCTGCCCAATCAATTGCTCACGCTCATCCAAAATCGCAATTTGCTCGCCTACCCCGCGCAAATTCACGCGGTCGGCTGGGTAGCCATCACCCACCCAAGTGTAGCGAGTCGAAGGATGAAGTTCACCAAGTTGTTGTTCATCCTTCATCCTTCCGCCTTCATCCTTTTTAAATAATGGCAACCCCGCCACGCCGCCGCTGGCGTATAGGTCGCCTTCTTCGGCCAACACGTCGAGCAACTCGCTAATCTCAGCAGTGCCGAGGGTTTCGGCGCGGGTGAAGGGCAGCTCGAAAGCAGCGCAGGCCACATGCGCCGCCAAAATGCCCAAATTGTCGGGCGCGATGCGGGCGTGTTCGGGACTTTGGCGAAAAAGATATTCGGGGTGTGCCGCCAAATATTGATCGAGCGGGTTGCCGGTGGCAACCAACACCGCCGCCGCCGCATTGCGCCGCCGCCCCGCCCGCCCTGCCTGTTGCCAAAAGCTTGCAATGCTGCCCGGATAACCATGCATGACACAGGCATCGAGGTCACCGATGTCAATCCCGACCTCCAGCGCATTTGTCGCCACCACGCCGCGAATCTCGCCCTTACGCAACCCCGCCTCAATCGCCCGCCGCTCCTCCGGCAAATACCCGCCGCGATAACCAGCAATTTGGCCTAAGTCCTGAGTCCTAAGCCCTAAGTCCTGAGTCCTAAGTCCTAAGTCCTGAGTCCTAAGTCCTAAGTCCTGAGTGCTTGATTCTTGGTTCTTGGTTCTTGATTCTTGGTTCTTGGTTCTTGATTCTTGATTCTTGATTCTTGGTTCTTGGTTCTTGGCTCTTGATTCTTGGTTCTTGGTTCTTGGTTCTTGGCTCTTGGCTCTTGACTCTTGGCTCTTGGCTCGCTGCAAATATCCCAACAACAGCTCTGTATCTTGCCGCGAGCGGGCAAAGCAGATGGTTTGTGCACCAGCGG